>CAZTAJ010000001.1:0-115017 GCA_964611575.1 uncultured Verrucomicrobiota bacterium
CGCCGAACGACAGGTGCAGCCCGAGGCTCTGGCCTTCGCCGGTGACGATGTCGGCGCCCATGGCGCCCGGCGTCTTGAGCAGGCCAAGGGAGATGGGGTAGGCGGACATGACCGCCAGCGCGCCGCGGGCGTGTGCCATGGCCACGATGTCCGTGAAGTCATCCACCGCGCCGAAGAAATTCGGATTCTGCAGGATGATGGCCGCGACGCTGTCGTCGAGGGCTGCCGCGATGCGGTCGCGGTCGCTCTGCCCGTGCGCGACCTTCATTTCCACGAAGTCCACCGCCAGGTTGCTCGTGTAGCAGTGGAGCATATTGCGGTAGATCGGGTTGACGCCGCTGTCGAGCAGGATCTTGTTCCGTCCGGTGATGCGCACGGCCATCATGGCGGCCTCGTACAACGCCGTGCCGCCGTCGTACAGCGAGGCGTTGGCGACCTCCATGTCGGTCAGGCGGCAGATGGCCGTCTGGTATTCGAAGATTGCCTGGAGCGTGCCCTGCGAGGCCTCCGGCTGGTACGGCGTGTAAGCGGTGTAGAACTCGCTGCGGGCCGACAGTTCGTCGACGCAGGCGGGGATGAAGTGATCGTAGAAGCCGCCGCCGAGGAAGCAGACCAGGTCATGGGCGTTCCGGTGCGAGAGCCGATGCAGGCGGTTGTACACCTCCAGTTCGCTCAGGCCCTCGGGCAGGGCGAGCGTCGGGATTTGGAGGCGCGCCGGGATGTCCGCGAACAGGTCGTCCATGGCGGACAACCCGATCGCCTTGAGCATTGCCCCCTGGTCGGCCTCGGTGTTGGCAATGTAGGGCATGTCAGGCGCTCGCGATCAGGGTTCGATATGCGTCCGGTGTCAGCAGTCCCTTGAGCCCTTTGCGGTCCCAGTCCTTGAACCGGCAGATCCAGCCCTCGCCATAGGTGTCGTGGTTGATCTGTTCCGGCGCGTCGGAAAGCGCCGTGTTGACGACGGCGACGGTGGCGGCCAGGGGCGCATAGACGTCGCTGGCGGCCTTGTGCGATTCGACGACGGCCACGGGGTCGTGGGCTTTGTACGCCTTGCCGACTTTCGGCAGTTCGACATAGGTCAGGTCGCCCAGCGCCTCCTGTGCGTGGTGCGTGATTCCCAGCACCAGTTCGTCGCCGTCCACGCGCACCCATTCGTGATCGTTCGTGTAATGCAGGCCTTCCGGAATCATGGGGTCTCCTCTATTTCACCGCCGAGTACAGCGGCATCTTCACCAATTCGGCCTCCAGTGAGGCGCGTCCCGTGTCGATCGTTATCTTCGTCCCGGGCGCCGACAGCGGGGTCGCCACATAGGCGTAGCCAATGGCGCACTGCAGGGTGGGGCCGTACGTGCCGCTGGTCACGAGCCCGGCTTCGCGGCCGTTCGCCATGACGCGGTGCCCGGCGCGCGCCGCCTGACGGCCGCCGGTGCGGAATCCGCTCAGCCGTTGTGCGGCGCCCTCGGCCAGACGCCGGGTGACGGCCGCGCGCCCGATGAAGTCCTCCGCCTTGGATGCGTACCGCTCCAGGCCGGCCTCGACGGGCGTGAGGGCCTCCGACAATTCGTGTCCGTAGAGCGGCAGCCCGGCCTCCAGCCGCAGCGTGTCGCGGGCCCCCAGACCGGCGGGTTTTGCACCCGCCTGCAACAGGTCGTTCCAGAATGCCACGATGCGGTCCGCGTCCAGGTAGACTTCCACGCCCTTCTCGCCCGTGTAGCCGGTGCGGCTGACCACGAGAGTCTGGCCCCGGTACGGCAACGAGACAAAGCGGAAGTAGCCGAGGGACGCCAGGTCGCGACCGAGCAGGGCGGACATCAGTTCCAGCGAGCGGGGGCCCTGGACATCCAGTTTGCCCTGGCGGCCGGAGGCGTCCTCGAAGGTCACATCGCCGCCCAGCCGGGGCACGATCCAGTCGCGGTCCTTGTCGCGGGTGCCGGCATTGACCACCAGCATCCAATGCTGCGCGTCGAACCGGTAGGCGATCGTATCGTCGAGAATGCCGCCATCGTCCCGCAGGAGGAATCCATACCGGCACTGTCCGTCCCGCAGGGTGCGCAGATCCTGGGAGACCAGATGGGACAGGGCGTCCAACGCGCGGCTGCCGGAGACGTAGAAGCGGCCCATGTGGCAGGTGTCGAATACGGTCACCCCGGTGCGGGTATTGACGTGTTCGGACTGGATGCCTTCATACTGTACGGGCATCAGCCAGCCGCCGAATTCAACCATGCGGGCCCCGAGCGCCCGGTGACAGTCGAACAGGGGCGTTTGTCGAAGCGAAGCCGTCATCCAAACCACTCCATTCCAGAGGGCGCATCGTATCCCACGTCTTTTGGGATGTCCAGAGGCGCAGGAAACAAAACGGCCGGGCATTTGAGCCCGGCCGTCATCGTGGCAGGAACCTGCCGTCTAGAAGTGGAAACTGGCGCCGAGCCCCCAGGAGAGCGAGTCGAACTTCTGCAGTTCGGTCTTGATCGTCAGGTTGTCGCTCGGGCAGAACGCCACGCCGAAAACGAACCCGATGGACTGGTCTTCGACGAAATCGCCGCCGAAATCGTTCGACCCGTCGATGGCGGAGAAGGCCGGCCCGAGATACAGGGAGACGCTGTCCACGAACCCCCATCGTTCAGTCTTGGCCATGATGTTGAACAGCAGGGCGCCATAGACTTCGTTCCAGGACAGGCTGCCGGCTGAGGCGTCCGTGTACTGGCCCTCCAGATCGATGCTCAGCCAGTAGGGATCCTCGCCCACGATGGGGTCCATGGCGAAGTAATTGAAAAGGCGCAACGTGCCGCCGGCAATCCACTCCATGTCGCCATCGCCGGATTGGAACTCGCGGGTCACGTCGCTTTCGCCGGCGCCGCCCAGAACCGTCAGCCAGCGGGTGATATCCACGGTGACGTACCCGACGGTATGCTTGATCTTCCAGTCCTCAACCCTGCCGCCGACATCGATGCCCCGCTTCTGCTGGGCATAGTAGGCGCCGAACCCCAGTCGCGTGGGGGCGCCATCAAAGAGCGATTCGGCGGTCTTCTGGGACTCCTTGTTGAAGGCCGAGCCCTGGCTGGCGGACGTTCCCGGGGTGACCGCCCAGGCCGAGGCGGCCATGGCCAGAATCAGCATGGACACAGACAAGACGGTGTTCGTTTTCATGGACGGCATGGTAGCGGCACGTGGCGAACGGCATCAAGTGTATTCTTCGGTCCGTTGACTTGCCGTGCCGTGCGGGGGTAACATGCGGACGTGGGAGGCGTTTTACGATGCAGACACTCGACAGACTTCGGATCCGGGACCTGCTGGTTCGCGGCCATGTGGGCGTGACGGCCGCCGAGCGCGACAAACTTCAGGATATCGTGATCGATGTGACGTTGCACGCCGACCTTGCCAAGGCGGCCCGCAGCGACCGATTGCGGGATTCGATCGACTACAAGGCGCTCAAGGCGAAGATCCTCAGACTGGTGGACACGAGTTCTTTTAAACTCATCGAACGCCTGGCGGGGGCCGTGGCGGATCTTGCGCTGGCGGACCGGCGCGTCGTGCAGGTCGATGTGATAGTGCAGAAACCGGGCGCCCTGCGGTTTGCCCGTTGCAGCGAGGTGGAGATCAGCAGAAGTCAGAGGTCAGAGGTCAGAGGTCAGAAGTCAGAGGTCAGAGGTCAGAAGTCAGAGGTCAGAAGTCAGAGGTCAGAGGTCAGAGGACAGAAGTCAGGGGTCAGACATGAATAAGCAACGGGTGGCGAAGTTGGTTCGGCAGTTACTGGTCGAGATGGGGGAGGATCCCACCCGGGAAGGATTGATCAAGACACCGTCCCGCGTGGCGGCCGCCTATGACTTCCTGACATCCGGCTACCGGACCAACATCAAGGATGTGATCAACAACGCCGTGTTCCAGTCCGAGGCGAACAACATGGTGGTGCTGCGGAACATCGAGGTCTTCAGCCTGTGCGAGCATCATATGCTGCCGTTTTTCGGCCACTGCCACATCGGCTATATTCCCCGGAAGAAGGTGATCGGGGTGAGCAAACTGGCCCGCATCATGGACTGCCATGCGCGCCGGCTCCAGATCCAGGAGCGTCTGACGGCGCAGATCGCGGGTGACCTGATGAAGGCCGTGGGCGCGGAGGGCGTGGGCGTCGTGATGGAGTGCCGGCACCTCTGCATGATCATGCGCGGCGTCGAAAAGCAGGAATCGGTGATGATGACGTCCTCGGTGCTGGGCAGTTTCCATAACAACGCGGCGACACGGGCCGAGTTCATGAGCCTGATCGGCAAGAACGCCTGAGGAGACCGCAGGCCGAAGACTGAAGACCGCAGACGGCAGACAGCAGACCGCAGACGGGAAGCTGCAGACCGCATACGGCAGACCGCACTGGGGCGAGCGCGGTGTGAGGGGCGGGGACGCGGTCAACGCTTGGGCCTACCGCACGAATTCCGTGACCGATTCGAAGTGGGCGGTACGGGGGAACATGTCGAACAGCCGGGCCGATTCCACGCGGTAGCCGGCTTCCTGCAGCCACGTCGCATCGCGCGTCATGGTGTCGGCCGCACAGGAGATATAGAGGAGCCGGCCCGGGCGCTGCCGGACGAGATGCCGGATCAGCCCGCGACCCAGCCCGCTGCGGGGCGGATCGACGATCACAAGCGCCTCAGCCCAAGGCAATCCCTTCATCGGGTCGCGTAAGATGTCCTCGGCCTTGCCCGCCCGCCAGGCGATGGATGCCGCGCCGTGCTGCCGGGCGTTGTATTCGGCCGCGCGAATGCCCGGGCCGTCCACATCCACGCCGATCACGCGCGGGACACCGGCTTTGGCGGCCGCCAGCGCAAACACGCCGATCCCGCAGAACAGGTCGATGGCGGCCGCCGGCTGCAGGGCGCCAAGGCGGTCGCGCACATGGGCCACCAGCCGGTCGGCCATGGCGGGGTTCATCTGGTAGAAACTGTTGCGCGGGACCGCGAGCGGGCCGATGACCGAGTCTTCCACCAGCCACACGTCCCGGTCGGAGGCGTGCCCGCGCCACCACAACGCGCCATCGCGCGGAGTCCAGCGGAAGGTCACGGGCATGGCGTCGCGCAGGGTGTGCCGGAAGGAGGGATCCGCCCGGCGTTCCGCCAGGCACGCGTTCAGCGGCGCCAGGGCGAGCGGACAGGCAGGCACATCGAGGACGGTGGTGTTGTCGGCGGCGTAGTACCCCAGGCACACGTCACGGCCGTCGACCTGCGCGTGGAGCACCATCTTGTTGCGGTAGCCGAGGGGGGCGGGCGCCGCCACGGCCGGTTGGCAGACCCCGCGCGGGATGCCGGCATGGCGCTCGAGCAGCGATTCGAGTTGACGCTGTTTGAGCGCCAGTTCGGCGGCGTAGGCGGCATGCTGGTAGGCGCAGCCGGGGCAGGAAAGAGGTGGGAGGTGGGAGGTGGGAGGCGGGAGTCCGGCCATGCTCGATGATTGATGGGGAGAGCGAGGCGCAGGTAGGGCGTGGGCCTCCGGCCCCGCCGGGTGGGAGGTGGGAGGTGGGAGGGGACGAAGAGGCGGAGAGAGGGCGAGGGGGCACATCGGTGCGATGCGGTCGGGGGAGGGGGTGAGCACCTCCAGCAGGTCGGCCTCCGTGAAGGCGTCGCGCTCATGGACGGGCTGCACGCGGACGCGTTCGCCGGGCAGGGCCCCGGCCACGAAACAGACTTTCCCCTCGTGGCGGCCCACCGCTTTGCCGCCGAAGGCCACATCGTCGATGGTCAGGTCGAAGGAGGGGCCGGGGGCGGTGTCACGGTGCATCGGTCGCTGTCCCTGCATCCTGGCCGGTTGCGTATTTGCTGCGCACGCTGCCCGCGTAGAGGCGGAAGCCCAGCAGCCGGCATTCGATGCGGCTGTTGAAGAACGTCTGTTTGGACGAGGTGCGCAGGCCGATCTGCTTGCCCCAGGCGAGGTTGCCCGTGAACACGTAGCCCTGCCACCCCTGGCAGCTCTTCTTGAAGAAGTCGCCGATGTGGTGGTACAGGGGCCCCAAGTCCTCGCCCGGGCTCATGCGCTCACCGTATTCCGGGTTCAGGATCAGGATGCCGGGCGTCGGTGGGAGCGGTGTTTCGGCGAAGTCGCACACGTGGAACTCGATGAGCTGTTCGACGCCGGCGGTGCGCGCGTTGCGGCGGGCGGCTTCCACGGCGTCGCGGCGGATGTCCGAGGCGATGATTGCCGCCGGCGGCTTGCGGATCGGCCGGCGCTGGGCCTCAGCCCGCACGTCCCGCCATACGGCCTCGTCGAATCCTTGCAGGTGCCGGAAGGCGAAATCCTGGCGCAGGAGCCCCGGTGGCCGGCCGGTGGCCATCAGGGCGGCCTCGATCGCCAGCGTGCCGCTGCCGCACATGGGATTGACGAAAGGCGTCTCGCCGGTCCAGCCGGTGGCCAGGACCACCGCCGCCGCCAGCGTTTCCTGCATGGGCGCTTCCAGGGGGATCTTGCGGTAGCCGCGCCGCGACAGGGATTCGCCGGACGTATCGAGATAGAGGCGCAGATCGCTGCCGTTCCAGTACACGAACACGACCGCGCCGCTGCGTTCGTTGCCCGAGTTGGGGCGCTTGCCGGTCAACCCGCGGATCCGGTCGACGATGGCGTCCTTGCACCGCACGTTGACAAACCGCGTGTCGCGCATGCTCGGCGTGTTCACGAACGAGGCGACGGTGAAGTAGCCGTCGGGCGGCAGCACGGTTTCCCAGGCGAACGAGCCCGCGAAACGGTAGAGCGACTCGGCGGTCACGGCGTGCTGCCGGCCCAGTTCCAGCAGCACGCGGTTGCCGGTGCGGAGCAGGAGGTTGAGCCGCATCGCGTCGCGCAGGGCGCCGTCGATTTCGACGCCGGACTCGCGTTCAACCGTGGGGGTGTGACCGAGGGCGCGCAGTTCGGCAGCCAGGGCGGGTGCCGAGCCCAGCCCGCAGGTAACCAGGATGGGACGCGACGCCGTCAGGTCAAGGGGAGGGGCGGCAGGTGGGAGGGTGGCAGGTGGGAGGTGCGAGGTGGGAGGGGCGGTGACCGAACTCCGAGGAGGGAGGTGAGAGGAAGAAGGGTGCATGGTGTCTATGGTCTGTAGTCTGCGGTCTGTAGGCTGTCGTCTACAGCCTGCGGTGACTCAATGCCGGGATGCGTTGTCGGGTCTGGTTGAGATCGTGAAGATCGAGCGTCAGGGTGACAGTCTGTTCGCCCTCTTCGATGTCGGCGAGCACGTCGCCCCAGGGTCCGACCACCATGCTATGACCGTGGCTTTCCACCCCCGTGTGAGGGTTCGTGCCGCACTGGTCGGGCGCCACCACGAAGCACTGGTTTTCGATCGCACGGGCGCGCAGAAGCACGTTCCAGTGATCCTTACCGGTACGCTGGGTGAAATTCGACGGTATGAAGAGCAGGTGTGCGCCCTGGGCGGAATACCGGCGGAACAGTTCGGGGAACCGCAGGTCGTAGCAGATGGCCAATCCGCAGCGCCAGCCTTCCAGGTCCGCCATGACCGGATCGTTCCCGGCGGCGTAAGTCTCGCTTTCGCGGATCACCTGCCCGTTGTCCAGTTCCGCTTCGAAGAGATGGATCTTGCGGTAGGAGGCCATGACATCGCCGCGCCGGTTCAGCAGCAGGCTGGTGTTGTAGAAGAGGGCCTGGCCGGCATTCTCGATGATGCTGCCGGCCAGCACCCAGGCATTGTGCCGGTGCGCGATCGACGCCAGGAATTCGGTCAGCGGTCCGGCCACGGGCTCGGCGCTGCCGCGGTAGTCCTGGTGGCTGCCGCGGATGGCGAACACTTCGGGCAGTGCGATGACATCCGTCGCACCGATGCCCGACAGCAGGTGCTTCAGGCGGCCCAGGTTCGCTTGCACATCCTGGCCCGCGTTGGTCTGCACCAGGGTCACTCGCAGTCGTGTGGTTGCCATGTCCAGTATCCCCGTCTCCCCGGATTGTCCAGCATGTTCCCCTACAGCCTAAACTGCGTCAGCCTCAAAGATCACGGCGCTGTAACCGACGACCCACTGACCGCGGCTTTCAGGGTGATCATCCCCGCTGTTCCGATAGCGCAGCACCGTGCCCTGGGTGCAGCCCTGCTGCTGCGCAAACCGCATGACGGCTGCCACCGGGCCGATCCCGCAGAACACCTGCTCGGTATGGTCCCACGTGAGCAGCACCCCGTTGGTATCCATGGCGGCCACTCGTTTCAGCGTGGCCTGGTCCGTCCGGCGCACCCGGTCGTAGTCCGGATCATGCAGCATATCAGACGAGGCGATCGCGAGCACCTTTTTCCGTTGGGCGAGCCGGCCCAGGGCGGCGACCAGCACGTCGATGAGCGCCGGGTCGTTGGCGCCGATGAGCGCCAGCACGAGCGGTATGCCGGGGAGGGCGTGCTGGACGAACGGCACCTGGTTTTCGGCCGAGTGCTCGCCGACATGCGGCCGGTAATCGATCATGATGCGCGGGTCGGCGGCGGCCAGGAAGCGCGCCGACTCCGTGTCCAGCGGCGCAGGTCCGAGCGGGGTTGCGAAGGCGGTGCTATCCATCAGCGCGATGCCGCGGAAGCCGCCGCGGTGATTGAAGCCCAGGATGACGACCGTCTCCGGGGCACCGTGTGTGGCGGCGTTGTCGAGGATGGCCCGGTAGGCATAGCCGGCCACGGGGCCGGAATAGATGTAGCCGGCATGCGGTGCGATGGCGCCCACGATGCGGTTCCGGGTCGCCGGCACTTCGGCTTGCGCGATGAAGCCGGACACCAGGCGCTCCAGTTCCTGCCGATTCCCTGGGAACCATTTTCCTGCCCCCAGGGCGCTCCGAACGATACGCGGTTCAGGCATGTTTTTCCTCCTTGCGGCATGCTCACGCCCCAACAGCGTCAGTGTAGCGTCACCCGGGGGCAGCGGCAACGGGGAAGTGGGGCCCTGTGGGCGATGGCGAGGATCAGGACGAGCGGGTCGCCATTTCACGCCGGTGGCGTTCGCGGTAGGCGGTAGGGGTTTCGCCCGTGTGCTTCTTGAAGAGGCGGCAGAAGTAGTAGGCATTGTCGAATCCGGCCTGACGGGCCGCTTCGGCAACCGTCAGCGTGGTCATGCCCAGCAACTCGCGCGCGGCCTCCAGGCGGCGGCGGATGAGGTAATGCAGCGGCGATTCGCCCAGGGTTTCGCGGAAGAGCTGACGCAGGTAATCGGGGTTGATGAAGAGGGTCTCCGCCACCTCCCGGATGCTGAGCGGCGCCGTGAACTGGGTGTCGAGAATCCGTTTGGCCGCCTGCACATGGTAGGGGAGCGGATCGGCGACGGGGGCGGGCGCGAGAAAGAGGCGTCGCAACTCCAGCGCCAGCCAGCCGGCGAGAACATCCAGCCGGGTCTCCCGGTCGTCCCCGCCGCAGTTCAGTTCACCCCGGATCGTTTCCGCCAGTTGCCGCAAGTCCGGGGGCGTCGGCCATACGCCGCAGGGCACGGTTTCCACCCCGCAGCCCTTGATGCCGACGCAGAGGTGTGTGCCCGGGGTTTCCGTATCATCGGCATGCTCCAGCCCCGGCTGGTACACCGCCACATCGCCGTCGCCATAGCGGTGGCGATGGCCGCCCTGGGACAGCCAACCGGTGCAATGCCGGTAGAAGATGATTTCGGTGCAGGCGTGCGAATGCCAGGCGCAGTGGTTGGGCCCTGCCCACTGTTGCTCGATCGCGAACAGACACTTGACGTTTGCCATGGCAATCCGACTCCGTTTTGTGCAACGCCTTTCTGCGTTTTTGTGCATTCCACCCGGGGCGACCGGATGGCATAGTCAGCACCCTGGAAACAGTGGCAGGAACCGGGGAGTGGATCAATGACTTTGCGCGAACGATTCGAGACCGTGTTCAGGGGCGGGACGCCCGACGCCATGGCGTTCTACGGCGACATGACATACTGGTACGCGGCGCACAGCGAGATCGGCGATTTACCAGAGGCCTGGCGCGGCCCGCGCGGGATCGGGCAGTTGCATCGCGACCTCGGGGTTGGCGAGTATGTGCCGGGCTGCTGCGCCTACGCGATGAGCGAAGGGGCGCAGGTGCGGGTGGAGAGGCGCCGGGAGAGCGGCGTGCAGACGATCGAATGGCACACGCCGGTCGGTTCGCTGCGGCAGTGCCAGGAATATTCCGAGCCCTCCTTTTCGTGGGGCTATACCGAACACGCCGTCAAGACGGCGGGCGACTTGAAGATTCTCCGGTATATCATGGAGCAGCGCCGCTACCGGCCCACCCCCGAAGCCATCGTCAAGATCGAGAAGGACTACGGCGATTTCGGTGTCGCCGTCGTCGCCGTGCTGGGCTCGCCCATCACCGAGTTGAACAAGACGTGGATGGGCGTCATGGAGATGTGTTATCTGCTGGCGGACGAGCCGGTGGAGGTGAGGAAAACCCTGGAGGCGATCGGCGAGAGCCAGGACCGTCTCTACGCCATCACCGAACAATGCGCCTGCCCGTATGTCATGATCTGCGAGAATCTTTCCGCCGAAAGCATGGGCGGGTACATGGACGAGTATATCGTCCCCTATCTCTCGCGGCGTATGGCGGGGCTGCATGCCCACGGCAAGAAGGCCTTGCTCCACAATGACGGCACGCTGCGCGGGACGCTGGAGAAGTTGGCCGCCTGCGGCGTGGACGGTGTGGATTCGGTCGTGCCCCAGCCGGTGGGCGACGTGGCCGTGGCCGACCTGCGGGCGTTGGCGGGGGAGGATATTCTGCTTCTTGGCGGGCTGCCCGGCGCCATGTTTGCTCCACCCTTCACGGCGCGCGACATCGAGAAGCATGTCCGGGAAATCATCCGGATCCACAAGGATTCCGGTAAATTCATGTTCGGCGTGGCCGACCAGGTTCCGCCGAACGGCGACCTGGCTTTGGTGCGATTGGTGTCCGATTTGATCGAGGAATATGGGCGGTATTGATTGACAAGGAGACGTGCCGTGGAAAGAAACATAAAAGCCATTGTCTTTACCAATCCGAATGAGGTGAAAGTCCAGTCGGTGAAACTGCCGGCCTGCGGCCCGAAGGAAGTGGTGTGCGAGACCCTCTACAGCTTCGTTTCGCCGGGCACGGAGTTGCGGGTGCTGAGCGGGGTGGCCGAGTCCAAAGGCAAGTTCCCGTTGATTCCCGGCTATTCCTGGGTCGGGCGGGTGATCGAGGTGGGGACCGAACTGAAGGGATGGAAGGAAGGCGAACTGGTGACCGGCCGCAATCCGATCCGCGTCCCGGATATGGGGTTCCTGTGGGGCGGGCAGGCCAGCCACCACCGGGCGGAAGTGACGGGCTATGACAGCGTGCTCAAACTTCCGGCAGGCGCCAAGCCCTGGGATTACATCGCCACGGAAGTCTCCGCCATCGCCTGGCGCGGAGTCAGCATGGCCTATCCGGCTCCCGGCGAAACGGCCGTCGTCATCGGCCAGGGGCTGATTGGGGCCTTCAATGCGCTCTGGCTGTTGCACCATGGAGCCCGCGTGATCGTGGTTGACCTGCTGGAATCGCGACTCGCCCGCGCCCTGAAGTGGGGGGCGGCGGCCGCCGTCAATCCGAAGGATGGCGACGCGCGGGAACAGATCCTGGCGTTGGCGCCCGGCGGCGCCGACATCGTGATCGAGTCTTCAAGCAGCAAGCCGGGCGTCGAACTGGCCAATCAGATCCTGCGCCAGCCGACGCCGCGCGTCATGAACACCGATTATCCGGTCGCCGCCTTGCACGGGAACGCCCACTTCTGGCCGCGCCTGGTCTATCAAGCCAACTACACGTACTCCCACGAAGTCCGGCCGGGCGGGCTGACCGGCGGCGAAGGGGTGCTGGTCATGAAACCGGGGGACCGGACGGTCGGCGATCGGCTCCAGGTGTTGGACCTGATCCGGCGCGGGAAACTGCCTATCGAAGACATCGTGAAGAAGCCAACCCCGGTCGAGGAAGCGCCGGAAGCCTACTTCAAACTCCGGGACAACCCGGACAAGGTCAATACCATCGTCTATCAGTGGCGGAAGAGCTGAAGTCAGCGATTGAAAGGAAATCGTTATGTTACGTTGTGCGATTATCGGCTGTGGCGCATCAACCAAGGGCAAAGGCGGCGCGCATTCGATCGCCTACGCCCATGCGTGGGCGATGCAGCGGGTCCCGGAGACCAAACTTGTGGCGGCGGCCAGCCGCACGCCCAAGAACGTGGACGATTTCGTGGCGGAGTTTCCCGGCACCAAGGGGTATCGGGACTATTGCGAGATGCTGGCCGCGGAAAAACCCGAACTCGTGAGCGTGTGCGCGTTCCCGCCGGATCGCGAAGCCATGGTGGGGGAAGCCATCCGCAATGGGGCCAAGGCGGTCTGGATCGAGAAACCGTTCGCGTTGGGACTCGGGCCGGCCAAACGCATGATGGCCGCCGCCGCGAAGACCGGCTGCCGGCTTTTCGTCAATCACCAGCGGCGGTACGGTCGTCCCTTCGAGTGGTGGCGCGACGCGGTCCTCGATCGGAAGATCGGGGTGTTGGAAGGCATCGACATTGCCCAGCCGTTCGACAACTTCATGAACTTCGGCCCGCACCTGGTGGATGCGGCGTTGTTTGCCATGGGACCGGATCGGAAGGCCACGGAGGTCATCGCCGCCGTGGATGTGACGGATGTCAAGGAGTCCCAGGGCGTCAAGACCGAGGCGCAATTGGCGGGCAGCGTGCATTTCAACGATGGGGTCCGCCTGTCGGTCGAAGTCGGCCGCAAGGCCTGCAAGGGCGTGCCGCTGCTGCGTGCCAATGGAACGCAAGGGTTTGCCGAGTTACGCCTCGACCCGATGCCCGGGGAAGGGAGCGTGTTCCGGGCGGTCTATGCCGGTTCGGCGGACATTTTCAGCCCGGCGACCAACGAGCATTTCCATCACAGTGAGGACGGCACGCTGTATGTGCACCGGGCATTGCTCGATATCGTCCAGGCGCTCCGCACCGGGTCTGCGACCCGCATTGACGCGGCCGAGGCCTACCGGGGGCTTGAGATCATCATGGGACTCTACGAATCCGCCCGCGTGAGGACGATGCTGGAATTTCCCATCACGCAGGAGGCGTTCCCGCTGGAATGCGGTTGAAGGCGGGGTCGTCAAGGCGCTGGCCCGCGAGGTCGGCCGCAAGAATTTCCTGTGTGCGGAAGAACACCTCTATATCCATGGCAGGTGATCGGTGTTAAACGGTCCGAACTCTCGTTCGCCAGCCACAGCCGCGTGTGTTTCGACCTGTAACAGAAGGTCGGCCAGTATAACTTGATTGGCAAGCTGCCGCTGCGTAATCTGTTGACCGCTGGCCAGAGTTCGCTCCTGCCGGGCGTGGCGGCGGCGGATGCCCTGGTGGACGCGGGACTGGATGCCGTCTTGGCGTCCTCCCGGGAACGCCAAGGCTGAAGGCTGAAGGAGATGGATTGTCAATGCCTCCGACCAGGAAGGGTAGGGCGAGGGCCTCTGGCCCCGCCGTGACACAGGAACGCAGTACGCGCGTGTCGGTTCCGGCGCGGCGGGGACGCCGCTGTCCTGCCGGGACGGGCGACGTTTCCACGGCGCATCCCGTAGCGGGACTGCCTGACCGTCTACAGCCTCCAGCCGATCAACCTGCCTCCTGGGGGATGCGGCGGCCCACGCTCGAATTCGAGTCGCCGGAGACCATGCGTCGGGTGCAGGCGGAGGAACTGGCGCGGCACCTGGCCCGGTGCGCACGTCACTCGCCGTACTATCGACGGCTGTTCAAGGAGGCGGGCGTGAAGCCCGGCCGGATCGGGCTGGAAACCCTGGGCGAAGTGCCTGTGACGACCAAGGACGATTTCGCGCGCCACAACGCGGACTTCCTGGCCGTGCCGCCGGAGGCGGTGGTCGACATTGTGCTGTCGTCGGGCACCACCGGCAGGCCGGTCCAGGTGATGTATACGGAACGGGACCTGCAGCGGCTCGCGTACAATGAGGAAATTTCCTTTGCGTCCTGTGGACTGGGGGCCTCCGACATCGTCCTGCTGACCTGCACCATCGACCGCTGTTTCGTGGCGGGCCTGGCCTACTTCCTGGGCGTGCGCGCGGTGGGCGCCGCCGCGGTGCGCAACGGGCACGGCACGCTGGCCAGCCATCTGGAAATCATCAAATCCATCCGGCCGACAGCGCTGGTGGGGGTTCCCTCGTTTCTCAGGAAGCTGGCGCTGTTTATGGAAGGGCAGGGGGTGGCGGCGGCCACGACGTCGGTGCGCAAGCTCGTTTGCATCGGCGAGCCGGTCCGGGGACCGGGGTTGGCCGAACTCAAACTGGGCCGCGACCTGCGCACGCTTTGGAACGCGGACGTTCATTCCACCTATGCCTCGTCGGAGTGCATCACCTCCTTCTGCGAATGCACAGCGCAGCAGGGGGGGCATCTCCACCCGGACCTGGCGATCCTGGAATTGCTGGACGACAAGGGTCGCCCGGTGCCGCCGGGCACGCCCGGCGAAGTGGTGTTGACTCCCCTGGGCATCGAGGGCATGCCGCTGGTCCGGTTCAAAACCGGGGATGTGAGTGTGTTGATCCCAGAGCCCTGCCGGTGCGGACGGCAGTCGCCGCGGCTGGGGCCGATTCTCGGGCGCAAACAACAGATGATGAAAGTCCGCGGCACCACGCTGTATCCGCAGGCCGTGTTTGCCGCCCTGGATGAGATACCCCAAGTGGGCGAGTACTATCTCGAAATCGTCAGCGACGGAGGTCTCTCCGACACGCTCGTGGTGCATCTCGGCGCCCACGCGGCGCTGCCGCCGCAGGAGCGGATCAAGGAACAGCTTCAAGCCCGTCTGCGGGTGACGCCCGTCATCGCGATTGACCCTGAGGATGAGGTGCGGCATTGTGTCTACACCCCGCAGTCAAGGAAACCCGTGCGGGTGTTTGACAGGAGACCGTCGTTGTGAGTTGCCACAGTCCCATGATCGGTGAGGAGTTTACGTTGGACGATATCGCGGCGACGGTCCGGAACGGCGGCCTGCTGTCCATGGAAATCGAGTTCAGCCTCCGCTGCAATTTCCACTGCCAGTACTGCTACGTGGGCCAGAATGGCGGGTCGGCGCAGGAGCTTTCGCCCGGGGAAATCCGCACGACGATCCTGCAGGCCAAGGCGCTGGGCGCCCGGAAGATCATCGTCCTGGGTGGCGAACCCATGATCTATCCGCAGGTCATGGACCTGCTGGCGTTTATCCGCGGCGAGGGGCTGGCGGCGGAAATGTTCACCAATGGCACGAATGTCACGCCGGCGGCTGCCCGCCGCCTCCATGAACTCGGCGTCCAGGTCGTGCTCAAGATGAACAGCTTCGACAAGGGCGTCCAGGATGAACTGGCGGGTTTTGACGGGGCGTACGACACGATCCAGGAGGCGTTCCGGAACCTGAAGGCGGCGGGCTTCCCGGCCGCCGGCCATCTCATGGCCGTCAGCACGATCATCTGCACCCGCAATCTGGCCGAGATTCCCCGGATGTGGGAGTGGCTGCGGGAACAGGACATCACCCCGTATTTCGAAATCATCACCCCGCAGGGGAATGCCAGGGACAATGCCAATCTGGAGGTGGAACCCGCCGCCCTCCGCACGGTGTTCGAGACGTTGTCGACACTGGATCGCGTCCGCTTCGGCCATACCTGGGAGCCCCAACCACCGCTGGTCGGCGACCGGTGCCTGCGTCATCAGTTTTCCTGCCTGGTGAACGCGTACGGCACGGTCATGCCCTGTGTCGGGGTGACGATCCCGCTGGGTAATGTGCGCGAACGCAAACTGGCGGATATCCTCCATGACAGCGAAGTGGTGCAGGATCTCCGCCACTATGGCAAAAGCATCCGCGGACCCTGCGCGGCGTGCGAGAAGGCGGCGGTCTGTTACGGCTGTCGGGGGGCGGCGTACCAGTTGACGGGCGACTACCTGGCATCCGATCCGTTGTGCTGGCATAACGTCGGCCGTGAACAAGAGATCATGACGCTCCCGGCGGCCGTGGACCCGTTGATTCCCCAGCAATCGCCCATGCGGTTGGTGGACCGCCTGATGTCGGTGGGCGAACGGGTGGCTGTTGTGGAGGCGGATGTGCGACCGGGCAATCCGTTCCTGCGGGGCGATGGCGCCCTGGACGAGGCCTACCATGTGGAACTGATTGCCCAGGCGGCTGCGGCCATGAACGGATTCCGCACCCCGCGCGCGGCCGACGGGGGGCCCCAGGGCTATCTGCTGGGCGCGCGCAACGTGAAGATTCAGGGACAAGCGCGGCTGGGCGACACGCTGGCGGTTCGCGTCTTCAAGGCCACCAAGTTCGGCGACTTCGGCATCATCGAGGGGCGCGTCTCACGGGGCGACGAGGTGCTGGCCGAGGGCGAGATCAAGGTGTGGCACAAGTCGAGTGGTTGACATACAGTTGATGACAGCACCGGCGGGTATCCGGCCGTGGTCAAACTCAGGAAGCGCGCTTGCGCGCGATGTTCTTGCCAAATGCGGAGGCGTTTATGACTAGTCGATCATTCGTTACCTCATGTGTGTTGTCCGTGCTGTTGCTCGGCGCCGGCCCGTCGGCCCTGGCCGGCTCCGTCACCAATCGCGTGTACGATCCCTATTTCCTCGGTTTCGAAACCGACCCCGCCATGGACTTCGGCGGGCGGGATGTGGTGACCGTGCATTCCGCGGCCAGCCGCACCCTCGGGTGGGCGTTGAGGACGGAACGACATTCTTGCCTGGCGCCGATCTACGAGTTCCTCTTCGCGGCCGGGCTCAGCACGTTCCAGCATGAAGTGTTCGGCCATGGGGCCCGGGCCCGTGAGTACAATCTCGACCCCGAATACACGTTCGGCATCGATTTTTCGGGCGGCACCGGCCTGAACAAGAATCCCGAAAGCAACCTGCAGAACATCGTCATCGCGGGCGGCGGCACGGAAGGCGATTCGGTCATGGCGCACCAGATCCTGCTGGACCTGTATTCCGGGGACGGCACGGACGGTTCCAAGATCCCGTTGATGGCGATCGCCAAGCTGGATTTCAGTCTCTACTGCCTGATAACGCCGGATCCGGTCGATTCGTCCGGCGATTTTGGAGACGCGTACAACGATGGCAACGACATTGCCTATTACATCGTTTCCCGACAGGCGCAGCGGCGGGGCGCTGACCCGGCCGACGTCTGGAACAACGACTACCCGATTGATTTCAGCGACTCCCAATTGTCGGACAACTACGATGATCTTCGGGCGGCGGCGATCTGGAATCTCATCGATCCCGCGGCGCTCGCGGCCATGGTTGGGTACGTGGCGGATCATGTCATCGGCGGCGCCACCCAGGTGCGTCCACCGGCCATCCCACTGGGCGGCGGATTCGGGTTGACGGCCGGCACGCGGGCGTTCATCGGTCCGTCGGAGGTGACGCGCTTCCTGGACCTGTATCTGTTGACGCCGGGCCCGCTCCTGACCGCGTATGCCCGCGACCTGCAGAGTTCCCGGGACCAGAGTTACGGGTTTGGCGGCGGCGTCCACAAACTGCCGTTGGGCAGGGCCGTCACGCTGGCTGCCGGGGCCGATTATTGGCAAACGCCTGACGCGGAAGAGGCCTTGTTCGACGGCTCGGGTTGGAACGCGAGCGGCGAAATCGGCGTGATGGTCACCGACCACTTCGGCCTGACCTGCAAACTCGGGAGCAAGTCGGACGGCTACTTCCCCGGCACGCCCATCGATTCGGGCGTCTACGGCGGCGCCGGGGTACAGTTGGCGTTTTGAAGCACCGTGCAATTCCCGTACTTGAACCCGCATTTGCGCCCAGGTATTCTCCCGGGAAACAGCGAGGAACCCCATGTCGGAATTCATGTTCAAACAGGGACGCAACCTGATGGAATCGTTCTTCTTGAAGCGCGATGCGGAACTTGTGGCCCGGCAGCGTGAATTGGAGCGGATGCAACATACGCAGAAGGCGCTTGCGGAGGTGTCCGGCATCGCGAATCCCGACATTCTCAGACGCCTTGTCGAGTTGGATATCGCGCCGGCGGTGCTGGCCTCGCTGGCGGCGGTTCCACTGGTTGAGGTGGCCTGGGCGGATGGCCACATCCAGGACGACGAGCGCAAGGCCATTCACGATGCGGCGGCGACGCTTGACGCCGGCCGCCACAAGATCGACACGGCGCTGCTCGACTCATGGCTGGACCACAAGCCGCCGAAGAAACTGCTCGAGGCTTGGCTGCACTACGTGGCGGGGTTGTGTGAAGTGCTCACTCCCGCCCAGTGCGACGGACTGCGCCGGTCTTTGCTCGACCGGGCCACTCAGGTGGCCGAAGCGGCGGGAGGTTTCCTTGGCCTGGGCACAGTGTCCGCCGAGGAGCGAGCCGTGTTGGAGAAGATGGATCGGGCTTTCCGTCGGACCTAGGCCTGCGCTCAGCCTGCGCGGTGTGTCGCTTTGGCATTGAAGTCGGACGCCATTCCGGTTATCTACAACCCCTCACGCAGGTCGCGAAGTGCGGCCGGCAGCGACGCGGGAGCCCCCATGGAACTCTTACGACAGGCCTCGACCATCATGGTGCTGGGAATGGGACTGGTGTTCCTGTTCCTTTATGTCGTCATCCTGGCCGTTCAGGCGACGGCCGCGCTGGTCCGTCGGTACGCGCCGGCGGAGGCGGAGCCCGCGGAAGCCCGGCCGGTGGCGGACGATGTCGGCGAAGATGAACTGGCGGCGGTGATTGCCGTGGCGTTGCACGAAACCAAAGGGTGATTTATGGGACGAGTAGGAATTACTGACGTGGCCATGCGGGATGCGCACCAGTCGCTGTTCGCGACGCGCATGCTGACGGCCGACATGGTTTCGGTCGCCTCCCTGATGGACGAGGTGGGCTACTGGTCGCTGGAAACCTGGGGCGGGGCAACCTTCGACACCTGCATCCGCTTCCTGAACGAGGACCCCTGGGACCGCCTGAAACGCCTCCAGGCGGCCATGCCTCACACGCCGCAGCAGATGTTGCTGCGCGGCCAGAACCTGGTGGGCTACCGCCACTATGCCGACGACGTGGTCGATGCCTTTGTGGCGTGTGCGGCGCGGCACGGCGTCGCCGTGTTCCGAGTGTTCGATGCGCTCAACGATCCGCGCAACCTTGAGGCCTCGATCCGCGCCGTCAAGCGCGCTGGCAAACACGCGCAGGCGACCATCAGCTATGCCGTCAGCCCCGTGCATACCCTGGAGTCCTATCTCCATCTGGCCCGCGAGTTGAAGGCGCTGGGCGCGGATTCGCTGTGCATCAAGGACATGGCCGGCCTGCTTAAGCCGTTCGATGCCTATGAACTGGTGCAGGCGTTCCGGCGCGAGATCGGACTGCCCCTGCAGATTCACACGCACGCCACGACGGGGATGTCCGTGGCCACTCTCGTGAAGGCGGTCGAAGCCGGCTGTGAGCGCATCGACACCGCCATTTCATCCCTGGCGATGGGCACCAGTCATTCGCCGACCGAGACGATCGTCGAAGTGCTGCGCGGCACGCCGTACGACACCGGGCTCGACGTCAAGCGGCTCGTCAAGATCGCCGCGGCGTTCCGGGTCCTGCGCGGCAAGTACCGGCAGTTCGAATCGTCGTTCCTCGGCGCCGATACCCGCATTCTCACGTCGCAGGTGCCGGGCGGCATGCTGTCCAACCTCGAAAGCCAGCTCCGCGAGCAGAACGCCGCGGACAAGCTCGATGCCGTGCTGGACGAGATCGCCGTGGTGCAGCGCGATTTCGGCTATCCGCCGCTGGTCACGCCGACCTCGCAGATTGTCGGCACCCAGGCGGTGTTCAACGTGATGTTCGGCCGCTACGCGCGCCTGACGGGCGAATCGAAGGATCTGCTGGTGGGCCGTTACGGCCGCACCCCTGCCGAGCCGGACGCCAAGCTCGTCAAGCAGTCGCTGGCGGATCTCAAACTTGATGTGCCCGTGACGGCGCGCCCCGCCGACCACCTGCCGAACGAATTCGGCCAGCTCGAAGAGGAACTGAAGGGGAAGCTCAAGGTCACGCATGTGTCGCCCGAGGATGTTCTCACCTACGCCATGTTTCCGCAGGTGGCGCTCAAGTTCTTCGGCACCCGCCACAAGGGGCCGGTTTCATTCGACGCCCCGGCCGCCGCGCCGGTGGCGCCGCCGGCGCCGGCCGCTGCCGGCGGCTCGTACACGGTCGCCGTCAACGGCAAGGCGCACCGCGTGACGCGGCGGACGGGCCCGGACGGCGCCGTGACGCTGCAGGTGGGCAGCCGCACCTTCGAAACGCGCGTGCAGGCGGAGGCGGCAGGCTCGCCGGCGCCGTCCGCGTCCGCCCCGGCGGCGGGCGCGCGCCCCGTGCCCGCGCCCATGCCGGGCACGATCGTGCGGCTGGACTGTGACGACGGCGCCCCGGTGGCCGCCGGCACCACCCTTGTGACCATGGAGGCCATGAAGATGCAGATCGAGATCAAGACTCGCGAGGCCGGGGTGGTGCGTTTTAAAGTCGGCCCCGGCGATGCGGTCAAGGCTGAGCAGACCCTGGCGGTGATTGAATGAGGGGCGCCCTGACGAGATGGCGCCGGCCGCTATTGCTGAGTTGGGTGGGGCTGGCATTGATCCTGGCCGCCGGATGGATTGCCCGGGCCGCGGACACACCGACGGCTGGCGCGGAAGCGCTTCCGAGTCAACCCGCCCTTGAAGCGGCCGGTGGCCCGCAATCTACGGGAGGGCGCGCATGCTGCGCGCCGCGGACGGCGACACGCCGTCCCTCCCAAGAAGGTGACGTCAATGCGTCGTCCGTCACGACGGAACCCACGGACTCCTCCTCCGAAGTGTCGTTCACACGAGGCATCGCGAACATCGGGCGGACCACGGGCATCTACGGGTTTCTGACGGAGGGCCGTTGGCGGTCGCTGGTGATGCTTATCGTCGGTTTTGTGCTGCTCTACCTGGGCGTGGCCAAGGACTTCGAGCCGCTGCTGTTGGTCCCGATCGGGTTCGGCACCATTTTCGTCAACGTGCCGTTTGCGGGCATGGGCGAGGCGCAGGGGTTGCTGGGCATCATCTTCGACGCCGGCATCCGGAACGAGTTATTGCCGCTGATCGTGTTCATGGGCATCGGGGCGCTCTCCGATTTCGGCCCGCTGCTGGCCAATCCCCGGACGGCCATCCTGGGAGCGGCCGCGCAGTTCGGGGTATTTGGAACGCTGCTCGGGGTGGTGGCGTTGAACGCGCTGCCGGGTATCGACTTCACCATCAAGGAAGCCTGCTCCATCGCGATCATCGGCGGGGCGGATGGGCCGACGTCGATCTACGTGGCTGGCAAGTTTGCGCCGCACCTGATGGGATCGATTGCCGTGGCGGCCTACTCCTACATGGCGCTGGTGCCGCTGATCCAGCCGCCGATCATGCGGTGGCTGACCACGCCGGCCGAGCGCCTGATCCAGATGAAACAGATCCGGCCCGTGGGTCGGCTTGAGAAGATTCTCTTTCCGCTGCTTGTGCTGGCCCTCTGCATCCTCTTCCTGCCGACGGCCGTGCCGCTGATGGGCTGTTTCGCCTTCGGCAACTTCATCAAGGAAACCGGTGCGATCGAGCGCATTTCGAAGACGTTGCAGAACGAGTTGATGAATATCGCCACCGTGTTTCTCGGGCTGGGGGTTGGCATGCAGATGGCGGCCGACCAGTTCCTGCAGCCCAAGACGCTGGGCATCATCGTGCTGGGATTGCTGGCGTTTTCGTTCGGCACGGCCGGCGGCGTCATCTTCGCGAAGATCATGAACCTGTTCTGCCGCAAGAACCCGATCAACCCCTTGATCGGCTCGGCCGGCGTATCGGCCTTTCCCATGGCGGCGCGGGTGTCGAACAAACTTGGCCTGGAGGCCGACCCCCACAACTTCCTGCTGATGCACGCCCTGGGCGCCAACGTGGCGGGCCAGATCGGCTCGGTGGTGGCGGCCGGCATCATCCTGTCGATCTTTGCGCAATAGCCTTCACCCCGGCGGAGTGGGCAGGGCAAAAAGGGAGTATCATGATCGCGACGTTGGCGCATGTGTGTTTCACGGTGAAGGATCTGGCCGCGGCGGAACAGTTCTATTGCGGCGTGCTGGGCCTGAAGACGGCGTTCGAGTTCAGGAATGACGAGCGTGGACGGTACGGCGTGTATATCAAGGTGGGTCCGCGTTCGTTCATCGAGCTGTTTGCGGGGAATCCGGACGCGCCTTCCGAGCAGGGCTCGTACCGGCATCTGTGCCTGGAAGTCGACGACCTTGCCCGCGAGGTCAAGCGGCTGCGCGCGACGGGCCTGGCGGTGTCGGATCCATTCCTGGCCATGGACCACAGTTGGCAGGCGTGGATCACGGATCCTGATGGCAATCGCATCGAGCTGCACCAGTACACGCCCGGCAGTTGGCAGACGCCCCACGTTTCATGAGCCGGCGCGCACGGCTTCCTGCGGCAGGGGAAGACTCGCCAGGCGCGCCTGCCGCCGCGGGGGCCTGGCTGACCCTGCTGCTGTTGGCCGGCCTTGCGGTGCTGGTCTGGGGGCTGGTGGTGAGGTCGCGCCCGGCGGCGTCCCGTGAAAATCAGGCGCCGCCCCCGCCACCCCCGCCGGTCTCGGCGTTCAAGGACGTCCGCTTCCCGACCGATCAGGATATCCTCCAGGATCCTGCCGTGCCCGGTGTCTTTCAGCCCACGGCCGCCGGCAATGTGCAATCGCCGCTCTTCGGGTCCGTGCGGTCCGCGACACTCGGCGCGCGGCTGATGCCGTCGTTCCACGAGGGCATCGACATTGCGCCACGGCAGCGTGACCGTCATGGGCAACCGCTGGATGCCGTTCAGGCGGTGGCCGACGGACGTGTGGGGTATGTCAATCGGGCGCCGGGCAATTCGAACTACGGCAACTACGTGGTGCTGCTGCACGACGACCCGGTTGGCGAGGTCTACACGCTTTACGCCCATATGGCGGAGGTCGCCGCCGGTCTGCAGTCGGGCGTGAAGACGCCGAAAGGCACCGTCCTCGGCCGGCTGGGCCGCACGCCGACAACCATCATTCCCTTGGCCCGGGCGCACGTGCATCTTGAAATCGGGCTCCTGGGCAACGCGCGGTTCGATCGCTGGTTCCGGGCACAGCGGCTCAAGCCCGACCACGGCAACTTCAACGGCTGGAATCTGCTGGGGGTGGACCCGCGCGCCGTCTTCCAGGCGCAACGCGCCAGTCCCGCCTTCGAGTTCCGGACCTATGTGCGCACGATCCCGGTGGCTTTTGAACTGCTCGTCTCCACCCCGCGCCCGATCGACTTCTTCCGCCGGCATCCGGCGTTGTGGGAGGGGGCCCCGTTTGCGGGCGGGTGGGCGGTGCTCGCGTGCTCGGAAAATGGTCTGCCGGTGATCGGGCGCAATGCCACGGCGGACGAAGTGCGCGCGGCGGGGACCCGGCGAACGGTGGTGCTGAAGACCGATCCGGCCGTCATCGGCCGCAATGGCGCGCGCCTGGTGGTCAAGGACGGTTCCGCCTGGCGGCTGGGCCAGAGCGGGGCCCGCTGGCTGGAGATCATGACCTACTGAGAAGGCAGAAGGCTGAGGGCTGAAGTTTGGGGGCCGGGATCAGAAATTCAGACTGAGCGCGGTGGAGACTTGGAGATCGTTCTTCTCGCGATCCGGCGCAGGGGCATGGTCGTAACGGTCCTCGAGGACGACCTTCAGGCAGAGGTTGCGGGCCAGCTTGGAGGATATCCCCGCCTCGGTGTTGACGAAGAACACGCTCGTGTCGGCGAATTTCGGAATGTACTCGGTGGCGCACCAGGCCAGGACGTAAGCATTCAACAGTCGTTCGACGGAGGCCGCCAGGCGTCCCGCGGCGAACCCTTCCCGGTCCGCCTGTTTCTTCTCTTCCATGTAACCGGCGCCGGCCTCGATGTTCAGGATGGCGGAGGACGATCGTTCAATGTGCCAGCCGGGCGAGACAATGGCCGTCAGGCGGTAGTCGAGGTCCGCGATGGTGTCCGTGAGCCAGTCGGCGTAACCGAGCGCGTAGGTACGGGCGGTGAGTTGCCGCTCATACCGTGCGCGGATCGAGGTATTCTCGGTGTCCTTGGTGTCATCGCTCTTGCCGTACTGGGTCTGGGCGCCGAGACGCACGAGATCCCTGTCGCGGTCGCGGACCGCGTCGAGCCCGAGTGAGTAGCGCAGCGTATCGCTGTTGCCTTTCGTCATATTCATGCCGAAATCGATCGCCCGTCGCCAGGCCGGGGCGGGCGTGTCCGCGGCGACCGGCTCCTGGGCGGGCAGCGCGAGGGTGCGCCCGGCGACGCTGAACTTGCCCTGCCCGGGCTGGAGGAACACTGCGTGCACGGCGGCGCCGCTCGGCCCGGGGGTGGCGGTGGCGGCGTTCGTCCTGGCGGGGGCGTTGGTGACCGTCGGCGTGGTGACGACGGGGGTGGTCGGGGGCGTGGCGTTGTTTGTCAGCACCGTGATCAGCCCGTTGGTGGCATCAGCCCGGGTGCGCGGCGCAGACAGCAGGGCCAACGCCAAGAGGCAAAGACCGAGCTGAATCCCTGAACCCTGAACCCCAAACCCTGAACCCTTCCTCACCGTCCCACCTCCCGGTACCGTTTCCGTGCATCGCGCGCCCAATCGAGCATGACCGCCTGGCGGCGCCGCGGGTCCTTCCAGTCTGCGGCGAGGGCGTCCAGGGCCTGCTCCGTAAGCGGCGTCGCGCCGAGGGCCGCCGTGTCGGCCGCCGCGGCGCCGCGGTTGATCACGCGTTTCCAGGCGTCGCGCAGGTCGGGGTGCGCATCGATCAGCCACACGCCCATCAGGTCGTTCAACACATTCCAGCGCCGCGTACCCTTGTCGTTGTCATAGATGAACCCGGCGGGAATGGTGTAGGGGTTCGGTTGCGGGGCGGCGGGATCGGCGTAGAGCGCCTCGGCGACCGGCATGCGATAGAGCGCGTGGCGCTGGCCGTTGACGCCCACGGACTGGTAGAGCAGGCGCTGGCCGTCGTCGGAGAGTGCATATTCCACGAAGCGGCGGGCCAGTTCGGCCCGCGGCGTGCCACGAATGAGCCCGATGGCGTCGGGGCCGATCATGGTGTGCTGCTTCGGCAGCACCAGCACGAGCGAATCGCCGCCGACCGACCGGATGACGGTCTGGGCGTACTGATCGATGACCATGCCGGCAGCGATATCGCCCGCCGCCACTTCACGCGGCACCACGCCGCCGGCTTCGCCGAAACTGCGGATGTTGGCGCAGAGTCGCGTAAGGATCGACCAGCCTTCCTCGAAACCGTACGCCTGCAGGATGATCTCGTAACACATGTGGACGGACCCGCTCGAACGCGGGTCGCCGGACCCCACCCAGCCGGAATACTCCGGGCGGGCCAGGTCGGTCCAGTCGGCCGGCACGGGCAGGCGCAGCCGGTCGACCAGCGGCCGGTTGTAGAGAATGCCGAAACCGCTGAGCGCGACGCCAAACCAGCGGTGTTCGGGATCGTAGACGGGAGTGCCTGCGCACATCGGCGGGATGCCGGCCACGATGTTCGTCGGCAGGTCGAGCGGCGCCAGCCAGTGCTGCTCGATCGCCGTCAGGTAGGGCGCCACGCCGCCGCCGAACATCAGGTCGACGCCGGGATTGTCCGGGGTCGTGGCGAACCGGGACTCGAGTTCCTTGAGGATCTTCGCCGTGCCGCCGACGTCGAGCCAGCGGATATCGACGTGCCGGTGGTGCCGGGTTTCCATCCAGGTCGCGAACCCGCGCGCGTATTCCAGGCGCACCTCGCGCCGGTGCGGGGAGAGGATGGTCAGGGTCTCGGCGGCCGCCCCGGTCTGGTCCCGAACGGCGGCAGGCCGGTGCGACCCGAGCCTGACGAGGAACGGCAGGGCGGCAATAAGGACAAAAGCGACTCCGGCGGCGGTGCGCATGGGCGACGATCCTGTCAGGTCAGGTCCACGCGCTCGCCATACGAGGGCACGGCGGCGTCCAGTCGCTGTTCGCGCAGCGTCGCCGCGAAGTGCGCGGCCGTTTCCGGCTCGCCATGGACCACGAAGATCCGGCGCGGCGGCCGGGCTGGGGCATCGCCCAGCCAGCGCAGTAGTTCGTCACGGTCGGCGTGGGCCGAGAACCCGGCGATCTGCTCGATCCTGGCGCGGACGGTCAGGGTCTGCCCCAGGATGCGCACGGGACTCGTTCCGTTGAGAATGAACCGACCCAGCGTGCCCATAGCCTGGTAGCCGACGAACAGGACCGTGCTTTCGCGCCGGCTGATGTTATTGACCAGGTGGTGCTTGACGCGGCCGCCCGTGCACATGCCGGCCCCGGCCATCACGGCGACGGTCCCGCTGATGTGGTTGATGCCCTTGGACTCATCGACCGTGCGCACGAGTTTGAGCCCCGAGAACCGGAACGGCGATCGGTTCGCCTCCATCCGCTGGCGCATCTCCTCGTCCATCAGGGCCAGGTTGCGGTCGAACACATCGATGACATTGACGGCCATGGGACTGTCGACGAAGACCATCAGGTGCGGGATGCGGTTGGCGGTCAACAGGTCGTTGAGGTAGTAGAGCACTTCCTGGGCGCGCTCGATGGCGAAGGTCGGGATGATGAGATTGCCGCCACGCTGGCGCGTCTGGTTCACGATCTCGGCCAGGCGGTCGGCGATGCCGGCAGTATTCTCGTGCAAGCGGTCGCCGTAGGTCGATTCCATCACCACGTAATCCGCCGCCGGGCAGGGCGAGGGGTCGCGCAGGAGTGGGCGGTCCCAGCGGCCGATGTCGCCGGAGAACACGATCGAGCGGTTGTCGGCAAGGACGAGGATCGAGGCCGAGCCGAGAATATGACCGGCATCGATGAAGGTGGCTTCGATCCCGGAAAGGACTTCGACCGGCTGGTTGTAGCGCACGGCCTGGAAACGACCGCAACAGGCCTCGACGTCGCTGGCACTGTACAACGCTTCCACCGGGAAGGGGCTCTTGCGGCGCTCCTTCTCGTGGCGGCGTTTCTTGTACTCGGCATCTTCCGCCTGCAGCTTGGCGGAATCCATCAGTACGATCTTGGCGATGTCGCCGGTGGCGGCGGTGCCGAACACCGGGCCGCTGAACCCGTCCCGGACTAGGCGGGGCAGATAGCCGCAGTGGTCGATGTGCGCATGGGTGAGGAGCACGGCGTCGATGGAGGAGGGCGGCACGGGGAACGGATCCCAGTTGCGGGCCTTCAAGTCGTGTTCCTGGTAAAGACCGCAATCGACCAGCACCCGCCGGCCAGCGGCTTCAAGCAGGTGACGCGACCCCGTCACGTTCTGGGCAGCGCCAAGGAAAGTCAGGTTCATGATGCCGGAGAGTATGCCCCAGTCGGACGGCAACTTCAACGCTCAACACATCCTGCCACACCGAAGAGTTGACGCCCATCGTCAATGATGCATACAATGGGTGCCGTGGATCTCGTCCAAGACACACCACCGGTCGTGGAGAAGCGCAGATTTCCGCGTTTCAGAGAAAGTTTGCCTTTCGCTTTGACAGCCCATGCCGAGTGCGCACATCCTCCCGGGATTGGCCCAGCCATCGTGTTCAGAACGACCGACGACGTTTCAGAGGGGGGGCTTCGATTTCAGCACAAGTCGATCCTCAAGATCGGCACGCTCCTGAAGGTCTTCCTGATGATTCCCGAGACGTTTCAGCTTGTGTGCCGCACGGCAATGGTGCGATCCTGCCAACAACTTGACCATGGCGATCAGTTTTCAACGGGGCTTCACTTCGTGACGGATGCCGATCCCGCTGACCCTTGGTCTGCTTACATTCGCGCAAAAGTAGCGGCGTAACCCCGGCGGCAGCGCTTGAGCTGCCCGACAGGAAAGGGATAGGATACGATGACAGCGTCTCGTTGCCGCGCCCCGGGGTTCACGCTCGTGGAGATCATGATCGTCGTAGCCATCATCGGCGTCCTTGCCGCCCTTGCGATCCCCAGCTTCCAGAAAGCCCGAATCAAGTCGCAGAACAACGCGTTCATCAACGACCTGCGGATTATTGAGGGCGCGATCAACATGTGTATCATGGAAAACAAGAGTTGCCCGGCTGATGTGAATGAAATGATCATGCCCCCGGAACTGGCCCCGTACCTGAAGACTATGGACTGGTCGAAACCCACGCCGATTGGCGGCTACTGGGATTATGACCGCGATTGGGGCATGAAATGCGGCATCGGGGTGAAGGACCCGTCGAGAACGGCCGCGGAGATGGCGACGCTCGGGAACTTCACCAATTTCGGTGGCCAATACATCGTCGTCATCATTCCGTGATTGCGGCGCCCCGACATCGGGTGGCAATGCGGAGGCGGCAGAAGATGCATTGGCTTTTCCCGTTCTTCAGGGTAGTGTAACCGGGAACGCAACAGCATACGGAAGGACCCCATCATGGCGACGATCACACTCAAGGGAACCCCGATTCAAACCGTTGGCATGCTCCCGAAACCAGGCGCCAAGGCGCCGGCATTCAAACTCACGAAAGAGGACTTGTCGGACGTTGGCCTGGAAGCGTTTGCCGGGAAGAAGAAGATTCTCAACATCGTGCCGAGCCTGGACACCGGCGTGTGCGCCATGTCGGCCAAGACATTCGACCGGGCGGTGTCCGCCCTGGCGGATACGGTCCTCCTGAACATCTCGGCGGACCTGCCGTTCGCGCAGAAGCGGTTTTGCGAGAGCGCCGATCTCAAGACCATCGTCAACCTCTCGACGTTCCGCGCCCCGGCCTTCGGCAAGGACTACGGCGTTACGATCACGACCGGGCCGCTCGCCGGTCTGCTGAGCCGCGCGGTGCTGGTGCTGGATAAGGACGACAAGGTGGTCCATGCCGAACAGGTCCCTGAGATCGCCCAGGAGCCGAACTACGACGCCGCCCTGTTCGCCGTGAAGAAGTAAAGGCGATGCCTTCGTCGGTCCCCGGGTAGGGCGGCGGCATCCCTGCCGCGCCTCTTCAGCTTGGTGTCACGGAGACACGTCCACCATGCCCCGCAGTGCGGTGCGGCCGTGGCGATGCTCGAATCGGAAGACAGGTTTCCCCAAGGCCTGTACGCTGCCGTCCTCGGCGACTCGCAGCGCGGCGCCGGATGGGATGCCGTAGCCGATAGTCTCGCTCGGTTGGAGGCGCAGCAGGGCGTGCAATTCTTCCCAGTCGTCTTCTTCTGCGTGGCAATCGCATAACAGGCGCGCGAACCCCAGGCAGGGAAACGCTTCCGCCGTGGTGTCGTCATCCGGATCGCGCCACCGCACCCAGGCGCGGGCGAGCATGATGCTGCCGGCGGACAGGCCGAAGAATGGCCGGCCGGCGCGGTATAACCGATGCAGCAGGGCATCCATCCGCAGTCGGTGCAGGAGCGCCATACCCGCCTCTACGTCGCCGCCCGTGACGTAGATGAGGTCGGATGTTTCCAGCACACGGCGCGCTTCATCGAGATCGGCGTTGCGGCCGGCCATGGGCGCCAGCCGCACCGGGCCTGAGCCGGAGGCTTTGAAGAGGGTCGTCAGCCATTTCAGGAACCCGGCGTCATCATCGCTGGCTGCGCCGACGTAGGCGATGGAGGGGGCGGCGGAGCCGGCTTGAGCGAAGATGCCGTGAAGGATCGGGTCGGAACCCTTGCGGGCCTGTCCATGACCGCCGGCGAGAAGATGGATGGGGAGGCTCATGGTCCTTTCAACTGTGCCACAGCACGGTGTGATCGACGTCATAGTGCGTGTGCGTGAACCGGAACTTGCCGGACGCTTCATGCTCCAACGCGCCGGCGGCCTTGACAATCAGGCGAGCCCCGGCGCCGTACACCGGTGCCAGGGCGGTTTGGGCCGCGCGTTCCACTTGGTCCGCGGAGCCGTCATCGGCCAGCACGCGCACCCGGCAGTCGCCGGGCGCGACGGCGTCGAGCTGCCAGCCGCACAGGCCGGGCACGTCGGCCAGCACCACGTCAAGATGGTCCACCGTCACCGCGCGGCCGTCGGGCGCAAAGGTCACATCCTTCAGACGGCCGTCGATGGAGGCGAGGGTGAGCCCGCCGGTGCGACCGCAGGGGCAGGGGCCGCGTTCATCGAGGTGCGCGACGTCCCCGATGTCGAAGCGCAGCACGGCGAACCAGGGGTTATCGAAGACGCTGACGAGCAGGCGGCCGAGCGTGGGGCCCCCGTATTTCGCCTGCCAGGGCATGAAGTCGATCCGGCAGTGGTCCGCGTTCTGGTGCAGGCGGCCGGCTTCGCACTCCATGAGGACATGGCCGGTTTCGGTGGAGCCGTAAGAACTGGCCATCGGCGCCTGGAACACCGTGCGGATCAGCCGCCGGTAGATGCGCGACGGGAACGAGTAGGTCAGGAAAATGAGCGCGGGCTGGTGGACGGGCGTGCCGTTCTCGCGCAGACGGCGGGCAAAGGCGGCCAGGTAGGCCGGGTCGGCTTCCAGCACGACCGGCTGGTAGTCGTTGAGTTCGTCCGCCATGCGACGCACGTCCTCGTCGGTCCAGGTGGCGGGGTTGATTTTTTCGTTGATGTACAGATGCCGGCCGAGCGTACGCCGGGCGGGGGACTGGGGGTGCGCGGCGTAGCCGGGGCCGACGCAGCGCGGGGAGGCCAGGACAACCTCGCGGTGCGAACCGGTGGTGACCCGCCGGGCGGTGGCGTTGAGTTGCCAGGCGCCGCGTTCGGACGCCTCCCACCACGGGGCGTGGAAGACAAGCGTGACCTGGTCGTCCGTGCTGCCGCTGGTGGTGGCGTATTCGACTTCGCCCGCCGCCAGTCCCGCGTGCAGGTCGTGGCCGGACTTGATGAAGCCATGCGGGAAATGGGCGCGCAGTTCCTGTTTGGTCAGGACAGGCAGGGCGGCGTAGCGTTGATCGAGCGAGGCAACCGGGCCGGGATCGCGGTCCCGCCAGGCGGCATACCCGGGCACCTGCTGCAAAGCGGTTTCCAATGCCACGCGGCTCAATCTGTCATACGGCGTCGTCAAGGCGTGTGACTATACATCATCGCCCGGATTTGGCCTAGCCGTGCGTTAACGTCGGGAGAAAAAGGGATTGCCTCCATGGCGCGGCATGAGGCATGGTCATACCTAATCGGGAGGAACTCACATGAAGCGCAACACGGCATTGAAGATCCTGAATCCCATTCTCGGCGTCCTTGCCTTGAACCAGATTCTCACGGGCTTCCTCGGTGACCATCTGTCGCACGAAGCGTTCGAGATCCTGCACGAGGGCGGAGGCATTGCCTTCGGGGTCGTCGCCCTGTTGCACGTGATTCTCAACTGGAACTGGGTCAAAGCCAATTTCCGCCGGAGTTGAACGTTTATGGCCGATCCATCCCCTTTTGCCGCCATTCGGGAACTGCCCGCGCTGGGGGGACGCACGGTCATCCTGCGCGGGTGGATCCAGGGGAAACGGTCGGGCGGCAAGGTCGTGTTCCTCGTCGTGCGTGACGGCACCGGGGTCTGTCAGTGCGTGGTGGAGGCGGCCCAGGCCGACGCCTTTGCGGCCGTGCAGGAACTCACGCAGGAATCGTCGCTGGCGGTCAGCGGCGTCGTGCGCCTCGACGCCCGCGCGCCGGGCGGCGCGGAACTGGCCGTGAGCGGGGTGCACACCCTCCAACTCGCCGCCGAATACCCGATCGCCCGCAAGGCCCACGGGATTGACTTCCTGATGCAGCACCGCCACCTCTGGCTGCGGTCGGCGCGGCCGTCGGCCATTCTCCGGGTGCGGCACACGATCATTCGCGCCATCCGCGACTTCTTCGACGGGCACGGTTTCACGCTGGTGGACATGCCGATCCTGCAGGCCGGCGCGGGCGAGGACCGGCAGTCGCTTTTCCCGGTGGACTATTTCGGCGAGAAGGCCTTTCTGTCGCAAACCGGCCAGCTTCACCTGGAGAGCGCCTGCATGGCGCTGGGCAAGGTGTACTGCTTCGGGCCGACGTTCCGCGCCGAGAAGTCCAAGACGCGCCGGCACCTGACCGAATTCTGGATGGTCGAGCCCGAGATCGCCTTTGCGGACCTGGATGACGTCATGGCGGTGGCCGAGGACATGGTGTGCGCGGTGACGCAAGCAGTGCTGGCCGGCCACCGGGCCGACCTGGCGATGCTAGGCCGGGACCCGGCGGCGCTCGAACGGGCCGGCAGGCCGTTCTACCGGATCACCTACACGGACGCCGTCGACCTGTTGCACAGTGCTGCGGTGCGGGTGCAACTGGAAGCGGAGTTGGAGTCGGACCGGCAGCGTCTGGCGGGGCTGATCGAGGAGTTGGGGCGGACGGAGGAGGAACTCAAGGCGGCGCGCAAGGGCTGGCAGGTGGAGCAGAAGGAAGCCCGGATCCGGGAACTGCGCGAGGAGATCCACGACCTTGAACAGGAGGTGCTGGCCCGCCCCGAGCACCTGAAGCTGGCGCAGGCATTTGTCTGGGGCAAGGACCTGGGGGGCAGCGACGAGACGATCCTGGCGCGGCACTTCGACCGGCCGGTGTTCGTCACCGACTATCCGCGCGACGCCAAGGCGTTCTACATGAAGGTGTCGCCGGCCGATCCGCGGGTGGTTCGCAATTTCGATTTGCTGGCGCCCGAGGGGTACGGGGAGATCATTGGCGGCAGCCAGCGCGAGGAGGATCCCGACGTTCTCATCGAGAGCCTGCGTCTCAAGGGGCTGCGTCCCGAAGACTACGACTGGTACCTCGATCTGCGGCGATACGGCAGCGTGCCCCACGGGGGATTCGGGTTGGGCATCGAGCGCACGGTGGCCTGGCTATGCGGGCTCAAGCATGTGCGCGAGACCATTCCGTTCCCGCGCACCCTCGGCCGCCTGTATCCGTAGGCGGGTACCCCTCACCTCCCACCTCTCGCTCCTCCCTCACTCATTTCGGCCGCTTGCGGCAAAGCGTGGCGCATGGCACAATGGCTGTCATCAGGTAACCCCGTGAACGAGTTCGAAACCAGAGTGCTGATCCCCCTGCCGCGGATCCTCGGCCTCGACTTCAGCATCACCAACGAGGTGGTGCTGGTCTGGGCGGCCGCCCTGATCACGTTCGTGGTGTTGCTGCCGGTGTGCCGGCGGCGGTCGCCGGTGGCGCGGGGGTTCTATCAGAACCTGATGGAGGGGATGATTGAACTGGTGGACCGCGAAGTCGTCCAGGAAGGGATCGGGGCGGCCGGCCGGCTGTGGGCGCCGTTCCTGTTGACGATGTTCTTCTTCATCCTGTCCTGCAACCTGCTGGGCTTGGTGCCGGTTCCCGGCGCGTTTGTGGCGGTGACGTCGAACATCAACGTGACGGCGGCGCTGGCGCTGGTGGTATTCCTGCTGACGCTCGGCCTGAACATCCGGAAACGCGGGTTGCTCGGGTTTGCGCGGGGCTTCATGCCGGCGGGGGTCCCCTGGTGGATGGCGCCCCTGGTCGTCCCGATCGAGGTGTTGAGCTGGCTGGCCAAGCCGTTCTCGCTGGCGGTGCGCTTGTTTGCGAACATGATGGCGGGACACGCGTTGATTTTCGTGTTTATCGGGATGGCGATGGGCTCGGCCTGGCTGCTCAAACCCCTGCCGTTGCTGGGTGCGGTGGTCATGGACGTGTTCGAACTCTTTGTCGCCTTCATCCAGGCTTTTATTTTCACGATGCTCGCCGGTCTTTACATCAAGGATGCGGTGGAGGACGATCATTAGACGGAAGGACGGGGCATATGACACCACAGGGACTGGCATGGCTGGGGGCGGGGATCGGGATCGGGCTGGCGGCGCTGGGCACCGGCGTCGGCATCGGCATCCTGGTCGGCAAGACCGTGGAGGCGGTGGCGCGGCAACCGGAACTGCGGGGCACCCTGCAGCGGCTGATGATTCTGGGCATTGCCTTCGTCGAGGCGCTGTGCCTGTACGCACTGGTCATCGCGATCATGCTGATCGGCAAATAGAACGGGGAACGCATGAAGATCGGGCTCGATGAACGGTTGCTGATCTGGACGCTGATCACGTTTGGCGGCCTGGTGGCGCTGCTGGCGCGGTTCGCGTTCCGGCCCCTGCAACGGCTGGTTGATGAGCGCGAACGGACGATCCGGGATTCACTCGACCAGGCGCAGAAAGCCCGCGCGGAGGCCGAGGCCATCCGCGGGCAGGGTGCGGCGCAGATCGAGGCCGCCCGCGAGGCGGCGCGGCGCCTCATGGAGGACAGCCGCAAACTGGCCGCCGACGCGGACGCCGAGGTGCGGCGGCAGGCGCGGGTCGAAGCCGAAGCGCTGGTTTCCCGCGCCCGCGAGGAGATCGACCGCGATGTGCGGCGCGGGCTGGACGAACTCAAGGACACCGTGGCCAACCTGTCCGTGCGGGTATCGCGCGAGTTCATCAAGGACTCGCTCGACGAGAAACGGCACCGGGAGCTGGTGGATGAATTTATCGAACGACTCAAAGCCGAACACACCAAGCCTGGCGCCTGATCCCGCCCTGGCGGGATATGCCACGGCGCTGGCGGAACTGGCGGGAACGGCCGGCGGCGTCGAGACGGTGGAGCGCGAACTGGCCCAGGTGCTTGACCTGCTGGACAGAAGCGGTGAAATCTGCGACTTTCTGACGAATCCGCAGGTTCCGGAGAAGGCCCAACGGGCGGCTCTCGAGGATCTGTTGCGGGGGCGCATCAGCCCCATGCTCCTGCACTGGCTCCTGATCCTGTTCGAGCAAGGGGCCTGGCGGCGTCTGCGTGAGACGGCGGAGGCCTTCTACGTTCTGGCCGGCGTGCGGTCCGAGGTCGCGGCGGCGGAAGTGACCGCGGCTGTGCCGCTGACCCCGGGCCAGGTGGCGTCCATCGAGCAGGCCGTGGGGGCGTGGCTGGGCCGGCCGGTGCGCTTGCGCCTGAGGGTGGACCGGTCCGTGATCGGCGGCGTGGCGGTGCGGGTGGGCAACCGTATCATCGATGGCACCGTGGCGCACCGGTTGGAGGGGATGAGGGAGGCTTTGCTGGGTTTATGAGCAGACGAACGCAAATCGGTTGGATGGCGGGCATGGCGGGAATTCTCGGCGTGACCACTTTGATCTGGTGGCATGCCGCGGCGGCGGATGCGGCGGCCCGGACGCCGCTGGCGCCGGACCCCTCGGCCGGCGACATCGCACGGCAGTTTGATCGCGTTTTGCCGCGGGCGCACCTGTCGCACCAACCTCTGGACGCTGCGATGGCGACCAACGCCCTGCAGATCTACCTGACGATGCTCGACTACGACCGGACCTATTTCCTGGCGTCCGACGTGGCGGAATTCGAGAAGGAGGCGGGCTTGCTGGCCGACCGGCTGTCCCGGGGCGACGTCGATTTTGCGTTCCGGGTGTTCGAACGCCTGAGGGCGCGCGTCAGGAATCGCGTCGAGAGGGTCGACGCCCTGCTCAAGAAGGGCTTTGACCTGTCCGTCGAGGAGACCTATTTCTGGAAACGCAAGGATGCGCCCTGGGCCGCGACGGAGGCGGAGTCCGACGAGCTGTGGCGGCGCAAGATCAAGAACGAGTACGTGGCGCGGGTCGTCAGCCAGCGGATGACCGAGGAGGAGCGCACCAATGCCCCTCCGGGCAAGGCCGGCGCGGACGCGCCGGCGGCCGGGGCCGCGACCAACGAGGCGGCCGGGGCCGATGCCCTGCTCTCGCCGGACGAGTTCATCCGGAAGCGCTACAAGCAGTACCTGATGGTCCTGGACGACAGTGACGCGGATTTTGTCCTGCAACGGTATTTCACGGCCTTCGCCCAGGCCTACGATCCGCACTCCGAATACATGACGGCCAGCAGTTCAGAGGATTTCGACATCAGCATGAAACTCTCGCTGGTCGGCATCGGGGCGCTGTTGAGCAGCGAGGATGGCGCGGCCCGGATCGAGAAGATCATTCCCGGTGGTCCCGCGGCTCGCGACGGCCGCCTGAAGGCCGGCGACCGGATCATCGCCGTGGCGCAGGGCAGTGAGCCGCCCGTGGATGTGCTGCACTGGCCGCTCTACAAGACGGTGCGGCTGATTCGCGGGGAGAAGGGCACGAAAGTCGTGCTGACGGTCATGCCGGTCGCGGACATCTCCGGTTCGCGCACCATCAAGATCGACATTGTTCGCGACGAGGTGAAACTCGAGGAGCAGGCCGCCAAGGGGGACGTTCACGCGATCGCCGGCCAGAACGGCGTGTCGAACACGATCGGCGTGATCCGGTTGCCGGCGTTTTACGCCGACATCCGGAATCGCATGAACGGCCGCTCGGAATTCCGCAGTTCGACGCGCGATGTGGCCGCCCTGGTCTCCGACATGAAGGCGAAACGGGTGGCCGGCATCCTGATCGACCTGCGCAGCAACGGCGGCGGTTCCCTGGCCGAGGCGGTGGAGATGACGGGGCTTTTCCTGACGTCCGGCCCCGTGGTGCAGGTGCGCGAGCAGCGGGGCATCCAGGTCCTCAGCGACCCGGACCCGGACGTGCTGTACACCGGCCCCCTGGTCGTGCTCGTCAACCGGCACAGCGCGTCGGCGTCGGAAATCCTGGCGGGGGCGCTGCAGGACTACGGCCGCGCCGTGCTGGTGGGCGACTCGAAGACGCACGGCAAGGGCACCGTGCAGTCGCTGCAGAACCTCGATGAGCGCAATGCCAAGCTCGGGCAGATCAAGGTGACGACGCACAGTTTCTATCGTATCGCCGGCGGCTCCACGCAACTGAAGGGCGTCGTGCCGGACATCGTGATCCCGTCCGTGCTCGACGTGCTGGATGTGGGCGAGGAATTCCTGCCGCACGCCATGCCCTGGACGGTGGTCAACACGGCGCTCTACCGGCCGGTGATGAACCTCAAGCCGTTGGTCCCGGATCTGCGGCGCGCGTCCGAGGCGCGCCGCGCGAACGACCCGCGCTTCCAGGCCCAGGCCGGCATCGTCAAGCGCATCTACGAACACCAGGAGACCCCCGGGATTTCGCTCCGTCTGGCCGACCGCATGGCGTTGGCGCGGGAGGAGAAAGGGCTTGAGGAAGTGCAGCGGGAGGCGCTGGAGGGCGGCGAGGAGGAGCCGGCCGGCGAGAACCCCGCGAAGCGCGAGCACGATATCGTCCTGCTGGAAGCCCAACGCGTTCTGGCCGATCTCATCACGCTGACCTCCAAGGAGAAGACGAATGACGATCCCATTCTGGAAGATGCACGGGGCGGGCAATGATTTCATACTGGTCGACGACCGCGCGCTGACCTTTCCCGCCAACGACAGCGCCTTTCTGCAGCGGCTGGCCGCGCGGCGCACGGGCGTCGGCAGCGAAGGCATCATCCTGATCCAGCCGTCGGCCACGGCGGATTTCCGCATGCGGTTCTTCAACCCGGACGGCAGCGAGGTCGACATGTGCGGCAACGGGGCGCGTTGTGTGGCGCGGCTGGCCCACGACATCGGGGCGGCCCCGGCCCGAATGCATTTTGACACCGGCGCCGGCCTGCTGGCGGCCGGGATGGCCGGCACGCGCGTGCAGCTTACCATGACGACGCCGAAGGACTGGCGGCTGGACCAGTCGCTCGACCTGGCGGACGGACCCCACGCCTACGGGTTTGTCAACAGCGGCGTGCCGCATGTCGTGGTGCGGGTGGAGGATCTCGATGCGGTGGATGTGCAGGCCACGGGCGCCGCCATCCGTCGCCACAGTGCCTTTGCACCGAAAGGCACGAACGTCAACTTCATTGCCGTGACGGGTCCGCAGTCCCTGCGCATCCGGACCTACGAGCGCGGGGTGGAGGCCGAAACGCTGGCCTGCGGCACGGGCATCGTGGCCGCCGGGCTGATCGCCGGCCGCATGGGCTGGGTCAAGCCGGCCGTCCTGATCACCTGCGCCAGCGGCGACGTGCTGGAGGTGAATTACCGGCTGACGGCTGATGGCGCCGAGTCGGTCACGCTGCTCGGTCCCGCGGAATATGTGTTCCGGGGGACGGTGGACTATGACTCCGTATGATCATCGCCTCATTTAACGTCAACTCGATCCGATCCCGGCTGGGCATCGTGCTGGACTGGCTGCGGGTGAACCAGCCGGACGTGTTGTGCGTGCAGGAAACCAAGGCCATCGACGCGGAGTTCCCTGCTGAGCCGATTCGCGCCGCGGGGTACCACGTCGTGTACCGCGGCGAGAAGGCGTACAACGGGGTTGCGTTGTTGTCACGGACGGAACCGAAACAGGTGCAGTTCGGGCTCGATGACGGGGGCCCCGCCGACGAGGCGCGGCTGGTGTCGGCCAGGATCGGCCCCGTCCATGTGATCAACACCTATGTGCCGCAGGGGCGCGAGATCGATCATGCGATGTACCAGTACAAGTTGCAGTGGTTTGAGCGGTTGCGCGCCTATTGCGACCGGCATTGCTCGCCCCGCCAGCCGGTGCTGTGGGTGGGGGACCTGAATATCGCGCCGGAAGCGATGGACATCCATAACGCCGAAAAACAGGTGAACCACGTCTGTTATCATATCGACGCCCGACGGGCTTTTGCCGGCGCCGTGGCGTGGGGATTTGTCGATGTTTTCCGCAAGCATCATCCCGAGCCCGGGCAATACACGTTCTTCGATTACCGCCAGGTGGGTGCGGTGAAACGCAACCAGGGGTGGCGCATCGACCACATTCTTGCCACGCGGTCGCTCGCCGCCAAGTCGGTGCGGGCCTGGATCGACCTGCAGCCGCGGCTGGCGGAGAAGCCGTCGGATCATACGGTGTTGGCCGCGGAGTTCGCGGTGTGACGTAGGTTGAGGTCCACATGAACACGCCTCTCGATATGACGCTGGCGCTGCGGTTGGTGGTGGCGCTGGCCATCGGGTTCCTCGTCGGCCTCGAACGTGAAGGCAGCCGGCGCGAGAACCGGCCGTTCTTCTTCGGCGGCGTGCGCACGTATCCCATTCTCAGCCTGTTCGGGTTCGGGTGCGCGTGGCTGTTCGAGCACGGCGCCACGGGCATGCTGCCGGCGGGGTTGCTGGCGGTGGCGGGAGTGGCGGGGGTTGCCTATTTTGAGAAGATCCGCTCCGGTCGTTTCGGGGCGACCAGTGAAGTATCGGCGCTGCTGACCTTCACCGCCGGCGCTCTGGCGCTGCTGGCGGACATGCGGCTGGCCATGGCCATCGGCGTGATCAACACGATGCTGCTCTCGGAGAAATCCGCACTGGAGCGCTATGTCGAGCGCCTGGACCGCGCCGAATTCCTGGCGACGGTCAAGTTCCTGCTGGTAACGGCGGTCATCTATCCGGCGCTGCCGGACGTTGACTACACCGTCTACCGCATCAACCCGACGAAGATCTGGCAGATTGTGATGCTGGTGTCGGCGATCGGGTTCGGCGGCTACCTGCTGATGCGCAAACTGAGTCCGCGTGTCGGGCTGGCGCTGTCGGGGTTGATGGGCGGCATCGTCTCGAGCACGGCGGTCAGCGTGGCGGCCGGCCGGATCGCCCGCGAGAACCCGGCCCAGGCGCGGGCCGCCTTGCAGGCCAGCCTTTTGGCCAGCAGCGTGATGTATATCCGGCTGGTCGTGCTGCTGGCCGTGTTCGGCGGGCCGCTCCTGTGGCAGGCGGGCGGGGTGCTGTTGAGCCTGGCGGTGACGGGGTTCCTGATGGCGCTGACGGTGGCGCCGCCGGCCGACGCGCCCGGCGGGCCGGCGCCGGCGATGCAAAACCCGGTGGAAATCCGGGTGGCGGTGCTGTTCGCGCTCCTGTTCGTGGGACTCAAGGTGGCCACCGGCGTGGCGCGGGACCACCTGGGCGACGTGGGCGTCATGGCCCTGGCGGCCCTGGCGGGGCTGGCGGATGTGGACCCCTTCGTTCTGTCCATTATGCAGGGTCCCGCGGTGCGGCTGGCGGTGAGTGCCATCCTGATCGCGGTCATGGTGAATACCTTTGCCAAGGGGATTTACTTTGCGGTGGCGAGCCGGGGCAGCCCCAAGGCGGCCTTGACGCGCTACGGAATCTGGGTGGCCGTGCATGCCGTTTGGCTGCTGGCGCCGCTTCTCTAGCATGCGGGGAGGGAAGGCGCTAGTGGCGCCTCAGGCGCCGTCTGCGGCGCGCAGCATGCGCGCCCTCCCATGCGGGAGACAGTTCTCTTGGGAAGGAGCATCATGAATAATCAACAGTGGATCATCGGCAGACGGGCGGGCGCGTTGACCGTGCTGGTCGTGTTGGCTTTGGCTGCGGGTTGCGTGAGTACCCCGGCGCGACGGATTGCGAGGCACCCCGAACTGTTCGCGGGTTATCCGCCCGCGGTTCAGGCCCAGATTCGCCGGGGGGAGATCGACATCGGGTTCACGCCGGACATGGTGCGGCTGGCGCTGGGCGAACCGTCCCGGGTATTGGCGCGCCAGACGGCGGCAGGCGCCACGGATGTGTGGAACTACACGGCGTTCCGGTACGACCCGACGATGAGGCCGGTCTGGATGGGGTACGCCTATCGCGGTCGCGATGGGCGGATCGTCCACGTTGACGACCCGGGTTTTGCGGGAGTCGACACGCGCGAGGAATACGTTGTGCTGCGGATCGAGTTCGAGAACGGCAAGGTCCGCGCCATCGAACGGCTGAAGTAGATTGTTCCGTCAGGAAAGGTGACGCTCATGCGTCGCATCTTCGGGAGGGACGGCGTATCGCCGTCCGCGGCCCGCCACAGGCGGGCCCTCCCCGGGGTTGCTTTCTGCCCGTTTTGGGCTGCCGTTGTCCCCACCTTACAGGCGCGGCAGGGCGAAGTGGAGATCCTCCTGGGCCACGTTGAGCGTTTCGACCCGCTCGAAACCCCGCTGCTTGAGGCGGTCGATGGTCTGGTTGACCCCGTACTCGGGCGTGGACGCGCCGGCGGTCAAGCCCAGGACCCTGACGTCGTCGAGCGGCAGGGCGTCGATTTCGGCGGGCGTGGCCACAAGCGTTGCGCGGCAGCCTTCCTCGCGGGCAACTTCCACGAGGCGCTGGGAGTTTGAGCTGTTCCGGGCGCCCAGCACGATGAAATAGTCGGCCTGGTGGGCGAACAGCCGGACGGCCTGCTGGCGGTTGCGGGTGGCATAGCAGATGTCGCTTTCAACCGGCGTTTGCAGACGGGGGAAGCGCGCGCGCAGGATCGCCAGCACCCGGGCGGTTTCGTCCGTGCTCAAGGTGGTCTGCGTCAGCACGGCGACCCGGGCCGGATCCGGAACGGCGACGACGGCCGCTTCGGCTTCACCCTCGACGACCACGACATGGCCGGGCGCTTCGCCGACCACCCCGATGACCTCGTCGTGGGCGCGGTGCCCGATCAGGATGACCGTGTCGCCGGCGGCCGCATAGCGCCTGACTTCGGCGTGCACTTTGGTCACAAACGGGCAAGTGGCGTCGATGGCCTTCAGATGACGGTCCGCCGCCGCGGCCCGCACGGCCGGCGTCACGCCGTGGGCGCTGAACAGCGTCGTGGCGCCCTCCGGGATATCGGCGATATCCTGCAAGAAAATCATGCCGCGGGAGGCCAGGTCGCCGATGATCTGGGGATTGTGCACGATCTCATGCAGGCAATAGACCGGTTTGGGATACAGGCGGAGAAGCGTCTCGGCCATCTCGATCGCGCGTTCGACGCCGGCGCAGAATCCGTGGGGCGACACCAGCACAACGGTTCTCGGTTTCATGCGGCCGGATTCTCCCATACGGGCATTTTAGCCTGTAGCGATTCCCTGAAACTGTATATGATCCCGACGACAAACTAAAGTCACAACGGAAGCCGTGGCCGATGTCGTTTCACTCGATTATCATCCGCCTCAACAACGCGATCGTGCGCAGGCGCCGGCTCAAGGTTGCGCCGGCGGACGTGCTGCTCCTGCTGCCGCATTGTCTGCACCACGAGTCATGTCCGCAGGATGTGGGCCGTCATCTCGACGAATGCCGGCGGTGCGGCAAGTGCAGCCTGGCGGGCCTGGCGCAGGTCCGGGACGACTACGGGGTCGTGTGCGGCGTGGTGGGCGGCGGCCGGCAGGCGCTGGAGCGGGTCAAGTCGCCGTCGATCAGGGCCATTGTGGCCGTGGCGTGCGAGAAGGAACTGGTGTCGGGCATTTTGGCGGCCTTCCCGAAGCCGGTGCTGGCCGTTCCGAACCGGACTCCCGAGGGGCCCTGCCGCAATACCCTGGCGGACATCGGCGCTGTCGTCCGCGCCCTGGAAACCTTCACGGAGCGCAGCACCGGCAAACGAGGCTGAACAGAGACCATGTCCACGACTCAGAACAACCAGGCCCCGGCCGGTCCGTCGCGCGGCGGCCCCGATCAAGCGGTGGCGGGACCGGTCCGTGTTCTGCTGATTGAGGACAACCTGGGCTTTGCCTATGGCATCCGCGACATCCTGATGCGGCAAGCCGCCGGCCAATTCGTCGTGCATGAAGTCCATACTCTGGCCGAGGGTCTTGAGTTGGCGGACGGGGGCGGCATCGACGTGGTGCTGCTTGATCTGGGCCTGCCGGACAGCACCCGGATGGCGACGTTCGACCGCATGCATGCGCATGCGCCCCGCCTGCCCATCATCATCCTGACGGTGCTCGACGATGACGACGTGGCGTTTCAGGCCATGCGAACGGGTGCGCAGGACTACCTGGTCAAGGAGCGCATCGACCGGCATCTGCTCGTGCGGGCGATTCGCTATGCCGTCGAACGGGTGCGGACCGACAACGCCTTGAGGGATCTCTCGGCCCGGCTCATGGACCTGCAGGATGCCGAGCGCCGGCGCATTGCCCGGGATCTGCACGACTCGACGGCCCAGACGCTGGCGGCGCTCTCCATGAGCCTCTCGCTGCTCCGCCGGACCATCGAGGGGCCCGGCCCGGCGGCGGCATCCCAGGTGGACGAGTGCGCGCTCCTCGCGCGGCGGTGCTCGAACGAGTTGCGGACCATGGCCTATCTGCTGCACCCGCCCCTGCTGGACGAACTGGGGCTGGAGGGGGCGGTGCGCGATTACTGCGACGGGTTCGCGGAACGCAGCGGCATCCGCGTGGATCTGGCTTTGTCGCCCGATATCGGGCGACTGCCGAAAGAGATCGAGAACGCGCTTTTTCGCGTCATGCAGGAGAGCCTGACCAATGTGCATCGACATTCCGGCAGCCGCACGGCCTCCATCCGGCTGAGTCGTAATCCGTCCGACGTGCGGCTGGAGGTCCAGGACGCGGGCCGGGGCCTGCCGCCCGGCATCGCGCAGGGCGGGGGCGGTTCGCCGGCCGGCGTGGGGGTGGGTATCGCCGGGATGCGGGAGCGGCTTGGGCAACTGGGCGGCCGGCTGGAGATTGTGACGGGGGACGGCGGGGTCAGGGTTGGAGCGGTGCTGCCCATCGCCACGGGGGGAGTCTGACGCCGATGCTGAGCATCCTGATCGCCGACGACCATGAACTGGTGCGGAAGGGCCTGCGCTCGGTGTTGGAATCCCGCCCGGGCTGGACGGTGTGCGGCGAGGCGCGCCACGGACGCGAGGCCGTGGAGAAGGCCCGGGAGTGCCGGCCCGACATCGTGATCATGGATTTGACCATGCCCGAATTGAACGGTCTGGAGGCGACCCGGCAGATCCGCGCCAGCCTGCCCGACACGGAGGTCCTGATCCTGACCATGCATCACTCGGAGCAGTTGGTCCGCGAGGTGCTTTCCGCCGGCGCGCGCGGCTACCTGCTCAAGACCGACGCCGGCGATGCCGTTTTCGATGCGGTGGAGGCGCTTGTCCGGCACAAACCGTACTTCACTGCGAGTGTATCCGATGTCCTGCTGGCGTCGTATCTGCATCCCGACCGGCACCCGGGTGCGCGGGCCGGCGCTTCGGCGCTCACCCCGCGCGAAGTCGAGGTCGTGCAGGCGATCGCCGAGGGGAAGAGCACGAAGGAGATCGCCCGTGCTTTGGGCATCAGCGAGCCGACGGCGGAAACGCACCGCGCGAACCTCATGCGAAAGCTGGAGGTCCACTCCGTCAGCGAGATCGTCCGCTATGCCATTCGCAACCGGTTGATCGAGCCCTGAGACGCGGCTGCCGGGTCCTCGTTTCCCCTGATTCACAGTAACGGAAATTCACACACAAAATACAGGATTCACTGTATGGACAAAGCCCCCGTCTGATTTAGGGTGGAGGCAGGCGGGCGTTGTCTCAAAATAGATCCGAGGGGAAGGGAGCGCATCATGAGTGCACGAACGAAGAAGGGGACCGGGAAGAGCAAGGCGGGTATCAAGACCTACAGCAATCCATTGGTGGACGCGTTTGCGACGCGGATCAAACAGTGGCGTCAGCAGGAGGGCAGGACGCTCAAGGTGGTGGCTGCCGATACCGGGCTGTCCATGGCCATTCTGTGCGAGTGGGAACACGGGCACCGCTTTCCATCGGTCGATCACCTCCAGGCCATTGCCGAGTATACCGGGATTTCGGCCAGCGCGTTCCTTCAACTCGGGAAACGCGGCGCGAAGGCGAGTCGACCCCGGCGCAAGTAGGGCCCGATCCGGTCAGGAGGCGGGGCGGGGGACGCGTTCTGCGTGGACGCGCTCCAACGCGGCGGCGATGCTCTTCAGGATCTCCTCCATATCGAAGGGTTTGCTGACGTAATCGAGGGGGAGAACGCAGGCGGTTCCGGCCTGCTCGAACGCCGCCTGTCCCTCCGGTGAGGGGAATCCTGTCACGGCAATGACGCCCACGGGGTGTGTGCAGCTTGGGGCCAGGCGGCGGAGGAGCGTCATGCCGTCCATGACCGGCATGCGGATGTCGAGCAGGACAAGGTAGACGGCGGTTCCCAGGGTGTCGATTTTGTCCAGGGCTTCCTGGCCGTTCACGGCGAAGTGGGTGTTGACGTAGGACCGCGACTTCAGGATGTACCGCAAGGCCTCCCGCGGTCCCCAGTCATCATCCACGATCAGGATGCCCCGTTGTTTTGGATCAGGAATCAGCATGCTCGCGCCCGATGTCACGTCCCATGACGCCCAACATTCCTCATTGAGCCGATCGTTAAGAATATAGCCACGGCGGCACGGCCGCGCAAGTCTATTAGACCGCGGGTTTCACAGGCAGAGGATGGCACCGGTTGTTCAGCGCTGAGTCGCCGGCGTGGCGCGGCTGATGAAGTACTCCACGGTGGCCCGCAATCCCCGGTCGAAATCGGCTGACGGCCGGAAACCGGTTGCCAGCAACTTTTCCACCGAGGCCACCGAGTGCTTCACATCGCCGGGCCGTTCGGGGGCGTGCCGGATCTCCGAGCGCGACCCGGTCAGGCGCACGATGGTCTCCGCGAGGCCGTTGACGGTGATGCGCTTGCCGTAGGCGACGTTGAAGACGCCGGTGGCGGGCGACTGCGTGGCGAAGAACACATTCGCGGCCGCGATGTCCTTCACATAGATGAAGTCGCGGGTCTGTTCGCCATCCCCGAAGATGACGATCGGTTCATGGCGGACGGCGCGATGCGTGAAGATCGGCACGGCCGCGGCGTAGGCGCTCCCGGGGTCCTGGCGCGGACCGAACACGTTGAAATAGCGCAGGCAGGCCACCGGCAGGCGGCCGGTGTCCGTGAAGATCCGGCCGTAGTATTCGCCGTCGAGTTTGCTGACGGCGTAGGGGCTCTTGGGTTCGGGCAGCATCGTTTCCACTTTCGGCATCGCCGGGTTGTCGCCATAGACGGCCGAGGTGGTGCTCAGGACCAGTTTCCTGACGCCGGCGCGGACGGCTTCCTCGTAAACGGCCAGGGTGCCGAGCGTGTTGATCTCGGCGCACTCGCGTGGCTTTTCCATCGATTCCGGCACGCTGATCATGGCGGCGAGGTGGAACACGTAGTCGACGCCGGTCATGGCGCGGCGCAGGGCCTCGCGGTCGAGGATCGACGCCTCGATGAATTCGCAGGCCAGTCCGTCCAGGTTGCGGCGGAAGCCGGTGCGCAGATTGTCGATCACGCGCACGGCAGCCTTGCCTTGCAGGTGTTCCGCGATGTGACTGCCGATGAAGCCGGCGCCGCCGGTGATGAGAACGTTCATGTCGGTGATTCCTTGCCCTTTGATCCATCCAATCACGGCCCGGCAGGGCGGGCAAGCGGAAAGGCGGCGGAGAGTGGCGGAAAGTGGCGGCGGAGAGGCGAAGCCAAGCGGCTCCGGGTGCCGAAAAGGAGCTTGTGGGTGGCCTGCGATGCGATACGATTCGACCCCATGAGCCTGAAGGTCTACACACGGTTTCCGGGCGGCAACGCCGCGGATGTCGAGATCGTTGATAAGGGGCCGGTTCCCGAGGTGCGTTTTGCCTCCGACCCGTGCGGCGGTCCCACGGCCTTGTGGTTCCATTTCCGGCTCGAGGAAACGGCGCCGGACGCGGCGAGCCATACCAAGGTGCGTCTGACCTGGAACCACTTTGACACGGTGTTCGGGGCGGGGGAGGCTCCCACGTGCGTTCCCGTGTGCCAGTCGCCGGGCCAGCCCTGGACGCGGCTGAAGCAGGGCGATGAGACGCATACGCCTGACGGCCGCCGTCAGCTCTCCTGGTCGATCCCGCACCCGGCGCCATCGGTTGAGGTGGCGTTCTGTTTTCCCTATGGGCCGTCGGAGGTTGATCAACTGCTTGAGCGCTCCAAGGATTACTGGCAGTCGACGCCCATCGGGTTGAGCCAGGGCGGGCGTCGGATTCTCCGGCTGCACAATGCCGTCGGATCACCGGGCGGGACACAGCCCGGAGTCTATCTCGTGGCCCGTCAGCACGCGGGCGAGATGCCGGGATCGTGGGTGCTGGACGGTTTCCTGCGGCAACTGGCGCAGACCCGCAAGGCCGGCTACATTGTCTGGGCGGCGCCGCTGGCCGATATCGACGGCGTGGCGCACGGGCACCACGGGAAGGATGGGTTTCCCTACGATCTCGAAGGCGCCTGGGGCGTCCCGACGATGCGCCACGAAGCGCGGGTGATTCGCCAGGACGTTTTGCGTTGGAAAGCCCGGTGCCGGCCTCTTCTGGCGCTCGATCTGCAGGCGCCGGGCGCCTGCGAACGAACGGGGGTCCGCGCATGCATGTCGCGGCAGCCCGAAGCGCCGCTGGCCGCCGAGGAAACCAAGTGGTGCAACGTGATCCAGAACGAATTGCAGGCGGAGTTTGCCGCGCCGGACTTCAGGCGCGCAGCCGGCGAGACGGCACCCGGGGTGACCCGGGGCTTTGCAGACTTTATGCGCGATGAAATCGGCGTACCGGCGCTGACCGTGGAGACGCCCTATTCCCATGCCGCCGGGACGATTCTGACCCAGAAGAGCTACCGTGAAATCGGCCGCCGCCTGGCCCTGGCCGTCCTGCGCCGCCACGGATGAGGTGGGGCAGGGGATCCCTGTTTCTGAGCGCTATCGTTCCCACACTCTCAGCCCGTGCCGGCTGAGATAGATGGGGATGTTCCGGAAGAGCGGGTTGGCCTTCTCGATCGCCTGGATCATGGCGCGCTTGCGGTGGGACAGGTCGCCGCAGAGGATGGTGATCGACCCGCCTTCGCCTCCGGCGCCATTGATCTTCCAGCCCAGCGCTCCGAATTCGCGGGCCAGGCCGATGATGGTGTCGGCGTCCTCACTGATCAGCCGCGGGTTCAACTGGCGCTGGGCCTCGGTATTGTCGGTCATCGATTTTCCCAGCGCCCGGAAATCGCCGGTGTAGACGGCATCGCGGGCCTGCGGCGCGGTCTCGCGCAGGGGCTTGAGTTTGGCGCAGTCCGGTCCGGCATTCTCCAACTCGCGAATGACCATCTCATGGACCTGGGACGAACTGTGCGATTTGCCCAGGTAGATCAGCACGAGGCGGCGTTCCAATTCCCACCAGATGGCGTTGGAAACCTGGATGGGTGACACCGAGGCGTGGGGATAGTTGAACATCTCGATGTAGTTGATGCCGCCATAGGCCGCGCAGAGCTGATCCTGGATGCCGCATTGCTGCTTGAGCATCTCCGTTTCGATGCGCTGGGCCACAAGCGCCACCTCGTGCGGCGTCAGCCGACCCGGGGTCAGTCGGTCGAGGGCCCCGATCAGGGCCACGGACACGGCGGCGGATGTGCCGGTCGACCCGCCTGCCGGCGCCTCGGAGAAGATCGTCACCTCGAAGGCGACATTCCGGGGCACCTTCATATAGGAGATGGCCGCCTCGATCAGCGGGTGCCGGTCCCACTTCTTTTCCTGTTTCACGACATACCGTTCGCCGAAATTCTCGGCATGAATCATGATGCGATTCTTCTGACGGCGGACCGGATAGACCTCGATCTGCACCTCGGCGTAGGGATAGACACCGATGTTGAAGATCCGGCCATAGCCGGCGAACCAGGTGTCGGTCCACCCGCCGTTATCGCAGATTCGAATCGGGGCAACGCTGTTGATGACGCGTAGCGGTGCTTTCATGCCGCCGGAGCATAGACTATTTCTGGATCACGCGGTAGAACTTGCTGACTTCGGCCGCGCATGGCTTCGACCTGGCTTCGACCGCGCATTGACAGGGGCCGGCGATGTGCGAGAATTGCCGCATAGGGGTTCATCCATGGTTCAGCCCGCCAAACTCGCCAACATCGCCACCGAACGCGCTTTGCTGGTCCAGGCCATCATTGGCCGGCAGTCCCGGGAACAGGCGAGCGAGTCGATCGAGGAACTGGAACGGCTGTCCGACACCGCCGGCGCGGTCGTCGTCGGCCGCCTGACCCAGCATCGCCAGCACCCGACCCCGAAATACCTGATCGGCGAAGGCAAACTGGAAGAGGTCAAGCTGGCTTGCCGCCAGGCGGACGCCAACCTGGTGATTTTCGACAATGACCTGACGCCGATGCAGGTCAACAACCTTGACCAGGAATTGGGGATCAAGGTCATAGACCGCACCGAGGTGATCCTCCAGATCTTTGCCCGGCGGGCGCGTTCCGCCGAGGCCCAGATCCAGGTCGAATTGGCCCAACTCCAATACCTGGTCTCCCGGTTGCCGGTTTCGGAGAAGCAGCCCCGCTTCACGGGCGGCATCGGCATGAAGGGGCCCGGCGAGAGTCCGTTGAAACTGCGCAACGAACCCATGCGCCGCCGGATTCGCGACCTTGAGCGAAAGCTGGAGACGATCCAGGCGCGGCGGTCGCGGACGCGGGCGCGGCGGCCCATGCCGTCCGTGGGCCTGGTCGGCTACACCAATGCCGGCAAATCGACCATCCTCAACGCCCTGTCGGCGGCCGATGCGTTTGTAGACGACCGGCTGTTCGCCACGCTCGACACCAAGACACGCGTGGTCCGGCTGCCGGATGGCCGGGAGATTCTGCTGACCGACACGGTGGGTTTCATCCGCCACCTGCCGCACGGACTGATCGCCTCGTTCCGGTCGACGCTCGATGAGGTGTGCGAGGCCGATCTCCTGCTGCACGTCGCGGATGCGAGTCACTCGCACGTGCGGGACCACTGCGCGGTGGTGTACGACACCCTGGCTGAGATTGGCGCGCAGGCCGTGCCCCAGTTGCTGGTCTTCAACAAGTGCGATCGTCCCGAGGCGGTGGCGGCGCTGCCGGACCTGATGCGCCTATTCCCGGAGGCGTTGATGGTCTCGGCGTTGCGGAGGGAAGGACTGAAGGAACTGGGCGCCAGGATTGCAGATGAGATTCGGCGGCGTTAGACCTTCGCTTATGCCGACGGGCACCCCCCGATGGACCCTGGCGGTCCGGACGGGGCTGGCGCTCGGCGTCGTGTTGTGGAGTCTTGCGGTATCGGGCGCCCCGCCGGCGCATTTCTACTTTGTCCAGATCACCGATACACACTGGGGCGCGCGCGACGGGGTGTCATTGACACGTAAGGTGGCGGAGGCGATCAACCAGCTTCCCCACCGGATCGAGTTCGTGGTGCATACGGGCGATCTCTTCGCCGACAGCCTCGGCGATCCGGCGGTCGTGCGGGAGAGCCTGAAAGCAATGAAGGCGATCAAGGTGCCGGTGTTCTATGTCCCCGGTAATCATGACATCCTGCCGGCCGATGAGGAGACGATGGCGGCGCTGTATCGCCGGCATTTTGGCGCCCTTTCCAGCCGGACTGACGTGCAGGGCGTGGTGTGCCTCTTCTTCTACAGTGAGCCCCTGATTGGCCGGTTCAGCGTGTCGGGCTACGATCCGCTGGCGTGGCTGGAGACCCAGTTCAAGCAGGCGGGCGGAAAGCCCGTGATTCTCTTTCAGCACGCGCCTTCGGTCGGCTCTTTCCTGGACAGCGGCGATCCCGCCGAAACGGAGCCCGACAGCTATCGCGCCTGGGAGACCCTGGTCCGGCGTTATCCCGCCCTCCGAGCCGTCATTGCCGGGCATGTTCATCGCGACGAACTCCACTGGCTGGGCGGCGTGCCCATCTATGTGAGCGCCCCGGTCGCACGATTCTGGGATCGCCAGCCGTCTTTTCGTGTGTATGACTACTGGGACGGAAAACTCGGCTACACGACCATCTACCTGCAAGGGGGCGGCAAGGCCTCAGCCAGGAAACCCGCGCCCGATTCCCCCTCAAAAGAGGTAAGGTCCGGAAAGGAGTAACCGGACCTTACGCTGACTGTCTTACCGCAGTCGGGTTCCCCCAGTGGTCAGTGAGACTCTGGACTCACTTGGACCTATCGGCCCTGTCCAACTCTTGTCAGACCAACCACGGGTCGATTGATTATCAAGCATGGGCTATGCCACCCGGTTCCACGTGCCCGAAGGGTGTCGTTTCGAGCACGAATCGACCTCGAATACGGTCTATTCCCGGATCCGCCGGAATGGCGGCGAGGTGCGACTGTGTCTGTGACAGTCCATGGGACAGCGCGATACAGACGAAGGTTTCCAAATCAAAGCCAAATCGGGCTTGAGCCGCTGTGCCGGCGTTTGATAGACACAAACCAGGGCGTGATGAAAAACCGACGGGAAGGATGAGGCGTTTCATGAAGGCTGTCTATCGGGTCATGGTGTTGGGGCTCTTGTTGTCAGGTTCCGGCTGTGTGACCATGCTGGATGAAAAGAGCCTGGCGCGGCAGCAGGCGGACTACGACAGCCTCCGTGCGGATGTCGATGTTCTGAAGGAAAAATTGAACATCATCCAGGCGGAACAGCAGGCCCTGGCGCGGGATCTTGAGGCTGCGCGGCGAACGCCGCGCGAGGATACGGCCGCACGGGCGCGGGTGGAGCAGCTCGAGCAGCAGATTCGTGCCGTCAATACCGCCCGGGAAAGCGACCGGCGCCAGATTGTGGATGACCTCAGCAAGAAGGTGGCCGGACTGGTGAACGCCTCCGGAGGCAGTGCTTCGTCCAGTGGCCGGTCGTCGACGGGGCGCTTGGGCGGTGGTGGCGCGGCCGAGACGGGTTATGAGCACGTGGTCAAGACCGGCGAAACGCTCTCGGCCATCGCACAGGCCTACAAAGTGACGGTCAGCGCGATCATGAAGGCCAACGCCATCAAGACCAGCGACAAGATCCGTGTGGGCCAGAAGCTGTTTATCCCGGCGCCGTGAGGCATCCGGGTTGCTCAGGCAATCGTTGAACCGGGGCGACGACACTCCATGCCGGGCTAGCGAAGCCTCGGAAGCAGTCCGAAGTAGGCGAAGATGACCAGCATCAGGACTGCCAGGGCCATCCCGATAACCAGGAAGGCTATGACGTAACGTCTGTGCCATCGCTCTTCCCCCTCGGCCGCTCCACTGCCGGCGGGAACCCCGGTCGGTATCCAGTCGGCGGGAAGGTCGCTGCAGACGGTTCCCGTCGTGTAGGCATCGAGCACCTCGATCGCACCGGCGAGATTGCGGGTTTTGGCGACGTGCCCCCCGCTCTCATGGACGAGCTCGATGACCTCGGGCCTCGCATTTCGTGGGCAACCCGTCATTCTGGCCACGTCCGGCTGCATCATGCTGACATCGTTCTTGCCGTCCCCGACCGCAAGGATCTGTTCCGGTCGCAGGCCGATCAACTCTGCGAGCTTCTTCACAGCTAATCCCTTGCTGTTGACATCGGATTCCGCCCAGACGGTATCCTGATAACGCCGGACTTTGACTCGGGGCCGCGTCTTCGCCTTGGACTGAAGCATCTTGAAAGCCTGGTCGGCTGCCTCCATGGACTCAAAATGAAAAACCAGCCTGCGCTTGGTTCTGATGGTCTCGATGATGCCGAAGTCCCAACGGCTGAACAAGTTATGCCACTCCCTGAACGTGGCGTTAACGGAGGCGTTGTGCTGGATGATCTGTTTGCGGATCATCACGTTCCATTTGAAGTGAGGAATCACCCAGCCGCGACGTGTGACCGTGAAGATATAGGTGTCTCGTGTGACCAGGTAGTCTGGCCGGATGCCCAATTCCAGCATCGGCTGGAAAATCAACCCGAATCCGCTTCGCGATCTTCCCGTACAGATGGCCCACTGGGCGCCGGTTTGTGACAGAAACTCGCCGAGTTTCTCCCGGAATTCCATGCAACGGAAGTACTCGTTGGTGGGGCCAACCAACGTGCCGTCGAGATCGATGGCCAGCAACCGTATATCTTTCATCCATGGCCGCCTGATTCTGCAAGAGACAAATCAGGAGGAGAAGCGAGAAGACAATCATCCTCCGCTTATGCGCCAAGGCCCCCCCTGTGACTTCACTGTACCGTTACGCGGTGCATCCCGCAAGTCGAATACCGTCGGGTTTTGGCGGTCTTCTGCAAACGTTCAGAGCATCTCCGTGTGCAGGTCCATGAGGTTATAGCGCGGGTCGGATCGCAGGTAGTCGCTGATTTCAGAAATACGCTGCTGGATGGTCTCGCTTTCGGCCGCGACGGTGACGAAGGCCAATTCGGCGTATTTCCACATGTCCTGGCGGCCCACCTCGGCGACACTCACATTCATCTTCCCCACCGCCCGGTCCTTGAGGCTGCGCAGGACGGACCGCTTGTCCTTCAGCGAATTCGCGTGGGGAATCGAGATCGTACAGGTGACCAGTCCGATGATCATGGGGGCAGTCAGGGGCGGCCGGCCGAATCGAGAAAAGCCTTCGTCGCGTGGTAGCCGCCGCGCCAGGTGGTGTACATGACTCCATCAACTCCGATGAATCCCTTTGCTTCCTTGAGCCAGGCGGCGATGGCCGTGGGATCGCCATCGTAGTATCCCGCCAGCACCTGGCGATGGCCGAGTTTGGCGAAGTGCTCCAGGGTGGCGCGGCGGGTCTGGGGCCCCATGTTCCAGTTCACGATGCCCACATCCGCCGGCAGCCCCTTCCACGAGTCACGCCAGGGCCCATCCCCCTTGACCAGATAGTAGCGGCCTGACTTTGCGGCGTTATGATTCGGGTCAAACATATCGGACCAGACCCAGACCGGTCTTCCGGGATCGGCCTTGCGGATGATTTCGCCGCAGCGGCGGACGTTGTCCGCCAGGATTTCGCCGCAGGTCAGTTTGCGGTCAGAGCAGGCCTTGTCCCATCCCTGGATCCGGATTTCGTCATGGTTCATCAGGTAGGCATCCGGGGCAAGGGCATCCCGAACGCGGTCCACTTGCCAGGCCAGGATCTCGTAGACCTTGGGTTCGCTCAGGCAGCAGGGCACCTGACTGTCATAGATGACGGCCGTATGGCAGTAACTGGCCAGCACCCGCTGCCCTTCCCGGAGGCGGCTGCCGGCGGGAATCGCGACGGTCGGTGGCTCATGCCACGCCGAAAAGTCGCCCGCCCAGGGATCGTTGCCCATCTTCGGATCCCGCACCGCCGCGTAATCGCGGCCCTCTTCGTAAAGCATGGCGCCATCCTCACTCCGGATCGTGAGCGGGGTTCCCGGGCGGCGGAGTACGTTGACGAACCCGGCCGGCTCGATTCGCAGGTCATCCCACCAGATCGTTCCCTGCCGCCCATCCCATGTGCCCAGGTACAGGTTGACGCGGGTATTGTCGAGGGTGTTGAACGTGATGTCGGCGCGCGTCCAGTCCTGCGAGGCGGCCAGTGGCGGCATGTGGAAATTCAACGATGCGCCGTCTCCGCCAATGGCGGCAATGCGGACATCCCCGCCATTCCAGTCCTGCGTACGAATCCAGACAGACACGTGGTAGTAGCGGAACGGTTTTACCGGGAGCGTCTGGCAGGCGCGGGCGTGCCGGTGGTCAGGCTCGTTCGCCAGCACGTCCTGCATGCGCAGCGAGGCCCGGCCCTCGTGCCTGACCGCCGTATCGATGAACGTCATCTGCCCCGGCTTGTCCACGAAACCCCAACCATCAGGCCTGTCGCGGCGGGACTGTTCGAACCCGCCGTTGAGCAGGGGCGGGCCGTTGTTCCACGGTGTCAGCCGGCCGCCGGCGACCACGAAGGGAGCGTCCACGACCGGTAGTCCCTCGGCCAGATTGGGATCGCGGCACAGGAGGCTGCTGGAGTAGCCCAGGGGCATGACGCCGGCGACGACCTCGAGCGCGAGGCGGCGGGTGGCGTCGCGGAACCGGCGGACATTGTGAACGTAGCGATCCGGCACGGTATCCCACAGCATGAACTTGAAGTCGGTGACGACCACGCCGTTGTAGCCTTCGCCGGCCCAGCGCTCAAGATCTGCGATTCTGGCCGTGACCTGCTCATCGACGAGGAAGTTCATGGACAGGTAGACCCAGCGCTTCATGGGGGTGTTGGCCCCGGTTACATGGGTTGCGAGCAGCACAAGGCTGGCCGCCAGAATCGTGCGCGATGTTCGGTTAATCATACGAAACAGCCTGAATGTACGGGGGGATTATAACCCAGGGCCGGCGGGCCGCGAATGGAAAAAGGCGAAGGCGTGGATTTCGACCGGAAGGTCTGGTAGCATGGTGGCCATCGGTTGCCGGTCCGGCGATTCATGGGAGACTGCAGCAATGAGCATGCGATGGCTGGTTTGGACAATGGTGGCGTTCTGGGTGGCTCCGGGGCTGCTTCGTGCCGAGGAACCGCCAGCGCCCGCCGAATCCGCGCAGTCGGTCGCCAGTCTGGTATGCGTACAGCCGGTGTTTGATTTTGGCGAGGCGCCTTCCGGCGCCACGGTTACGAACGTCTTCCTCCTGCGCAATGACGGCACGAACGCGGTCACCATCGTCAATGTCCGACCGACATGCGGGTGTACCACGGCGGGGGTGGCCACCCATCGGCTGGCGCCCGGCGCCACGACGGAACTGAACGCGGTGTTGTCGCTGGCCGGGCGCAAGGGTTACCAGCGCAAGGCGATCTACGTCGAGACCGATGACTTGCGCCAGCCGAGGCTGCGACTGGAGGTCAAGGGACTGGCCGTGGCCGACGTCACGGTGCAGCCCGAAGGGGTGCATTTCGGCACGATGGGCCGAGAGGGGACGGCGCAGCAGGATGTGCTGGTGAGCGCACGCTCCAATGTGACGTTTACGATCAAGAGTGTGAACACGGGTTCGTCGTCGTTCACGGCCGAGGTCGAACCGCTCGTGCCGGGGACGTCGTACTGGGTTCATGTCAAGACGGTGGGGCCGCGCATGCCGGGTACGGTCAGCGCCATCGTCCAACTCATCACCGATCTGCCGACGTCGCCCTCGGTCGCGATTCCCGCGTCGGTGTTTGTGGCGGCCGACGTGATTGCCGTGCCCTCGCAGTTGATTCTGGTCGCGTCGAGCACCAACGAACCCCGGACCGCCAACCTGACCGTCTACTCGCCTGCAGGCAAGACGTTTACGGTAAAGTCCGTCGACTGGCCGTCGCCGTCCGTCACGGGGCATGTAGCCGCCACCGTGAGCGGCCGTGTGCGGATCGAGGTGCGGAGCCGTGGCGGGCTGGAGGATGTGGAGGGCAAGGCCATCCGGGTCGTCACGGATCTCGACACGGCGCGCGAGGTGCTGGTGCCGTTGCGCGTGATAAAGAAGGCTGAAGGGAATTAGGCTGAAGGCTGTAGGTGCCGGCACATGCCTTCGATCCCAATAGAGCCGGACAGCAGGGGCCAACCACTTTTCCAACGCCCCCCCCCCCGTCTACCTTCCGCTGCCTATCGACCTGCATTCGGTGGGATACTCCTGGTCCTGCTCTTGTTCTGCGTTCTGCCGGTATTCGCGTCGGACATGTCCCCGGCCGGCGATCTGCCCGTCGTGGCGATCGAGTTCTTCCACGAGGCGGGGTGTCATGAGTGCGAACGCGTCGACCGTGAGATCCTGCCGGTCCTGGAGCAGCGCTATGCCGGTTACTATGTGCTGCGGCGCTACGATATCGGCGAAACGACCCACTACCTGAAACTCGTGGCCTGGCAGCAGACGCTGGGGGTGACCAACAACGAGTCGGTCTGCATGGTGGTTGGCGGCAGCGTCATGCTGTGCGGGGTGGAGGGGATTCGCCAGGGTTTGTTCCCTGCGATCGATCGGGCACTGTCCGGCCGGCCGGACGAAGGGGCCGCGGGCGCGGGCGCCGCGCCGGGTTTGGCGCCCCCTGCCGACGACCGGACGTTGCTGGCTGCGCGGGTTCGCGGGTTCACGCTGGCCGGGATCCTGGCGGCGGCGCTGGTCGATAGCATCAATCCGTGCGCCATGGCCACGCTGGTGTTCTTCATGAGTCTCCTGTCGGTGGCGCATATTGGGGCGCGGCGGATGGCGCTGGCGGGTGGCGCTTTCATCGTGGCGTGCTATGTGACGTACTTGGCGATCGGGTTCGGGTTGTTGCGCGTGATCCGGGCGCTGTCCGCGGCGCGCGTGTTCGGCCTGGCCTTGGACGGGCTCATGATGGCGCTGATGGTGTTGTTCGCCTGGCTGTCGTTCCGTGATGCCGCGCGCTTCCGGCGCAGCGGCAATCCCGCTGACGTGTCGCTGCAATTGCCGGAGGGCATCCAGCGCCGTATTCACGCGGCCATGAAGCGCGGGCTGCGCCGGCGGAACCTGTTGCTGGGGGGGCTGGGGATCGGGCTGATCGTGACGGTCCTGGAAAGCGTATGCACGGGGCAGGTGTATGTGCCGGCGCTGGTGTTGATGATCAAGAGCGGCGATTCGGTGTGGCGGTGCGCAGGATATCTGGCGGTGTACAACGCGATCTTCGTGGTGCCGCTGGTCGTGATCCTGGCGCTCACCTGCTGGGGGCTCGGCACGCCGGCCCTGGTGGCGTGGAGCCGACGTAACGTGGTCATCAGCAAGGTCTTATTGGGGTTGTTTTTCACGGCCATGGCCGCCATGATGCTGGCCATGGTCCTGCGGTCGGCCGTTTGATCGCGGAGGAGGAATATGAAGCCGGATAGCGTGCAACCGAACGTGCGTCTCATGGCCGCCCATGCGAAGGCGGTGGCCGAATCTGAAAGGGCCAGCGCCCACACCCGCATTGTCATCGCGGTCATCGGCCGGGATCGGCCCGGCATCATGGCGGGGGTGACCGCCGTGCTGGCCCAGGCCGGCGCCAACATTCTCGACGTGAGCCAAACGATCATGAGCGACCTGTTCACGATGGTCATGCTGGTCGATATCAAGGGAATCGGCGTGGCCTTTGCCCAGCTCAAGCAGGATCTTGAGGAGCACGGGCGCCGGGAGGGGCTGTCGATCATCGTGCAGCACGAGGAAATCTTCCGCGCCATGCACCGGGTGTGAGGGGCGGAGTTGGCGGAGCGAAGGACGAGGCGGACATGGCGATCAGTTCGGAAGAGATTTTTGAAACGTTGGGGATGATCCACGCGCAGCGGCTGGATATCCGGACCGTCACGCTGGGCATCGACCTGCACGACTGTGCCGGACCGGACGTGACGCGGGTGGCGCGCAACGCTTACGACAAGGTCATGCGCCTGGCGGCGCGGCTCGTACCGGTGGCCGAGGAGACGGCCGGCGAGTACGGCATCCCGATCGTGAACAAACGCGTGTCGGTGACGCCGGTGTCGTGGTTCGCCGCCGCGTGCGACACGAACGACTATACGCCCATCGCGCGGGAACTCGACCGCGCGGCGCGCGAACTGGGGATCGATTTCATTGGCGGGTTCTCGGCGCTCGTTCAGAAGGACATGACCCGCGCCGCCGAGACGCTCATCCGGTGCATTCCGCGGGCCCTGGTCGAGACCAGCCGCCTGTGCGCATCCGTTAACGTGGGCACCACCAAGGCCGGCATCAATATGGAGGCGGTGGCCTTGCTGGGCGAGATGATCAAGGAGGCGGCCGAGTTGTCCGCCGACACGTCCGGCAGCGCCTGCGCGCGGCTGGTCGTGTTCTGCAATGCGGTCGAGGACAATCCCTTCATGGCCGGCGCGTTCAGCGGCGCGGGCGAGGGCGACGTCGGGTTGTCGGTCGGCATCTCGGGGCCGGGCACGGTTCGGGCGGTGGTGCAGTCGCTCGGGCGCGAACTCGACCTGCAGACCGTGGCGGAGGAGATCAAGCGCGTGGCGTTCAAGATCACGCGGGCCGGGGAACTGATCGGCCGGCGGTGCGCGGACAAACTGGGCGTGCCTTTCAATATTGTGGATCTGTCGCTGGCGCCCACGCCGGCGCCGGGCGATTCGGTGGGCGATATTCTTGAGGCGATGGGGTTGGACCGGGTCGGCGGTCCGGGCACCACGGCGGCGCTGGCCATGCTCAACGACGCGGTCAAGCGCGGCGGCGCCATGGCGACCAGTCATGCCGGCGGCATGAGCGGCGCATTCATCCCGGTGAGCGAGGACGCCACCATCGCGCGCCGGGCGGCGGAAGGGGCGCTGACGATTGAGAAGCTGGAGGCGATGACCGCGGTCTGTTCCGTCGGGATGGACATGGTCATCGTGCCGGGCGACACGACGGCGGAGACGCTGAGCGGCATCATTGCCGACGAGGCGGCCATCGGCATGATCAACAAGAAGACCACGGCGGTCCGCATCATTCCGGCGCCGGGCCGGACGGTGGGCGAGCACGTGGAGTTCGGCGGGCTGCTCGGCGGCGGACCCGTCATGCGGGTCAGCCCGCACTCCTGCGCCGTGTTCGTCAGGCGTGGCGGCAGGATTCCCGCGCCGCTGCAGGGGTTGAGTAATTGAGGCGCGATTGGCCAACGATTCTGGTCGTGGTGTGTGTGACGGTGGCGGCGTACGGCCCGATGGTCTACAGCATCGTCGAGTTGAGCACCCGAACCACTCAGGCGGTGAACGCCTTCATGCTGCTGGGCTTCGCCGCACTCGAGGCCCTGGTTTCGGTGCGGCGCTCACATCCGTTCCAGTTGGCGATCACCCGGCACGGCATCCTGCTCTTCTCGGCCTCGTGCCTGGCGTTGGCGGTCGCGTCGATCTCCGGCTTGTGGCCGCTGGCCATTCTGGGGTTCTGTCTCAACCTGGAGGCGCTGCTGTCATTTGCATTCGGGCGTGACGGGGCGAGGGTCTTCCACCCGGCGTTGGCGGGCCTGGGATGCGCGGCGGCGCTGGTGGCGTTCGTGCCCCGGGCGGATGCCATGCTGCGCCTGCTGGCGGCCCGCGGGTCGGCGGTTGCGCTGAACCTGGCGGGCTTTCAGACGCAGGTGGCGGTGCAACAGGAGCCGTTCGGGATCACGCTGGTGGTGGAGCGCGGCCTGTCGCTATTCAACGTGGCCACCGAATGCAGCGGTTTCGGCATCATCCTGTCCTCCGTCGTGCTTGCGGTGATCGTCAGCATGCGGCGCGCCTACCCATGGCTGCTGTGCCTGGGGTTGGGGGTGGCGGCGGGGGTGGCGGGCCTGGTGTTCAACACCGTGCGCATCGTGGCGATCAGTCTGGCGAGCATGAACACGATGGTCGACTATGGCCTGATCCACGAAGGACTGGGCACGCTGGTCTATCTGGCGGCACTGGTCGCGGTGTGGGGGGGAGTCGGCTGGGCGGGGCGTCTACCGTCCGCGCGTTCCCTGCCGCCAAAGGAATCGCCTAACCAGCGGTGTTTGTAGTACAAGCGGGGGTGGAGAGAGCTACATGAGCGGTCGGAGAGTCTGGCGACAGTCCCTGTTCAGATCGGCGTTTCCTTACTTCGTGAGCGACATTGCCGCGATTGTAGTGGCCTATCACCTTACCCTCTTCCTGCGCATCCGCAGCGACTTGGGCGGTCTCTTCTTCACATGGATCAACCGGTTCCTGGAAGTCCGTGACACGGGGCACCTGGGTGCGCCTTTGGCGGCATTTTACGTTTTCAATGCGCCGCGCATCCTGTTCATTTTGATGGCGACGCTGACCTTCCTCTACGCCTTTGTGGACCTGTATGCCGTGCGTCGGTTCATCCGCCGGCGGTATGAAGGGGCGAACGTGGTGGCGGCCAACCTGCTGGCGCTGGCGTTGTTCTACATGTACTTCTATCTGAGCCGCAACCAGTTCCACCCGCGCAGCATGTTCGGCGTGATGCTGGTACTTAACATGACGTTGTGCCTCGCGTTCCGGGCGGTGGTCCGGCGGGCCCTGCAACGCTCCGGATTGGCCCGTTTCCCGGCGGTTCTGATCGGGGAGACGGCGGAAGCGGACGCTTTGGCCGCGTTTGTGCAGGCGCACGAACCGCAAGGGCTGGTGGTGGTGGCCCGGACGCCATTCGATCCGGCCGAACCGATGGCGGCAATCCTGGCGCGGTTGCGGACGCAGGTGGAGCGTCATGGAACGCGCATGATTCTCTGTGCGGACCGGCGGATGAGTGTGGCCCAGATCATGCAGGTGCTGGAGGCGGCGGAGAAACTGGACCAGGAGGTCAAGATTTTGTCGGACAAGTTCAACGTCCTGGTTGGCGAGGCGGCGATACAGGCCGACTACGTCCTGGAGATGCCGCTGGTGCACTTTGCCGCGCCCGTCTGCTCCCCCCTCGGGTTCCGGCTCCGTCGGGTGGCCGGGATTGCGGTGGGAGCGGTCGGGCTGGTGATCGCGGCGCCGTTCATGCTGGTCATAGCGGCACTGATCAAACTGACCAGTGCAGGGCCGGTGTTCTTCATGCAGGAACGGATCGGGATCAACCGCCGGCCGTTCATGATGTTCAAGTTCCGGACGATGTACCAGCGCGCGGAAGAACTGATGGCGCAGATGGAGGCGTTCAACGACTCGGGGGAAGGGCTGTTCAAGATGCGGAAGGACCCGCGGGTGACGCTGGTGGGGCGTTTCCTGCGCCGGTTCAGCATGGACGAACTGCCGCAGTTGCTGAACGTGGTGAGGGGGGAGATGACGATTGTCGGCCCGCGGCCGCTGCCGCGGCGGGATTTCGCCAACTACTATGAGGAGTGGCACTACAGCCGACACAGCGGATTGCCGGGACTGACGTGCCTGTGGCAGGTGTCCGGGCGCAGCGACGTGAGTTTCCACAACATGTGCATCCTGGACGACTACTACCTGCGGAACCAGAGCGCGATCCTGGACCTGAAGATCATCCTGCGGACTGTCGGGGTGGTGCTGTTTGCCAAGGGCGCCTATTGAGGATGCGTCGGTGCCCGGTGCAGGCGGGGTCCCGTTTGGTACCGTCAGGGGTTGGGGCATGAGGTTCAGAACAACGTGAAACGAATCCTGGTGATCGGCGGCGGCTTCTTCGGCATGTATCTCGCCGAGCATTTTGCGCGATGCGGCCACGCGGTACGGTTGGTGGAGAAGGAACCCGCATTCATGTCCCGGGCCTCTTACGCCAATCAGGCGCGGGTTCACAACGGCTATCACTATCCGCGTAGCATTCTGACGGCCTTGCGGTCACGTATATCGTTTCCCCGTTTCGTGAGTGAGTTCCGGGGGTGTGTCGACTCCGAGTTCGAGAGCTACTATTTGATCGGCAGTCCACTGGGGAAAGTCTCGGCCAGGCAATTCGTGAAGTTCTGCGAGCGAATCGGGGCCCACTGTGAGCCGGCGCCGAACCGAATCAGGGCGTTGACCACCCCGACCTTGATCGAGGCTTGTTTTGCCGTTGTTGAATACGCATTCGACGCGATCAAGCTGCGCGATGCGATGATGGAGCGATTGGCGGCATCGACCGTGTGTTGCAGCCTTAACGCAGCGGTGGAGACCGTCAGGCAACAGGGCGAGGGCCTGCTGGTGGACCTGCTGCACACCGCTACGGGAGCTTCCGAGGCAGTGTACGCGGATCATGTGTTTAACTGCACGTATTCGCGCATGAATTATGTTGCGGCACACTCAGGCATCGATCTCGTGCCCCTCAAGCATGAGATGACGGAGATATGCCTGGTTGAGGTTCCGGACGCACTGAAGCCGCTCGGGATTTCGGTGATGTGCGGTCCCTTCTTCTCGGTCATGCCGTTTCCGCCGGTTGGGCTTCACTCCTTCAGTCATGTGCGCTATACGCCCCATTACGAATGGCGAGACGGCGAGAGGGCCCCGTATGAAGATGCGCACGCCAAGTTCATCTCGGCACAGCGCAACAGTGCGTGGCGGTACATGCAAAAAGACGCCGCACGCTACATACCTCTGCTGTCGGAATGCCAGTATCATGAGTCTCTCTGGGAGGTGAAGACGGTGCTGCCGCGCAGCGAGTCGGATGATTCGCGCCCCATTCTCTTCATGCCCCACCATGGGTTGAAGGGTTTCCACTGTATCTTGGGGGGCAAGATTGATAACGTGTACGACGCCGTTGAGGCCATCACTTCGCAGCACCTGATCGACTAAATACGCGGGGATATCACGTGAAAAGCGAGTCATTCGTTTCCGTTGTTCTGGTGGCGGATCAGCCGCTTGCCTCGCTCGAGAATGCCCTGCGTGACCTTCAGCGGGAACTCGACGTGCGCTACTCGGATTACGAGGTGGCGGTGGTCGGTCAGGGCGCGGCGAAGGCATACACGCCGCAGGACGAGGCGGTCCTCAAGAGCATTCCCAGCTTGCGTTACCTGCAGTTGGCGGGGCGCGTGCATCCGGACGTAGCCTGGGCGGCGGCGTTGGAGAACGCGATTGGCGACTTTGTGGTCATGTTTGACCCCGTCGCCGACCCCCTGCAAGCCATCTCCGAGACGGTTGCCATCTGCAAGTCCGGATTCGATGTGGTGGTGGGGGTCGCTTGTCAGCCGCGGACGCTAGCCTACAGGGCTTTCCGCTCGATGGCAGACTTCATCTTGAAGCGGGTTGGCTATTCCTTGCCGCGCGATGCGACGGGACTCAGGTGCCTGAGCCGCCGTGCCGTCAACGCGGTTACCAGCACGGGGCGCCGCCATCATCAGTTGCCCATGAGAATCCAGAAGACGGGCTACCCGCAAACGGCCTACAACTATACGCTCTTGTCGACGGGCCGACCAGGCATTCCCCGATCGCTTCTGGCGGGAGTCGCCGGACTGCTGCGTTTGGTCGTCTTCAACTCATCCAGCCCGCTACGCTGGATGTCCGGCCTGGGCTTATTGGGCAGCTTTTCCGCCTTTGTGTTCGCCATGTACAGCCTGCTGATCCATCTTGTGAAGGGCAACGTTGTCGAGGGGTGGACGACCACGATCCTGTTCATATCGGTGTTGTTCATGATGCAGTTCGTGATGATGGCGTTTTTCGGCGAGTATCTGGGCCGTTTGTTGGATGAACGCGGCGAACAAGCCGACTATTCGGTCGTGTTTGAGAAGAACAGCGCTGTCATGGTGAATCAGGATCGAGTCAATGTCCTCTACAACCCGGTCAGTGCTGAAGTGAACCAGGTCCAGACCGGTCGGGACCGCTGAGCCGGACCGGATGACGCGAAGTCTTCATCAATAATCCGTTGCCTGTGCGCAGTCCAATCTATCCATGAACCCATCGGCGCTTATTGGATTCTCCGGGCTTGTGGGAAGCACGCTCCTCAGGCAGGCGCACTTCGCGTCACTTTACCGCTCCACCAACATCGGTACCATCGCGGGGCAATCGTTCGAGACTGTTGTCTGCGCGGGTGCGCCCGCCCAGAAGTGGATTGCCAACCGGGAGCCGGAGGCGGATCGGGAGAAGATCGACGGGCTGATGGCGCACCTGAAGACGATCCACTGCAAGACCTTCATCCTGATCAGCACGGTCGATGTGTTCGACGATCCCGTCGGCACCAACGAGGATACCCCGATTGACAAGGATGGATTGCATCCGTACGGGCTGCATCGCCGATTGCTTGAGGAATTCGTTGAGACCCGCTTTCCCGAGCGTCTTGTTGTAAGGCTGCCCGGTCTGGTCGGGCCCGGTCTGCGCAAGAATGTCATCTTCGATTTGCTGAACGACAACCGTCTCGATGCCATTGATAGTCGTGGCGTGTTCCAGTTCTACCCTTTGGTCAATCTCTGGTGGGACATTCAAGTGGCGCGGCAGGCAGGACTGAAGTTGGTGCACCTCACGGCGGAACCTATCGGCGTCGCGGAAGTGGCCAAGGCCGGCTTTGGCCAGGACTTCTCGCGGACTCTTGCCGCCCCGCCCGCGGTCTATGATTTCCAGTCGAACCATGCGTCGCTATTCGGCGGGCAGGGACGGTATCAGTACAACCGGCGGGAAACCATCCAGGCGATTCGGGCCTACGCCCAGACAGAACCACGCACCATCAAGCCTGGACAGGGTGCGGGCTGATGAGGATCGCCATCTCCAATCTTGCGTGGGATGTCTCGGACGACGAACTGATCGCGTCCCTGCTGAACACCCACCGGATTGATGCCATCGATGTCGCTCCGAGCAAGTATTTCCCCAATCCGCGGGCGGCCCGTTCAGCCGACATGGGCCGTGTCAGGGATTGGTGGGCCGACCGGGGGATTGCCATTGTGGGAATGCAGGCGCTTCTGTTTGGCGCCACGGGGCTCAACATGTTCGGGACCGATGAGTCCCAAGCGGCCATGCTGACCCACTTGGACGACATGTGCCGGATCGGGGCGGGGCTGGGGGCCACCAAGCTGGTGTTCGGATCGCCCAAGAACCGGGACCGTTCTTTGCTCACCGACGCGCAGACACAACGAGTAGCGGTGGCCTTTTTTCGTTGCCTTGGGGATATCGCCATCCGGCATGGTGTGGTGATCTGCTTGGAGCCGAATCCCTCCTGTTACGGCGCCAACTTCATGATAAACAGTGCCGAAACCGCAGGCATCATCAGGGAGGTGGCAAGTCCGGCCGTCCGGATGCAGTTGGATGCCGGTGCCATCACCATCAATGGCGAGGATCCCGGCCGGGTCATCCATGAATACGCGGCGCTAGTCGGGCATGTCCATGCCAGCGAACCGGATCTCGTTGCGCTGGGGGACGGGACAACCAATCACGGACTCATGGCCTCTGCGTTACGGACGTGCCTGCCGGATCAGATTGTTTCGATCGAAATGTTGCCGGCCCGAAAGGAGCCTAACCTGATGGCCATCGAGCGGGCTCTGGGTGTGGCTATCCGTCATTACCGTGCGCCTGCACCGGCTTATGTTGGCAACCCGGGGGCATTGCGACCATGAGTTCCGACCTCTCTTCGGAACCCCGCGCCTCCTGGCAGGTGCCGGCATTTGAGACGTCTTTCTGGCTCGGCAAGCGCCATTCCTACGCTGTGGCGATTCCGGTCATCAACGAGGGCAACCGGATCCGGGCTTTTCTTGACCGGATGGTGGCGCTCCGTATTGCGGACATCGCGGACATCATTATTGTGGATTCCGGCAGCACCGATGGATCTCTGGAACTGGACTTTCTGAGAGACAGGGGCGTTCAAGGTCTTCTGGTAAAGACCGGCCCCGGGAAACTCAGTTCGCAGTTGCGTTGTGTCTACGCTTTTGCGTTGGATCAGGGATACGAGGGCATTGTTACCATTGACGGCAACGACAAGGATGATCCGGAGGCCATCCCCCGATTTGTCGAGGCACTCAGGAAGGGCGTTGATTTTGTGCAGGCGTCCCGTTTCGTGCAAGGCGGGAAGGCAGAGAACACGCCAGGATCCCGGTATGTTGCCATTCGGTGGATTCACGCGCCGTTGCTCGCCCTGGCTTCCGGATACCACTGGACCGATACGACACAAGGCTTCCGCGCCTACAGCAGAAAGATGCTGCTGGATCCTGACATCGCCGTGTTCAGAGACGTGTTGTCAAGCTACGAACTGCTGGCCTATCTGTCTTATCGCGCACCGAGACTTCATTACCGTTGCATGGAACTACCGACGACACGGCGGTATCCGTCGTCGGGTGAAGTCCCGACCAAGATCAGCCGCGTGAGGGGTAATCTGTCGCTTCTGCGGGTTCTCGTTCGAGCGTGCCTGGGAGGGTACAATCCTTCGCCCGACAGGCGATCGCAGAAAATACGAGAACTCCGCTGAGAGTGGGATGCGGAAGGGACCGCCGCTTGCGTGCGTGCGGGCGCGGGCGGGACGTCACCGGCGGACATCGGAGGGCGGGAGGCGGATGGCGGGGTAGAGATTGCGAATGAAGTCGAACAGTCTGCGCCGTCCCGCGGGCTGGTCGAAGGGATGCGTGGCGAAGACCGAGACGTAAGCCCAACGAGGGGCGCGGTTGTGAAACAGGCGGTCCGACGCCACCCAGGCGAGGCGCTGCCAATGGGACGCGGTCTCGCGGTTGTGTCCGACAAACCAGTAGGCAAACCCGACGCGAGTGGCGCCGCTGGAGGCGTGGGCCTCGATGACCATGAGATCGAGGGGCGCGCGCCCCTCGATCGGCGTGCGGTCCGTGCGGACGCGGTCAATCACCAATCCCTGCGCGGGCAGGCACAACTGCGGGCGGTGAATGCTGCGCTGATCCTCGCCGCTGAAGACCACCGTGACCTGATAGGTGCGACCGCCGGTGGCCGTGTAGACTTTCCTCAGAATTTTCGTGTCCTTGGGCAGTATGTTGCGCTCGCCGAGCGAGGTGGTGGCGAGTGGGCCGCCGCACGCCGGGCAGATGGTGCGGTCGCTGAGCGACGCGGCGAGCGAACTCTTCAGGCACTGCTCGTTCTGGCAATAGAGCACGTCGTCACCTGCAAACTCCCCGACACGTTCCGGCAGGCGGTCACGCAAGTCACAGGACGTGTCCACCATCACCGGCGGGGCGAACAGCGTCCAGACGGAAAGAACGGCCAAAAACAGAGGCGGGAGTAACCGGGAGGGGAAAAAGGAGGCCTGGGTTGGAGATCGGAGATCGGAAGCCGGAATGACACTCTCCGGAGTCGTACGCTTGTGGGCCACGCGACTCAACCATCCGGCGAGTGCCATCATCAGGCTTATCGTCACCGTGAAGAAGACATAGCCGGAGTAGTCATGGTAGAACCCCGTGGCCCGCTCCTGCCCGAAACGGTGTGCCACGAGGGCGATGCTGACGATGCGGGCCACATTGCCGGTGATGGCCAGCGGCACGGCGGCGGCGACCAGCAGCCAGCGCGACCAGGGTCCGCGCACGAAGAACCAGGCATAGGCGGCGCTGAGGGCCACCAGCGGGAGCAGCGAGTGCAGACCGCTGCACGGATCGGCAACATCCAGTTGAAAGCCGCCGCCGGCCAGCGAGTGGATGGCCGTGCCGCTGCGGACGGCGGCGATGCCGATGCCGTTGAGCGTGGCGGTGGCCAGTGTGGTGGCGATGATCCGCAATGGGAAGGTGAGCGAGTCGAGAAAACTGGCGGGAATGCAGAACAGCAGATACAGGGCGGGGAATGCGGTCTGCCGCGCCACCCCCCATCCCCAGAAGGTGAAGGGCACACTCCACAGTAGCAGCAGCAGGGAGAGCAGCGTGAGCCGCGTTTGCTGGCCGCGCACGCCGAGCCAGTATAGTCCGAGCGCCGCTATGAAGACGGCCAGGCCGCGGAGATCGGGGCGCTTTGGCATGACGTGCAGGATGCGGCGCCGGTCCCAGAGCGCGTAGAGACTGACCAACGGGATCAGCCAGGCATGGGAGAGATCCCCCGCCGCGCCGTTCCAGCGGGCAACCATCCACCGGATGGCCGAATGCCCCCGGATTGCCACTTCCTCGGCATTGCCATGGGCGTAGTACAGAAAGCCCGTCAGCAGTGTGATGACGGCCAGACTGGCGCCGGTCAGCCAAGCGTAACGGCCCGGGTTACCGGGTTCAGGATTGATGTCGGGTTCGCTCATGACAGAGGCTTGTCCGTGGCGGCTGTTTCCTTCCGGCGGGTCATCCCCCAGCCGATGACCCCGATGAATAGCAGAAAGGGTTCAAACGGCAAACGGTAACGATAGCGCGAGATGAAGCAGGCATGTCCCGCCGCCAGCACGACCATCATGGCGAAGGCCAGCAGAGGCCAAGCCGGGGCCCGGCGGCGCAGGGCCCAGCACCCAAAGAGCGCGGCGGCATAGACGGTCAGAGAGGTCAGGCGCGCCACCCATTCGCGCAGGGGGGACCGCTCGGATTCGGTCACCATCGCGCCGTTGTTCCACCGGAAGAAGTTCAGGAATTTCAGAACCCACAGCCGGGCGGCCTGCCCGGGATGCTCGCGGATCCAGGCCCTGGCCTGGGATGCAAAACACTGTTCGACATCTTTGCCTGAGGACGCCGCGCGGAGTTCGGCGTAAAAGGCCGGAGACAACGCGATCTGGCCGCCGGTGTTCATGCCGGCCTGCGGGTTGAATCCCAGGAACAATTGCTCGCCGCCCGAGGTGGAGAAGGGGATCAACTCCTTTTCAACCTGCGCATTGCGCAGGGTCCACGGCAGGATCGCCAGCATCAACCCGCCGGCCAGGGCCGCCGTGTACCGCATCAGCGCCCGCCACCGATGCGGCCAGTGCCACAGTATCAGCCCCGGCAGGAGGAAGATCTGCGTCGGAACAAACATGGCCCCAACTCCGACCAGCACGCCGTCGAGGCAGCCGACTGCAGGACGCCACGGCGCTGTCGCGGTCGCCCGGCAGGCCAGCACGGCCACCAGGCAGGCCAGCCAGAGGGCCTGGAAGGACTGCGGGTAGTTCGTGAGACTCATGTAGAGATTGACGGGGTGAAAACCCGCCAACGCCAGCATGAGGGCGGTGAGCAGGATGTTCCGGGTCAGACGCCAGACGGCGAAGGCATACAGACCGGCGGCCAGCATATAGACCATGCCGTTGAGCAGGCGGGCCTTGAGCGGCGTCAGCGGGGTGACTTTGCCCATGGCGCCCAGGGCGAAGGGCAGTCCCGGCGCCTGGCGGATGGCATAGGGGGGGGGCTCGGAACTGAGCGTGTAGCGGTTATGGTTTGCCAGGTTCGATCCGATGTCGAAGTACAGTCGTTCGTCCGGGTAACGCAGGCCTATCTGCCGGTCGAATACCGCCAGCCGACTGCCGGCGATAAGGACTGAGATCAGTACGATCATGAGCCAGCCTTGTTTCATGGTATGTCTTCCGGGGATGCCGTTCACTTGCGTTCGACGCGTTGGAGGTAGTCGTCGTAGGACAGAAGGGGCGCTTCCTGCTTCATGCGCGTGAAGAGATCCTCGTAATAGGCCGTGATCCAGTCCCACTGGTAGTAGGTATTGATCCGTGAGGCCGCCTGCGCACGATAGGCCTCGACGGTTGCCGGTTGGTCGATGAGCTGTTGCAGTTTGACGGGGAGATCCTTCTCGGGATCGTTCGTGTCAAAATACGCCCCGCAGTCCGCCACAACCTCGGTATTGGCCGGCGAGTTGCGGACCAGTACGCAGTTTCCGAATCCCAGTTGATCCAGGAGGGCGGGCCGCGTGCCGTCAACGGCTGATGGTTGAACGACGGCGTAGGCGTGGCTGCTCAACTGGGCGTAGTCCCGGCCGAAGGCGTAGCCGGTGAAGATGACCCGCTCGTTCGCCAGCCCCTGGAGGGTCTGTTTATAGGCGCTTGCGTACGGCGCGTCGCCGACCAGCACGAGCTTCATGTCGGTGCGCAGTTTAAGGAACGACCGAATCAGCAGATCAATGCAATTCTCCGGGACGAAACGTCCGACATAAAACAAGTAGCGTCGCGACTGCACGCCCCATTGCCGAAGCGCCTCCGTGCCGTCGTCGCGGGCGACGTTGGCGCCGTAGGGCGCGAAGATCGTCGCGGCGTTGTAGAGGTCGCGGTAACGCTGCTGGATGACTTTCGCGTCGGCGATCAGCACTCGGGCGCTTTGGACGGCGACTCGTTCGCAACCGCGCTGGTAGGCGCGGGCGAATCGGCCCCATTTTTCGCGGGCCCAATCCTGGCCGTCCACGTTCAGTAGTACGCGCGCTCCGGTCAGGCGCGGCAGCCAGACCAGCGGGCTGTTGCCGACGATGCAGTAGTAGGCGATATCGTAGTGTTGGGTCAGCGCATGGAGCGTGGAGAGAAAGGTATGCGAGAGGGTTTCCAGGTGCTTGGTCCGGATGGCCGGCAGGGAGACAAGACGCATGCCCCGGTATTGTCCCTGGACGTCTTGGATGAAGTGACGGCGGTTGTAGACCGTCACCGCATGGCCACGCGCGGCCAGCCGTGAGCCCAACTGCTCGTAGAACGTCTCGAACCCGCTGTAACGCGCGGGGATGCCCCGCGAACCGAGAAAGGCGATGCGCAACTTCATGGCAGGTCAGTGTCAGTCCAGGGCGCCTGTGTTTATGTCAGGCACCGCCATATGTCCAGAGTTTGCCGGGCCGTCCGGTCCCACGTGAACTTTCGGGCCTGCGCCAGCCCCTTTTGCCGCCATTGCGCCCGCTGTTCGGGGTGTGCGCAGAGGTCAGCCATTGCTTCCGTCAACGCATCCACCGACAACGGATCCACCAGTCGGGCGGCCTGGCCCGCCACTTCAGGGATGGCGGTGGCGTTGGACGTCAGCACTGGGGTACCGCACGCCATTGCCTCCAGCACGGTCAAACCGAAGCCCTCGTACAAGGACGGATAGGCGAACAGGTTTGCGCCGCGATAGAGGCCCGGCAAATCCCCATCGGCGACATACCCGGTTGCCAGTACTCGCTCTGTGAGTCCCAACCGCCGGATCATGGCCCCGATCTCGGACTCGCGCCACTGGGCTTGGCCCACCAGCACCAGGTCATGGACGAAGGCCTGGCGGACAGCCAGGCGGCTGAAAGCTTCGATCAGACGCAGCAGGTTCTTGCGCGGCTGCAGGTTGCCCACGGCCAGGATATAGGGTTTGCGGATGCCGTAGCGGGTGCGGATGGCCGCGTCACTGCGATCTGCCGGGTCGAATTGCGGCGCGGCAGCCAGTGGGGTCACATGGATGCGCGACGCAGGAACCGGGTAGAACGCCTGAATCTCGCGCTTTGAGAATTCGGAAATCGTAATGACGGCCTTCGCTTTGCGTACCGTGAGTCCCACTCCGGCGTTCAAGACCAGACGATCGCGGGGCGAAAACCATTCCGGATGGCGTTTGTAAGCCACGTCATGCACGGCCACGGTCATAGGGCAGGGGAGGAACAACGGCCCGGCGTACGTCACGTGAACCGCATCCGGCCGGAGGCGGGCCGCCAACGCAGGCAGTTCGCGCAGCAGGCGGCGCAGCGGGTTCACGGAAACGGGGACGATTTGGAAGCCCCGGCCTCCGGCGATCAGGGACGTGACGGCCTCGGGGTGGGCCGCTGCAACGCAGAATGTGTCGTCTGTATTGACCCGTGCCAAACCGCGCAACAGGTTGGCGATATAGGTCTCATTGCCGGTTTCGCCCTCCCCGACCATATGGGCATCGATGAGAATGTGCACGGGATGGCTTTCCCCGATTGACAGTGACCTCCCCGAAGCCGGGAGACCGAAATCACGCGGCAGGGGTTTGTCGGCTTTTCAGGATCCGGGCCGGTACGCCGCCGACGACGCTGAAGGGTGGCACGTCCCGGGTCACCACGGCCCCGGCTGCCACGACGGAACCCTGACCGATAGTGACGCCCGCCAGGATCGTGCAGCCGGCGCCCAGCCAGCAGTCGTCCCCGATGGTGATGAAGGATCGTGTCACCCCTTGATCCTTTATTGGGATATCGGTGCGTTCGAAATTGTGGTTCTCCGCTAGCAGGTTGACCCGCGGCCCCATCATGACGCGGTTGCCGATCTCGATGAACCCGGAACAGCCGATATAGGAGTACGCCCCGATATTGGAATGATCGCCCATTTTGAGCCCTTCGCCGGGCGGGCTGAGCAGGACGTTGGTCGGCCGGATGGAGGCGAAACGTCCCACGGTACAACGGTTGCCGAAGACAATGCCGCGCAAGCTCAACCCCACGATCTCGCAGCCTTCCTCCAGGTTCAACGCCTGACCAGCGCGAACATGACGTGGGTGATAGATGCGGACATGACGGTCGCACAATACGTAGCCGCAGGCGCGGGCGAAGCGGCACTTCCAGACCAGGCCCCGGAGCAGGCGCATTGTGATCAACCGGACAAATCCCAGCAAATCCCGACCGCTCCACGCCTGCAGGCTGTCGGGGGGGGACTGTTTCCAGCGGGATAGAACGGATCGTACTTTGGCAATCATGGTCAGGGATCCTGTGAAGGGGATCGAGGGGCTCTGGCAGCCAATTGGCGAGTGGCCCGTGCATAGCTGAAGCGAAAGCCGACGCGTGTAGGCGGGATGCGCCGGTAGTGCGGCTCTTCATCCCACGCGAAATCATAACTCACGGTCCTGGTCCGGCAACAGCCGCGGGCCAGGCGTTCGAGGCAACGCAGGGCCCTGTACAGGCCGCGCAGGGGGCGCGGGAGGGCGTGATGGGTCTGCCGGATGCTCTCCACTTCCTGTGCCATGACGGAGGCCTGTGTCGAACTCAGGTTGCCGCCGTCCACTCCAAACAGAGCCAGTGGAAAAGGGATGTGGCGGACCCTGGTCTTCTCGGACAATAGGTGAAGCATCAGTTCCATGTCGGCGGCATACCGGTAGCGGTTGTCCAGGCGCATCAGTCCGTTCGTCCACAGGCGCCGCCGGAAAAAAGTGGCACAAGACAAGGCGTAAAGGAAGCCATTCTTCAGGTAATTCAAACGGAGCGGGACTTCACGACGTGACGCCAGCGGGACCCCATCCGGAGCCACGATGATGGTATCGCCGAAAACCACGTCCGCCCTGGGATCCTCGGCGAAGGCCTGCTTCACCCGGGCGAGCGTGCCAGGTAGATACTGCTCGTCGCAATTCAGCCAAGACAGCACATCTCCCTGCGCTCGTTCCCATCCCTTGCCGATGGCATCGTACATGCCCTGGTCGGGTCCGCTGCTCCAGCGGAGGGCTGTGGGGCCCAGAGGTTGCCACCCGGCAAGCCAGTCCACTGTGCCGTCGGTGGAACCGCCGTCAACGATGATGTGTTCGACGGCGACACCCGTCTGACCGCGAATCGAGCCCATGCATCGGCGCAGAGACGCCAGATTGTTGAAGGACGGTGTGACAATCGAGAAGATCATGAATGGGTGGCGCCGGGCCTGCCGATGCGTTGCGCTGCGGTGTCAGGGCCATTCTCCTGCGCCGCTGCGGCCTGACAAGGGATCTTGGCTTCGGACAGGCGAGACAGGATCTCCAATATGGATGCGACAACCAGTATGCGGCACAGGGCGAAGACATCCCCGAAGGCAGTCACAAAGAAAACGCAGAGCCCGATAAAGAAACTGTAGAAGACAACATAGGTGGCGTTCAACCATCCCTCCCTGGAAAGAACGCGCAATATCCGTCCGTAATGGATGATGGCGCCGATCATGAAAACCAGTCCTGCCGTCAATCCCGCCAGTCCCAGGTCCAGGATTAACCAGAGGGGGCCGTTGTGATAAGCGTGCACGGCGGTCAAGAACACGTGTTGTGTCGATTTGTCGGAGGCCAGGGCCGCGGCGGCGTTGGCGTCGCTCGCGCTGAAGGCGATGCCCCGGCCCACCCACAGGTAGTCAGGCACCATGGGGAGCAACTGCCTCCACAGTTCGATGCGCCACGCCGACGTGATCGCCGCAGACTCACTGGCTTCGTCGGTGACTCCGATGCCGGGAAGCCAGGCGAATGTGCGCTGGAAAGTCAGAGGAAGGAGATCGACAAAGGAGTAAGTCAGGATCAAGAGCGCGATCAGGACCAGGGCGGCTTTGAGGAATTGCGAGATATGGCCGGTACGCCGGCGGACCAGTATGTAGGTGATGGCGGTTAGGCCTTGAAGTACCACCACCGAGCGATGGCCTGACAACCCGAGAAACCCGAAGGACAGCGCGGCCACCAGCAGCATCGATGGTGTGAGCCGACGCCGACGGTCGTACAACAACAGGGCCAGAACGCCCATCCACGTGGCAGGAGTCTGCATGTAGGCCCAGCGGGAACCTTCGGATGCCCTCCAGTGAAGCTCAGTCTCCACGCCGATCTGCACGACGGCATAGACCCACTTCATTGACGGGAAAATGTACACAGTCAGATAGGCGATCGCGGGAACAAGCGACAGGATGAACAGCCACCGTATTGTCTTCTCGAGTTGCTGCGGGGAGACCATTACGCGCGATGACGCGACGTAGAAGAGCAGCGCCGCCAGGAGATTGACGTATTGCATGCCCCCCCATAGCTCGCTGCCCAGAAACTTGAGCCCCGAGCCGCGCCAGGCGGCGGTGAAGAGGGTGATGGCGGTCAGAACGATCGCGGCCTTGCGTGGCGCGGATGCGGGAATTGCCTGCCGGGCCGAAACGGTACTCCTGACCACGGTTGTGCCAACGAACCCCACCATAAAGAGCAAGTGCAGATTCCCCACGCCCGGCAAACCCAGGAGAATCTGGCTGCCGACGGTGGCGACGGCAGCCATCCACCATGGGTGTGGCCGGGCCATCATGGGCGCCACGAAGAACAACGTGAGGCTCACTCCGGCCATCACAAAGTTGTTGCGCATGATGCCGGCCAGTACCAGGCCCACGATGACCAGCGCGAAGGCCCATCCGATCAGTCTTGCATTCATGAAATGTGCATCGTCTGGATTCGACTCCGTTCGTCCGGCCCCCGACCCCTTGGCTGCCACTCCGCCAGAATCCGTCGGTAGGCCTGGACGGTCGTCTCCGCAACCTGCTCAGGCCGGTTCCGGGCCGATTGCGCCCGGGCGGACTTCCCGAGCCTCTGGCGATCTGCCGGATCAAGTAGAAGACGGGCGATGCTGCGGGCCAGGCCCTCGACGTCGCCGCACGGGACCAGCAGTCCGGAGACATCGGGATCCACCATCGACGACACGCCGCCGGTGTTGAAGGCGACGACCGGCATGCCGGACGCCATCGCCTCGGCCAGGACATTGGGGCTGTTTTCGTTCTCGGAAGGGAGCACGAACAGGCAGCACTCCCGGTGCAAAGTGGCGATTTCCGGCGCGTTCTTGAACCCGAGAAAGGTGAGACTCACCCCGTTCTTCGCGGCCTGCGCCTGCATCGGGGCCTGCTGTTTCGGGGATCTGCTTCCGCAGACGTCCAGCCGCAGGTCGGGGAACTGCCTGGCCAGTATTCCCAGCGCGGCGATCAGGTGATGCAGCCCCTTGCGTTGTTCGCAGCTCCCCACGAACAGAATGCGCCAATTGTGCGGATCCTTCCAGGGGGCGTCGTAAAAACATTCGTGGACGGCTTCGGGCATGTCCAGGATGGTGGCCTTCGGGTTCACACCGGAGGCATGGCCTTTGTCAAAATGCGTGCGGCCGCCAACGAACGCCGCTTGTTTCAGCACCTGCGACTCCAAGGGTGCCACCAGCCGGTAGAGCAGGCAGGGGTGCGTTCGGCCGTACTCGGCGATGATGCCCTGCAGCGAGACGACCCATGGATAGCCGGCATCCATGGCGGCCAACCCGTAGGCATACTCAGTGCCGTGAGCATGCACCACATCCGGTTGCAGTCGCCGGAGTTGGCAGACGAGGGTGTGGCGTTCGCGGCGGTAATGTGTGAGTGCATCCAGCGGCAGATAGGCCGGGAATCCCCGGTGCAGAAACGGAATGCCACCCAACAACAGGTGCAACGTGTAGCCGTCCGGGTGGGCCATCGCCTTGTCCGCCTTCACCCAGGGGCACAGGGTGAGCAGGTGCAGCTCGATATCCTGGCGTTGTCCTAGAACTCTGGCGAGGTTGACCACCCAGCTGTTCGGATGCGTTCTGCGCCGCCGCACCCACCCCCACTCGTCTCCCAACGTATGAATGGGGTACGGGGTAACCCAGGCTATCTTGAGCCTGCTCATGACTCAGGAGTCCCCGAGATGTTGGGCTTGGACGCCTCAAGGTAGATGGAGTTGCCCTTGTAACTTGTGCCGTCGGGATTACTGTCCAGAAAGTCCCCGGCAAACCCCGGGATGGAGGATTCATTGTAGGCGCACGACCGGCAGTTGACGAATCCCGCTTCCGAATGAATGAGGCTCAGCCCGTAGAGATCGTACATCCACCGATGCCGCTCGCCGATGCCCGTACCGGCCCACACCATGTCCCGGAGGTGTTTTGGAGTAAGGCCTGCGACACATGCGAGGTACCCGCGCGTCAGTTTGGCGGCAAGCCGTTGCGGGGTGAGCCTGCGGCACTTATTCAGGAAGGACGTCGCGACGGGCGTGACCCAAGGCGTGTTGTCCGTCCTCGACCGCACATAGGCGGCCATCTCGCTATCGCCGCTGTCGCGGAGTTGCTGGTAGAAGAGCCCCATGTCTCCGGAGGGGCGGGATCGTACCAGTTGGTCCAGCAGTTCAATAGTGATCCACCTGTATAGCCTGGCTTTCTGCGGGCCGTCGGGCAGGGCCAGGATGCGCAGGTATTCCCCGCATGTTCCCGCCAGATCGGGCACGACGGTTCGCAGGACTCCCGCCGGTTTTAGAACCCGGTGCGCCTCGCGCAGGAGGAAGAGGGCCTGTGCCGGGGTGAAATGCTCAAGGGCGTGACTGCTGTAGACGGCATCGAACGTATTATCGGGGTAGGGAAAACCTTTCAGGAGATTCCATTGCCGCACGCGAGGGTCGCCCACATGAAGGTCAATATGGGTCCAGCCGTCGGCGATTCGGTCACCACACCCGAAGTTCAGTTTGTTCACGTCACGTCCTCGCGAATCGGCAGGTTTCGCTCCATGGTCACGCGCGTCTGCTCTTCTTGTGCAGTGTCCCGTCTGGGGCCACGCTCCCCCCCCCCCGAGCGGGTCATGCGGGCGGGGGAACTTTGAACAGGGCAATAATCGAAAGACTTCGTTGGGGCCATAGCCGCGAGAAGACTTTCAGGTTGATGGTGCGCTCGGCGTCAGGCCCCAGCAGTCGTTCGATTCGGTAACTGAGGGACGGCACCTTGGTCAGATCCGACGTGAATGCCACCCATTCCAGTCCGCAATGGCGCACCGCCAGGTTGTACAGCGTGTCGCGGTCCCAGCCCTGTAAATGGCCCTCGTTTGTCGCGACCGCGGCATGGTTCCGCCAAGGCCGGAATGACCGCAGGTTGGGTACGGCCACCAGAACGTACCGGCTGGCCACGCGTCGCATATTGCCCAGCAGGCGCTTCGGGTTCGCGACATGCTCGAGGACATGGAGGCTGCTGATGACGTCGACGCTCGCGGCCGGGAGGCTCTCAAGGTAGTCCGCAGGATCCACCTGTTCCGCAGGCCCAAACCGTCGGGCGAGTGTGACGCACGTCGTGTCGATATCGAGCCCGGACACCTTAAAGCCGGCCGCACGGGCCAGCGCGAGGAACTCGCCCCGTCCGCAACCATAGTCCAGAAGTCGGAGCGACTGAGGCTGTTTCACCTCGCTCAAGAGCAGTCGCAGGGCGCACACCTTCCAGTAGCGCTCATGGTAGTAGCGATTATCCTCGGCCTCATCCGCGTCATAGGGGATATGTGCGATGTTCATGCGGCACTCTCGTCGCTGGTTGCCATCGATCATCATCCGGGCACGCGTGCGGGCGGCGGCGCGAACAACGGCCCCCTTGGTTCTGATTCAGGACGAGTGCGATGGCTTGACGCAACGGGTAACCCAGACATCCTGCTCGCCACCTGAGAACCCTCCCGGGTAGTGTTGCAGGATCTCGAAGTCCTTGAGAAGCGTCTTATGCAACCATTGGGGCGGATGGAAAGAGAGATACATCTTCTTGCCCTCTTGGTAATGTTTCCTCTCAACGAAGCGGGCGGCATCGTAATCTCTCCGTTCTTCCGGTAGCAAGAACTTCGCAATACAGTCGCCATTGCTCCAGAGAAGCAGAATTCCGCCACGGCGCAGAATGCGCGCCAACTCACTCAACCAGGAAACGCATGAGGGTTCCGATAAATGCGTGATTACTGAAACCGCGTAGACGAGATCAAACGAATCATCAGCAAATGCCAATGGGGGACAAAGATCATTCCGGACAAAGGTTACGCTTGGGATCGCGGCCTGGCACCATTGAACAGACTCAGGGTTGTAGTCGGTTCCCACAAGTTCAACCTGTCGCAGTTGGCCCGGCAGATGTCTGATCACACGCCCAGGTCCGCATCCCCACTCAAGAATTCTGCTTCCAGGCATTCCTTTGCCGTATCGTCTAATCACCTCAAGGATATGGCCGGCTGTGGCTTCTCCGCCTTCCTTGTAGGTCCGCCAGTCCACATGTCCGTGGGCGTCGAAAGCCAGATGCTCCGGGGGCAGGGCAAAGGAGGGGTGCTCGAGTTGGAACCGGGCATTGCGTTTGCGGGAGCTCCACCGTTTCAGGGCAAACCGAATCCTTTCAACAGGATTCAGCAGATGCAACCGTCGCACGAAGTATTGTGCTCGCTGCAGTCTAGGGTTCATGTGGCTTTCCGCCTTGGACCGACTGGGACTCGGGCCGCGTGTTATTCATAAGTGGGTCAGGGGTTTGCTGCGCAGGACCACGGCGACGAACACGAAGACCCAGGCGCCGTGGGCGACATAGGCCAGGAGGCGGGCGGAGGCAAGCCCGAAGGCGCCGTGCCCGGCCAGCATGACGGTCAACACAATGAACACGACCGCCCAGCCCAGGCTCATAATCATTCCCGCCCAGACCCTCCCAAGAGCGGCGAGCGCGTACCCGATCGGTTGCATCAGGGCAACAAGCAGAGCCGTGCCCAACACCATGCAGAGGGTGGACCAACCTGAGACAAAGGCGTTGCCGTACAGTCCCATAATCCAACGACTCAGGACGCATCCGGCCACGGTCAGGGGCAGCACGATGAGCCCGCAGGCGGCGATGCTGTGTGTGAGTGCGGACCAGACCGCCTTCGCGCCGTTGTCGCGCCCGAAACGTTCGGCAAGGACCGGCAGCAGGGGGGTCGTGATCGCGCCTGGCAGAAACAGAACGGCCAGGTAGATTTGGTTGGCAGCGCTGAAAACCCCCATCTCGGCGAATCCCCCGACATGGCGAACCATAAGCGTGCTGCACAGCCACTGCGCCGGGCTCACCATCGCGCCTCCCAGGACTGAGGGCAGGCTGAAACGCCACAGCACACTGCGTTCGCGCCACGCGGCCCGCCAGCCAGACAGCGGAACGCCGTGAAAACGGGTTGCGTTCACGATGGCCACCCGTTGGGCCGCCCACGTCGCCATCTGACCGGCCGTCATGCCCCAAAGAGCGCCTGTGAGTCCGCCCATAAGGGCTCCGACCACCGTTCCCACGAACGCCGCGACGGCGCCGACGGCACTGGCTTTGGCCATGGGTTTGTAGGCTTCAAACCCAGCCAGGACTCCGGCCTGCGCGGTCGTGACGGCGATGAGCACCATAAAGAGGGCCGCCACCCGCAGCGCGGGTACCATGTTGGCTTCGCCGCCCATGAACGCGGCCATCAGTGGAGCCAGCCCTGCGAGCGTGGCCCCGGCCACGATGCTGCAGAGGTTGGTGGCAAGCAGGGTTAGGACAGCGATTCGGCCCGCCTTGTCCGGCTGGTTGACGCGGTGTTCGGCCACGTACTTGGTCGCGGTCATCCCGATACCAAACCCCGCCAGCACGCCGAACAGTCCAACCGTGCTTTGTATGATGCCGAGTTGACCGAATTGCTGTTTGCCAATCAACCGCGCGAGGAAGATGAAGGCGACAAACTGGAGCCCGCGGGCGGCACAAGCGCCTGCAAGCGCCCATCCGGCATGGCCCGCCAGTCGTCTGCCGGTCGGCGAAACGATGAGGTCCGCCAGGGGGCGCATCAGCGGTGGTAGGGAGACTGCTCTCACTGGGGGAGGCGAAATGGGCAATTGCGGGGAACACTCCGTGCCCATGGATTATGCGCGCTGGCATGATCCACCGGCATGTGGCAATTCAGCGCAATTATAGAGGCGCGAACGGGTGAAAGCAATGCGGGAAGCACGCATGCAACGCGCGGCCGGGCGGGGACCCCCGTTCGCAACCATCGGCAGGTTCGGCCATAATGTTTGCGGAATGCATGCTGTTTCCCTAGAATGCCGCCCTTAATCGATTGTGCCGGGCGCTGGTCCGGCCGGGATGAGAGGATCGCATGGAAACGCCAACTGACAACCGCAACCCGGCCCCGCCGGCGCCCACGCCCCGGAATAAGCCGCTGGAAGCCCAGGCCCCCCGCTTGAATCCCCGCGGACTCATGATCTGGTTCGCCGTCTTCGCTTTGATGCTGATGACCTACCAGTTCTACATGCGCGATCAGGAATCCCTGACGGAACTCGACTATAACCCGACCTTCACCCAGCTTGTCGAAAGCGGGCAGGTGCCGGATTGCACCATCGTCGAGGAGATCTCGGGTAACCAGTTCATCGAAGGCACCCTCAAGAAGCTCGACTCGCGTACCGGCAAGCCACAGAAATTCAAGGTGGATGTGCGCGTCACGGATTCCATGCCCGCGTGGCTGCAGAAGAACGGGGTGAAGTTCAGCTTCAAACGCCAAAGCCCGTATTTCTGGCAGATCCTGTCCGGCGCCCTGCCGGTCCTGCTGCTGCTGGGCCTGCTCTACTTCCTGTTCAACCGGCAGATGAAGGCCGTCGGCCACGGGGCCATGAGTTTCGGCAAGAGTCGGGCGAAGATGATGGCACGCGACAAGAACAAGGTGACGTTCAAGGACGTGGCCGGCTGCGAGGAAGCCAAGGAGGAAGTCCAGGAAATCATCGATTTCCTGAAGGACCCGAAACGCTTCCAGAAACTCGGCGGCCACATTCCCAAGGGCGTCATGCTGATGGGGCCCCCCGGCACCGGCAAGACCCTGCTGGCCAAGGCCATTGCCGGCGAGGCGGATGTGCCTTTCTTCAATATCAGCGGTTCCGATTTCGTCGAAATGTTCGTGGGCGTCGGCGCCTCGCGCGTGCGCGACATGTTCGAACAGGGCAAACGCAACGCGCCCTGCATCATCTTCATCGACGAAATCGACGCCGTGGGCCGCAGCCGCTTCACGGGTATCGGCGGCGGCCATGACGAACGGGAGCAGACGCTGAACGCCCTGCTGGTCGAAATGGACGGATTCGACACGCAGGAAGGCGTCATCATTGTCGCCGCCACCAATCGGCCGGATGTGCTCGATCCCGCCCTGCAACGGCCGGGCCGGTTCGACCGGCAGGTGGTGATCGACCTGCCCACCGTGGACGGCCGGGACCAGATTCTCAAGATCCACGCCCGCGGCATCACCCTCGCCGGCAACGTGGAACTGCACCGCATCGCCCGCGGTACGCCCGGATTCTCGGGCGCCGATCTCGCCAATCTCATGAATGAAGCCGCCCTGCTGGCCGCCCGCGGCGGCAAGGAAGCCGTCGATATGGCTGACCTCGAAGAGGCGCGTGACAAGGTGCGTTGGGGTCGCGAGCGCCGCAGTCGCGTGCTGGACGAGAAGGAGAAACGCGTCACGGCCTACCACGAAACCGGCCATGCGCTGGTCACGATGCTGGTCGAGGAGAGCGAGCCGATCCATAAGATCACCATCATTCCGCGCGGGACGGCCTACCTCGGCGCCACCATGTCGTTGCCGGTGAAAGACCGTTACATGGAAGGGAAACTCAAATTGAAGGGCATCCTGACCATGCTCATGGGCGGGCGCGTCGCGGAGGAGTTGTTCTTCGGCGACATCACGTCGGGCGCCAGCAGCGATCTCAAGCAGGCCACGCGCCTGGCCCGCCTGATGGTGTGCGACTGGGGCATGAGCGACGAAATGGGGCCCCAGACCTTCGGCGCCCAGGAGGAGTTGATGTTCCTCGGCCGCGAAGTGTCGCGCAGCCCGGACTTCAGCGAGGACACGGCGCGCCGCATCGATGCGGAGGTCAACAAGCTCCTGCGCGAGAGCCATGTCCGGGCCCGCCACCTGATCGAAACGCACCGCGACCAGATGGACGCCATCGCGAAACTCCTGCTGGAGCGCGAGACGCTCGACGGGCGCGACGCGGAGGATCTGCTGAAATACGGCCGCCTCCGTTCCGACGCGGAGCGCGCCGCCGAGGAGGCCGCCGCCAAGCCTCCTCCTCCCGTTCCGGCAGTCCCGGAGCCTGGGCCGGCGGAGCCCGCGGCCCCCGTCACCGTGTGATGGGCGCCGGGTGCCCCATGGCTGCTGCCCCCCTTGTCTGGCGATGCCGGGACCGCGAGCTTGTGCTCGGCGGTGTGCCGCGCATCATGGGCATCCTGAACGTCACGCCGGACTCGTTCTCGGACGGCGGTCGGTACCGGATGACCGAGGACGCCGTGTGCCGCGGGTTGGAACTGGCATCCGAGGGCGCCTCCATCATCGATGTGGGCGGCGAGTCGACGCGGCCCGGGGCGCTGCCGGTGGCCGTGGAGGAGGAGCTGGATCGGGTGATTCCCGTCATCGAGCAACTGGCGCAAGCGCTGGCGGCCGGGCCGGGCGAACCGCCGCTGATCTCGGTCGACACGCGCAAGGCGCCGGTCGCGGAACGGGCGCTGCAGGCTGGCGCGACGATCGTGAACGACGTGACGGCCCTGGCGGGCGATCCCGCCATGGCTGGCGTGGTGGGCCGGGCCGGCGCGGGGGCGGTGCTGATGCACATGCGCGGCGAACCCGGCACCATGCAGCAGAACCCGGTCTATGGCGATGTCGCGGCCGAGGTGGCTGCCTGGCTGGGGGAGCGCCTGGAGTCGCTGGCTGCGGCCGGATTGGATCCGACCACCCTGGCGGTGGATCCCGGCATCGGTTTCGGCAAGACGATGGAACACAATCTGCAGTTGGTGGCGCGACTCGACCGGCTGGCGGCGCTGGGACGTCCCGTCGTGATCGGGTTGTCACGGAAGAGTTTTCTTGGCAAACTCACGGGCCGGGACATTAGCGGGCGGTTGGCCGGCAGCCTCGCGGGGCTGACGGTGGCGGTCTGGCGCGGGGCGCATGTGGTGCGGGTGCATGATGTGCGCGAGTCGGCGGATGCGGTCCGGGTGGCAACGGCGTTGCGAGAGTCGATGGCATGAACGTGCTCAATTTCATCACTTGGCCGGGGGTCAGCGGCCTGCTGGAAATCCTTGTGCTCGCGTGCGGGTTCTACCTTCTCTTCACGTTCTTCCGCGAGTCGCGCAGCGTGCAGGTGTCCGTGGGCCTGGTGATCCTGCTGATCGTCCTGATCGGGGCGACGCGCCTGTTCCACGTGGACGCGCTCAATTGGCTGTTGAGGCGTTTTTCCGTCTACCTGGCCGTGGCCCTGCTGGTGATCTTTCAGCCCGAGATCCGGCGTGCGCTGACCGAACTGGGCAGCCAGCCGCTGTTCACGCCGCCGCCTGAGTCGCGCAACTTCGTCGATGGCATCGTCGAGGCGGTGTTGCTGCTGGCCGAACGGCGCATCGGCGCCCTGATCGCAATTGAGCGCACCATCTCAACCAAGGCCATCCAGGACACCGGCGTCAAACTCGATGCCCGCGTGCATGCCGAGCTGCTCGCCAGCCTGTTCTTTCCGCACACGCCCCTGCACGACGGCGGCGTGATTGTCAGCGGTGGCCGGATCGTGGCGGCCGGCTGCCTGTTCCCGCTCTGCCAGCGACCCGAACTCAGCCGCGGGCTCGGCACGCGCCATCGCGCCGCCATGGGCCTGACGGAGGAGACCGACGCCATCGCCGTGGTGGTGTCGGAGGAAACCGGCACCATTTCCGTCAGTTCCCGGGGTCGCCTGAGCCGGGATTTTGACGAGGAGCGGCTGAGGCGTTTCCTGGGGGCGGTGCTCAATCGTGACCCGGCGGCCGGCAGCCGCTGGAGCCGGGCACGCCAGCATCTGGACCTGAGCCTGAAGGCGGCCGGGCGCGAGGGAGAGCCCGGGGCCGGGGAGGAGACGCCGCATGCGGGTTAACGTCAAGCGCCTCCGCGCCCTGCTGCTGGACAACAAGCGGATCAAGTTGCTGTCATTGCTGATGGCGGTGATCAGTTGGCATATGATCCGCGATGCCATCAGTCTCGAAGTCGTGATCCCTGATATTCGCCTTCAGATCCGGGCCCAGGAGGGAATGGCGGTCTTGAACCAGTCGGCCGCCACGGTGGACGTGACTTTCCGGGGGTCTCAGGAGGATGTCCAGCGCCTCGATCCGCGCCGGATCCAGGCCGTGGTGGAATTGCCGGTCGCCGGGGCGGCGATGCCGAGCGAGATCGAGATCACGCCGGCCGTCATTCGCGGCGTGCGCGGGGCGCGCGCCGTCGCCATCCATCCGACGCGCATCCATGTGGCGCTTGACCGGCAGAACGAAAAACGCCTCCCGGTCAAAGCCCGCACGGTCGGGGTGCCCCTGTTTGGCGAGGTCGACAGCGTGACCTGCGAGCCGGGGTCGGTGGTGCTGCGCGGCCCCGCCGCCCGGCTGGGGATGACGGAATGCGTGTACACCCAACCGGTGGATGTGGACGGGCGGGTTGAATCATTCTCCCGGCGCGCGGTGCTCCAGGCGCCCGGCGACAACTGGGTCGCCGAGATGGAGCCCGCCGAGGTGCAGGTCAGGGTGGCGATCGTGATGCGGACGGGCGGCAAGGAGTGGAAGGCCATGCCGGTCAAGGCTGTGGTTGACCCGGGGCAGGCGGTAACGATAGATATTGAACCGTCAGCCGTGGATGTGGTCGTCACCGGCCGGTCCAACGTGCTGGCCCAGGCGGAAGCCAGCCATTTGCGCGTGTTCGCCGATTGCAGCGGGTTGACCGCGCCGGGAACCTACACGCTGCCGGTGCGCGTCTATGCCGGTTCCGCCGAGGCGGTCGCCCGGCCGGATGCGGTGCGCGTGACGTTGAGTGTAAAGTAAGCGAGGAAACCATGAAACGGTTGTGCGTCGGGACGATAATGGTGTGGATGACAGGAGCGGGTCTGGCGCTGGCGCAGGAGACGTCCGCTCCGCCGGCCCAGGCGACTGCGGCGGGGACGGCCCGCCTGTCGGGCGAAGCCGCCGACCTGATCTCGGGCGGCCGGCAGAGCCTGCAGGAGGAGAAGTGGACCGGGGCGGTGGCGCTGTTCGAGAAGGCGCTGACCCTCGACGCCGCCAATCAGGAGGCGATGTTCGGCCTCAGCGCCGCGTACATCCAGATGGAAAAACTGGACGAGGCGCTGCCGCTGCTCGTGGCGCTCAACCGCCTCCTTCCGTCGAACCCGATGGTGAAGAACAACCTCGCCTGGGTCTATCTCAAGTCGAAGGATCCGGCGGTCAAGAGCCCGCAGAAGGCCGTTAAACTGGCCCGGGACGCCGTGCTGGATGTCCCGTCCGATTATTCGATCTGGAATACCCTGGGCGAGGCCTACTACGCCACCGGCCAGTTCGACCGCGCCCTGCGGGCGGCCCAGAGCGCCGTCAGGCTCAGTACGCTGGCCGGCGCGACGAACAACGCGGCCAGCAGGGATCTGCTCGTGCGGTGCCGCAAGGCGGCCGGCGCGAGCGCGTTGGACGAGAAGGGCGACACCCCGTAGGACGCGAATCGCGGCACAACGGCATGGCTTCCACCCCTTCCAGCATGAGTACCGGCAAGCGCGAGGCGTTGAGCATCGTGCTGCTCGGCGTGTGCGCGATCCTCTTCCTGAGTGTCGTGTCGTACGATTGGCGCGACATCGGCCTCCTGCAGTGGCCGCCCAACAGCCCGCCCTCCAACTTCATCGGGCCGGTCGGCGCCTGGGTGTCGTTCGTGCTGTTCATGGCGCTGGGCGTCGGCGCCTACCTGGTGCCGCTGTGGTTTCTGGGCTTCGGCATCGTGCTGATCTTCCGCGGCGTGGAGCACGTGCGTGCCAGACTCGTGTGGGCCGTGCTGTTCATGGTGTCGCTGGCCTGCCTGGTCGACACGCGGGCCGAGTGGTTCCGCGCGCTCCTGAAGGCGCTCAATATCGACGCCCCCGGCGGCATCCCCGCGCAACTGGTCATGCATGCGTTGTCGGTCCATCTGCTGGGCGGGCTGGGCGCCGGTATCCTGATGCTGTCCCTGATGCTGGCCTCGGCCGTCCTGTTCTTCGGCTGGGACGCCATCCGGCGGGAGTGCGCCCGCCTGGCGGCCCTGGCGGCCGCGGCGCGCGAGCGGTGGAGCGGCACAGCCCCCGAAGCGACGGAGACCGTCAAACGCAAACCGGCCATCCAGGAGTGGAAGCGCGAACGCATCGAACGCGTGGCCGCCCGCGCCGAGCAGGAAGAGCAGGCGCCGAAACAGAAGGAGTTCGTCGTGGTGGCGGAGGGCGATGAGCCGGCCGGGGAGCCCTTGCCGAAGACGGCCACCCGCGCGACCCTGACCGCCAAGCCGCCGCCGAAGACGCCCGAGGAGACGCCCGAGGCGCCCGTCAAACCCGCGAAGCCGGCGACCGTCGCGCCCCGTCCGGCCGCGGCGAAAGCCGAGCCCGCCCCGCCGCCCGGGCCGGTGTCGCTGCCGGCACAGGGCGACTACGTGCTGCCGCCCACCTCGATTCTCGGCGCCGTCCCGCCGGCCAGTGAACGGGCGCTGCGCGGCGACACCGACACCACCGGCCGCATCATCGTGCAGACGCTGACCGAATTCGGCATCGACACCCAGTTGAAGAGTTTCGAGAGCGGCCCCGTGGTGACGCGCTACGAACTCGTGCCGGCGGCCGGCGTGAAAGTCGAACGGATCGCCAACCTCAGCAACAACTTGGCCCTGTCGCTCAAGGCCACCAGCGTGAGAGTGCAGGCGCCGATTCCCGGCAAGGGCACCGTCGGCGTCGAGGTCCCGAATATCAGCACCAGCGCCGTCTACCTGCGGGAAATCGTCGAGGGCCCCGTCTGGCAGCCCTCCAAGTACGAGGTGCCCATTGTCATCGGCAAGGACGTGGGCGGCAACGACCTGGTGGCCGATCTCGCCACCATGCCGCACCTGCTGATCGCCGGCGCGACGGGGTCCGGCAAGACGGTGTGCATGAATACGATCCTGGCCGGCCTGCTCATGTCGCGCACGCCGGCCCAGTTGCAGTTGATGCTGATCGACCCCAAGATCGTGGAGTTCTCCGTCTACAACAACCTGCCGCACCTGCTCGGCTCGCGCACCGAAGTCATCACCGATCCCAAGCGTGTGGTCGGCGGGCTGCGCTGGGCCATCACCGAGATGGAGTCACGCTACAAAATGATGGCCAAGGCCGGTGTGCGGAACATCAAGAGTTTCAACCAGCGGCCGATCGAGAAACAGCCGGATCTGTTCGGGGCGGGCGGCGACGAACCCGCCGGCCGCCTGCCGGAGCGGCTGCCCTACATCGTGATCGTGGTCGACGAACTGGCCGACCTGATGCTGACGGCCGGCGCCGAGATCGAGAGCTACATTGCGCGGCTCGCGCAGTTGTCGCGCGCGGTCGGCATCCACATGATCATCGCCACCCAGCGGCCGTCGGTCAATGTCATCACCGGCACGATCAAGGCCAACTTTCCCGCCCGGATCGCCTTCCAGGTGGCGCAGAAGAACGACAGCCGCATCATCCTGGACGCCAACGGGGCGGACAAGCTGCTCGGGCGCGGCGACATGCTCTTCCTGCCGCCCGGCAGCAGCAAACTGATCCGCGCCCAGGGCGCCCTGACGACCGACGAGGATATCCGGAAGATCGTGGAGTTCATCAAGCGCCAGGTGCCGCATCCGCCCGCGCCGGCGGAGCCGGCGGCCGGCGCGCCGAAGCCGGGTGCCGCGACGGCGACCCGGGCCGCCCCGGCTCCGGCCGCCCCCCCGGCGGCGGCCGGGCAGCCCAGTTTTGACCAGATGCTGGTCAACGGCGGCGGGGGGGACGATAGCGACGAAGAGTTGATCGAGATGTCCATCCAGATCATCCGCGAGACGCACCGCGCCTCGACCTCCTCGCTCCAGCGCCGGCTGCGCATCGGCTACACCCGTGCCGCCCGCGTCATGGATGTGCTTGAGGAGCGCGGCATCGTCGGGCCGGCGCGCGGGTCCGATCCCCGCGAAATCCTGATCGACCTGGATGGCGAACTCCCGGCGGCCGCCGCGGAGGGAGAGGACGGGCAGACATGAACGAACTGTTTACACTGGGCGACACCCTGCGCATGGCGCGCGAGAACCTGAAGATGAGCCAGGGCGATGTGGCCGAGGCGACGCGCATGAAGGTCCACATGGTCGATGCCATCGAGCGCAACGATTTCAGCCGGATCGATGTGCCGTTGTACGGCAAGGGCTTCATCAAGCTCTATGCCGAATGCGTGGGGCTGGAGCCGGAGCCGCTGGTCCGGGAGTACCTCGCCCGCTATGCGCGCGCCGCGCGCCCGTCTTTGAAATCCGAGCATCCGGCCCCGCGCGCGCCGGCGGCGGAGCCCTTGCCGGCGATGCCGTCCGCCAAGCTTGCGGGCAAGCGGCGTCAGGTGGACTGGGGCGGCCTGGCGGAGGAGGCGGCGCACCGGCTGCGCGAGCAGGCGGCGCGCTGGACCGTGGCCTGGGTGCGCTGGCGCGCGGCACGGCGCAGCGCGCCGGGCATCCGTCGGGTGCGGCCGTACCGGGGGAGTGCCCCCGCGTTCACCCTGCCGGCCGGCCTCGGCCGCTATGCCGCCGCCGCGGCCGCCCTCGCGGCGCTGGTGCTGCTGGTCGCCGGCGTCGTTCGCCTGATGCACCGCGACCGGCCGCCCGCCGCGACCGTGGCCGTCGTTGCCCCGGCCAGAGGGCCGGCCCCACTGCGACTGGCCGAGGAACCGCCGGCTGCCTATTTGAAGATCCGCTCGCCGTAACGGTGCCCCATGGCGTTCTCGATCGGTTTCATCAGCCTGGGGTGCGCCAAGAACCTCGTCGACTCCGAACATATGGCCGGCGTATTGCGCACGGCGGGTCTGACCCTCGCGCCTTCGCCCGAGAAGGCGGATGTCATCCTGGTCAATACCTGCGGGTTCATCGGCGATGCCCGGGAGGAGTCGATCGACGCGATTCTGCGGGCCTGTGCCCGCAAGGCCGCGGGCCTGTGCCGCGCGGTGATCGTGGCCGGCTGCCTGACGCAGCGCTACCGCGACGAACTGCGCTCGGCCATTCCCGAGGTCGATGCGATGATCGGGCTGGACCAACTCGACGAGATCGCGCGGATTGTCCGGCGCATCGAACGGGGGGAGCATGGCATTCTGCGGGTGTCGGCCGTGTCCCGGCGGTTGTACAACCCGTCGGCCCGCCGGATTGTCATGACCGGGGGCCCCTTCGCCTACCTCAAGATTGCCGAGGGCTGCAACCACCGGTGCGCGTTCTGCGCCATTCCCGGCATCCGGGGGCGGTACCGGTCGCGACGCATGACCGATATTCTGCGCGAGGCGGAGACCCTGCTGGCCGGCGGGGTGCGCGAATTGAACCTGATTTCGCAGGATACCACCCGCTACGGGTGCGATCTCGGGGGCCGGACGGATATCGCGGCGCTGGTGCGCGCCCTGGATCGGCTGGGCGGCCGGTTCTGGATCCGCCTGCTCTATGGCCATCCGGCGCATCTCGACGACGCGTTGCTGGATGCCATGGGATCAAGCCGCCGCGTGTGCCGCTACCTGGACATTCCCATCCAGCACAGTCATCCCGAGATCCTGCGCGCCATGCGCCGGGCCGGCGGCGCGCGGGCCGTGCGCGAACTGCCGGGGCGTGTGCGGGCTCGTCTGCCCGATGCCGCGCTGCGGACCACCTGCCTGGTCGGGTTCCCCGGCGAGACGGCGGCGCAGTTTGACGATCTGCAGGCGTTCGTCCGCGAGGCCGCGTTCGACCATCTGGGCGTGTTCACCTACTCGCGGGAGGAGCACACCGCCGCGCATGACCTGCCGCATCCCGTGCCGCGGGCGGTGGCGGGCCGGCGTCGTGCGGCGTTGATGCGCGCGCAACAAGCGGCGGTCCGGCGCCACTTGACCGCGCAGGTCGGGCAGACCGAAACCGTGCTGACGATCCGGTCGCTGGAGGACGGCGTCTGGCTGGCGCGCTCGGCCCGGCAGGCGCCCGAGGTTGACGGGGTGACGCGGGTCGTGGTGGGCGCGCGCGCGACCCGGGCCGGCGAATTCCTGCGGGTGCGCCACACCCGCGTGGACGGTTACGACCTCGAGGCCGCGTTCGAGTTTGACAGCACACGGGCGGAGCCTGCACACTAGATTCCGCATGAATCTTCCAAACAAGATCACGGTGAGCCGTGTCGGGCTCACGTTCGTGATGGTGGTGTTTCTCACCACCAGCATTCCGTGGGGCAAAACCCTGGCGCTGTTCACGTTCGGGCTGGCCGGACTGACCGACTGGTGGGACGGCGCCCTGGCGCGCCGGCATGGCTTCATCTCGGTGTTCGGGCAGTTGATGGACCCCCTTGCCGACAAGATTCTCGTCAGCGCGGCATTCATCAGTTTTGCATCGCTCCACCAGGTGGTGCCGGCGTTTGCGATCGTGCACCAGGTGGTGCCGGCATGGATTGTGATCATGATCATCAGCCGCGAATTCCTGATCACGGGCCTGCGGCTGCTGGCCACCCAGAAAGGCCTTGTGCTGCCGGCCGGCAAGTGGGGAAAACATAAGATGATCTGGCAGACGGTCACGATTGTCGTCATCATGGCCGGGCTTTCCCTCCAGCACGACGTGTTGCCGGTTCTGCTGGCCGGGCAGGCCCGGTACGCCGATCCCCTGCATCAGTTCAATTTCTACTTCGCGCACGTGGCGGTTTGCCTGGCGGGTCTGGTCGGCCTGCTGACGGTCGGTTCCGGGGTGGTCTGCCTGTGGGAAAGCCGTGATGTTTACATGGAGAGTATCTGACGGGCGGCACGTACTATGAGTCAGGAATGGAACATCAGGTCGCGCGGCACGGCGTGCGGCGCCTGCCAGAAGGCGTTCGAGGACGGGCAGTCGTATGTCACCCGGCTCGTGTTTGAGGGTGTCGATTATACCCGTGACGATTACTGTGACGCCTGCTGGGTCACCGAGGCGGCTCGCAAGCCAAGGTACAGTTCATGGAAGGGACTGTTCCGGGTGCCGCCCCCTGAGCCGGAACGCCGGGTCCGCAAGGAGACGGCCGAAACCCTCCTGCGCCAGTTGCTGGAAGAGAACAACCCGGCCCGCCGGAACGCCATCTACATCCTGGCGGTCATGCTCGAGCGCCAGCGCGTCCTGGTGGAGCGTGAAGTCCGAACCGACGACGACGGCTTGCGGCAGGTGGTTTACGAACATCGCAAGACGGGCGAGACCTTCCTGCTGGTCGATCCACAGCTCAAACTCACGGAGATCGAGCCCGTGCAGCAGGAGATCATGGAACTGCTCTCGGGGCAGGGGATGGGGGCCGCCGCAGCGGAATGAACGGCCAACAACCAACAACCAACGCCCAACGACCAAGTGGGCAAGAAGCCTGTGCCGCCCGTTGGATGTTGGATGTTGGTTGTTGGGCGTTGGATGTTCCACATTTTGGGAACTGCGCCCATGCTTGACCTCAAGATCAGCGGTGGAACCGTCATCGACGGAACCGGCGCGCCTGCCCTGAGGGCGGACGTGGGCCTGGCCGGCGCGCGGGTGACGGCTGTCGGCGATCTGTCGCGGGCGGAGGCGCGCGTCGAACTGGATGCGCGGGGCCGCATGGTCTGTCCCGGCTTCATCGATACGCATTCGCATTCCGATGCCTACCTGCTGGTTGAACCCGCGGCCCCCAGCAAGGTTTACCAGGGCGTGACCACCGAGGTGATCGGGAACTGCGGGGCCTCGGCGGCGCCGTTCCTCGGCCGGGCCCGGCTCCCGTCGGACTGGCAGACGTTCGAGTATCCCGGCACCTGGCACAGCATGGCCGACTATCGCGCGCTGCTCGAAAGCGCGCGCCCGGCCGTGAACGTGGTGGCGCTGGTGGGGCACAATGTGCTGCGGGCGGGCGTCATGGGCTACGAGGGCCGGGCGGCCACGGCGGATGAACGTGCGGCCATGACCCGGCGGCTTGAGGAAGCGCTGGCGGCCGGGGCGCGCGGGTTGAGCACGGGATTGATCTACCCGCCGGGCATGTACGCGACGGCCGCGGAGATCGAGGGGTTGGCCCGCGTGGTGGGCTCGCATGGCGGCATCTACACCTCGCACATGCGCAGTGAGGGCCGCCAGTTGATCGAGGCGCTGGAAGAGACCATCGCCGTCGGCCGGTCCACGGGGGTGCGCGTGCAGGTGTCGCACCTCAAAACGTCCGGTCGCGCCAACTGGCATTTGCTTGACCGCGCGCTGGACACTCTCGACCGTGCGCGCGCCGGCGGCGTGGACGTGGCGGCCGACCGGTATCCCTATCTGTCATCCTGCACGGAACTGGACGTGATCCTGCCGGACTGGGCCACGGAAGGGGGGCGCGATGCCGAACTGGCCCGGCTGCGCGATCCCCCGACACGCGCTCGCTTGCGGGCGGAGTTGGCCGCGGCGCGGACCGGCGATGCCTGGACCCTCATCACGGTCGGGTCCTCCGACGTTCAGAACGGCCGTTTCAGGGGCCGGCCGTTGTGTGACGTTGCCGCCGAACTGGGCCTGGAGCCGGTGGACGCCGCCCTGGTCCTGATCGAGGCCGATGAACTCCGGACGAGCGCGTTCTTCCAGGGCATGAGCGAGGACAACTTGTGGCGGATCCTGGCCCAGTCCTACGTCATGCTCGGCTCGGATGCGTCCGTGCGGGCGCCCTGGGGCCCCCTGAGTCGCGATTATCCGCATCCGCGCGCCTACGGCAGTTTTCCCCGGTTCCTGCGGGCCGTGCTGGAGGGGCGGACCGTGCCGATCGAGGAAGCCGTCCGCAAGATGACGTCGCTGGCGGCCGATCACTTCCGGCTGGCAGACCGGGGCCGGCTGTCACCGGGCCGGGCGGCCGATGTCGTGGTGTTCGACCCCGGATCCATCGTCGATCGGAGCACCTATGCGGCGCCCCATCGGCTGGCGGAGGGGGTGGTGCATGTGGTGGTCAACGGCACGCCGACGCTGGTCGACGGCGCCTTGACCGGCCGGCGCGCCGGCGCGTGGTTGTGACGATCAGGGCTGCTGGCCGGCGCGGATGTCCAGGATACGCGGACCTGCGGCGCCGGTGGCGTCGTCGCCATCCATGTAGGCCCGCGTGCGGTACTCGGCTTCGGTCATGTTGTTCAATTCGTGCAGCATCGTGCGCAGCGATTCGGCGGCATCCATGCTGGACGCCAGCAGTTCCTCGGTCACGGCGCGATCCTGGTTCGGCATGCGCGCCATCAACTCGAGGCTCGCCAGGAGAATCGTGGCCGGCTGGCCCAGATGGTGGCAGGCCGCTCCGAGACTCTCGACCATGACGCGCTGCCGTTCGGACTGCCGTTCCGCCTGTTCCGCGCGCTTCCGGTCGCTGATGTCGAGCAGCGAGATCACCATGCCGGCCAGTTCATCTTCCGTATTGCGATTGACGGCGGCCACCACCTGAACGCAGACGGAAGCGCCATTCGGCTGGGCAACGATGGTTTCGCCCGTCCAACTGTTTCCCGCCAGTACCGTCTTGATCATGTCCTCGGCCTGGGAACCGCTCGGGAACAGGTCTTTCAGGGATTTTCCAATCAGGGCCTCGCGCCGATCATGCCCCCAGAGGCGCGCCGTGGCGTTGTTGACGTACTCGACCTTCGCGTGACGGTCCGTGATGGCAATCCCCGCAGACGTGTTCTGAATCGCATGATGCACGGTGCGCAGCATCTCCTCGGCCTGCCGCCGCTGGGTGACGTCGCGGATGAAAATGCACAGATAGTGCCGGCCGCTCGCCAGCAAGCGATTCACTGCAATTTCCGCCGGGAAGATGCTGCCGTCCTTGCGGCTGCAATACGCCTGGATCAGGATGAAGCGATCCGTTTCCAGGGAGGCGTTCAAGGTGCTGATGGTCGAAGCGTCGGCGCCCGAAATGATGTCCGTAATGGAGGCCCCCTGCAGTTCCTGGCGCGAGCGCTGCAGGAAATCCTGCGCCCGCGAATTCGAATCGACAATTTCGCCGTTGGTTTCGGTGATGACGGCACCATCGTAAACACTCTGAAAAAGCTGCTGAAAATCATCGCCGCCGACGCGCGTCGCCTTCCTGATGGACCGCGGTCGTTCGACTTCAAGGCGCGCCTTGGGTTTCGGGCGGTCGCCGCCGGACCGTAAAAACTCATCCCGCAAGTCAGGCGGGATGTCAATCCGCATCGTCTTGGATGATGTGCTAAGCTGATCACTCATGGTGCTCTAGGTAACCGGAAACACCCAATTAAGCATCATATATACCATGTAATCGGGAACAACGGTATCATTTTCTATCAACTTGGAATAGTCGCAAGAATCGATGTCAGTATCTGGGCAATTCGCCCGAGAAAACCCGAGCCTTGGCCTCAAGAACTAAAAAATGAGAGACGGCTGTTCCAGCGGCAGGATCATCAGGCTATGGGTGTTCTTGATCTGGGGTGTCGACGGGCGGAAGCGCGTCCGGGGTCTGGGGTTTGGGGCTGGTGACCTGGACGCGCAGGCGGTCGGCGCCGTCATCCGTGACGGTCAAGACGGCGAGGATCATGTGGCGCAAGGCGGCATAGTCCTCCGGTGCGATGCGACGTTGCCACTCGTTCAGGAGGTGTCGTTCGCCCAGGGAGGCTTCGCTGATGAGGACCTGCGTGCCGGCCTCGGCGGCGCGCATGACGGCGGCAAAATCGGTTGGCGTACGCAGGTCCCGGGCGTAGAGGACGTCGGGGGAGAGACTCAGCGCGTTGAGCAGCGCCTCGGTCAGGGTGGGGCAGTCCGTGCCGATCTCGACTTGGATGACCACGGATTTGCGGTGCTTCAGGACGAATGACAGGTTTTGCTCGGCGATAAAGAGGACGCGGTTGGCGCTCGCGTTCACCCGGTCCAGGGCGCCATAGACGAAACGGGCGAGCGCCGTGGAGGAGGGGCCGGTGACGACGATGAGTCCCGGTTTGCAGCCGGCAAAGAGGCGATCGATCATGTCGACTTTGGGGGGGTCTGCCAGGCTGGCGGCCAGGTCGGGGATGGCGAAGGGCATGCGTTGGATGCACACCATGTCGCTGCCTCGTTGGGTGAGGTGGTGGACGCGGAATCGACCCAGGGAGGGAATGCCGAAGGAAAAGACCCCGTGGCTGCCGATTTGTGCAGGGCCCGAATGGTGCACATGGCTGGCCAGGGTGGCCAGCGTGTCGCGGACATCGTCGGAATTGAGCACGGTATTGACGACGACACGCAATTCGCGGCCCCGCTTTTCGATGGGCGGCGCCCCGGCCACAAGGATGACCCTTGCCACGCGATCCTCGGCGGCCAGATAGGTGATGATCTTGGAGGCGTAATTCATGCGATTCCTCCGGTCTTGTGCTGGCATGAAGGTATTCAACGGCGGCCCGATGTCAAGCGCCGCCGCCAGCCTCACGCAGGAGGGGCCCTCTTTCCCGTCTGCGGGACTTGCACAAGGGCATGGCATCTGCTTTAGTGTGTGTGAGCCTCCGATGCACCCGTACCCCGTCGCAGGCTTGATGAGGGGCGCCGTTTGCGAGCATGAAGACACTGACGGACTTGGTCAAACGTTTCCAGCGTGGCCGCACGGACGTGGTGGGCGTGGATGTTGGCGGCACGGCGCTCAAAGTGGTGCGGCTCAAGTCGATCAACCGGGCAGCCACCGTGGTGGCGGTCGATCTGCTGCCGGCGGTGGTCCTCCCGTCGGGCCGGGAGTTGCCGCCGCCGCTGACGCTGCCCAAGGCGGTTCATGCCCGCCATGCGGCCCTGACGTACTCGGGCCCGGGCGCGCTGGTCAAACTGCTGACATTTCCAACCCACTCGGAGAAATCCACCGAGACCCAGGTGAGCGAGTTGATGGGATTGGCCGACGCCTCCGACTACCGCGTGGCCTATGAAGTGGTGGCCGAGAGCCGTGCCGAGATGCGGGCCCTGGCGGTCGCGATGCCCGACGGGGCGGCCCGCCAGTTGTGTGCCTTGTTTCCCGTGGGTACGCCGGCCCCGTACTCCATCGAGGTGGCGGGTCTGGCCAGCATGACGGCCTTTGTGCATGGACCCGGCCGTCGCCACCTCGAGGAGGCGGTGGCGGTGGTCGATTTCGGCGCGGCGGTGACGACGGTGGCCCTCTATAACAAGGGCACGCTATCCCTGCTCCGCAAATTCGATTTCGGTTCATCGGCCATTTTGAAGACGGTTCAGGAGGCCCTCGGTGTCGATGTCGAGGTGGCGCGCGGAATTCTCAGCGATGGTTCCTTCGACGTTTCGCAGGCCATTCGCCGGGCCATGGAGTCGTTCCTGCAACAGTTCGTCATCTCGCGCGACTTTGTTGAGCGCCGCGAGAATTGTCACATTGTCCGGCTTTACGCCTGCGGGGGCGTGGCGGGGATGCAGGGGTGGGCCCGCGAACTGCAATCGGCCTCGGGCCTTGAGCCGGAATTCTGGAATCCGTTCGGCGAACTCGCCGTGTTGCCGGGGGCGATCCCGGATGCGTTGAAGGGGCAGGAGGCGCGCTTCACGGCGGCGCTGGGCGCCGCCTGGGCGATCTTGCAGGTGGGCTGAACGATGCACATCAACCTCATTCTTGAAGCCGAACAGCGCAGCGCCAGCCTGGTGCAGCCTCATGTGCTGGTCCGGACGCTGGCCGGCGGCGCCGGGGTGCTCCTGTTCCTCGCGGTGTTCTCTTTCTTCGCCTCCTATCGCAATCTGCAGCAGGAGGCCGAGGCCGTCGTCGATGAATGGCGCCGCACCGAGCCCAAGTATAAGGCTGCGCTTCAGTTGCGGACCGACTTGGGTCTCCGCTGCGATCTGCACAAGGAGATCTCCGGGTGGCGCGATACGCGCCTGGGGTGGGGCGCCCAACTCGCGGCGCTCCAGATGGCGGTTCCGCCAATGATCCAGTTGACCGATCTGCAGGTATCGCACGACCTGTTCGTGATGTCCAACAATGTCCCGGCGCGCGTCTACGAACTGCGGCTCTCGGCGCGGACCAGCGCGGCGGGCTCGGAAGTCAACGTCGGCGAATTCACGGAAACGCTGCGCCAGACGCCCTATGACGCCTGGATCGAGTCGGCGGTCATTCCGCCCGGCCGGTTTCGCCAGGATAGCCAGGTCAAGACGGACCGGGTATTCGAGATTGTGTGCAAATGCAAACCGCGGCGGTTTGAATGAAACTCCCGGAAGACAGGAAACAACGGATCCAGGTGCTGGTGCTGATCGGCATCGGCTGCGTCGTGGTGCTCATTCTGCTGGCGCAGTTCGCGATCGTTCCCATCATCGATTCGCGCCGGAAACTGGCCGAAACACGCGAGGAGTACCGGGCGCGCCTGGAGAAGGCCCAGCGTGAATTGAAGGCGTCGGCACAGATCCAGGCGGAGTTCGACGAGGTGACCCGGCAACTGCAGGCCATCGCATCCGACTATCTGCTGCGCCCGATCCTGGGCTCTTACCTGGTGGGCGTGACGGAGGCCATGGAGCCGCGCGCCAAGGAAACGGGATTCGTCCTGGACGATATTCAGGAGCGCGGCGTGCAGGCCTTGCGCCTGCAGGCGAAAGAGACGGCCGGCCAGCGTCCCTACAACGCCTACAGCGCGCAAATCAGCGGCCAGGGCTCGTATGCGGAGATCATGGCGTTTCTCAACGCCATCGAGACCCGCAATCCTTACGTGTGCGTCACGGAATTGAGGATCTCCGGTCAGCCTGACAACCCGTCCCAGCATCGCGTCAGCCTGCGCATCGAGTGGCCGATCGAGGTTGAAAACGCCCTGAGGTCCCCGGACGCGGCAGTCAAGGAGGCGCCATGAGCCGTCGTGCCGTCCGTGTGGCGCTGATGCTGGCGCTCGGCAGCGGCCTGGCGGCCGTGGCGCAGGTTCCGGGCGGCCCCATGCCGCCCCGCCCGTCGCTTGGGGGACCGGACGGAATACCGCCCCCGGGAATGGGCGTGGCGCCGGTGAGCGTCGGGACTGCCGCGGAATCGGGCGCTCCCCAGACGGCGTCGTCGACCAACCGCGATCCCTTCTGGCCGGTGGGCTATATGCCGCGCCGGGTCGTGAAGCCCAGCAGCGGATTGTCGGCGCCAGGCTCCTCCGTGTCAACCGCTCCGGCCGAGGTTGCCCTCGCCCGCCCTCCGGACTGGGATGAGGCCCGGCGGCGTCTCGAGATCAAGGGCGTCAGCCGTATCGGCCGCGACAAGGCCTCCGGGCGCGAGATCTATTTTGCGGACGTGAATGGGCGGGTGGTTGAGGACGGCGGGGTCGTGAGTGTGGTCTGGGACGGGCGTGTGTATCGGTGGCGCGTCACGCAGGTCGCCCCGAGCGGCCTTCAACTCGTGAAACTCGATTGTCACGCGGAATGATGGCCGATCGGCGATGGGCGCATCTGCGAGTCGTTGTAGGCACGCCGCTCTGCGGCGTGTCTTCGCGTCGCGCAGCGACGCGGCTACAACAGATGCACCGAATTGCAGATGCGCCCGGTGATGACGGGCGATTGACGCGCTTGGCGAAGCAGCAGTAAGATGACAGTATCAAGGAGATTGTTCATGAAGGCACACGGATGGATGCGGGGGATGGGTGCGGCGGTGGCCATCATGCTGGCGGCATTCGGACCGTGCGGCTGTAACGACGATGACGAATCGGGCTCGAATGAGCTGGATGGGTATTTTGAGTCGCATCCCTTCCTGGTCGATGCGAGCAGTCGCAGCACGGGGAATGGCGTGGTAGCCATCAGTCCTTCGTCCGCCTCGGTCAACGAGGTGGGCGGCAAGGTTCTATTCAAGGCCTCGGGTGGCGAAGGGTCCTACACCTGGGATGTGCTGGATGGGTCGATCGGCAGCATTGCCGGAAACGGCTCCGGGGCGGAGTATACCGCCCTCAAGGTCGGCAATAACAACGTGATCGTCTACGACAGCGCCGGCAATTGGGCTTCCGCCTCCATCGGCGGCGCGGGGACGGCGCTCTCGATCTCTGCCGATACCGCCAAGCTGGTGGCCGACGACACCTACGCGGTGCTGAAGGTCTCGGGCGGACAGCCGACTTACACGTGGTCGGTGGCTGAGCCAAGTCGGGGCAACATCGTGGGTGCCAAGACCGGCGCCAGCGTGGTCTATCAGCGTTACAGCGCGAACGACAACGCGGTGACCGTTACCGATGGTCTTGGGAGTCGGGCCAGTATAGTCATCGCGCAACCCTGATACAGCATTCCACCCCAATGAGGGCCACTTCACTGAGCAAGAACGCACGATGGATGGCGGCCGCCGCTGTCCTATGGATGGCGGTGGCCGGGTTTGATGCCGCGCAGGCCCAATCGGTCGGCGGCCGCGTCTACAACAGTTCCGTCTGGGGCAATCACCTGCCTCCGCCCGGCGACGGATCGGGCCAGGGCGACTTGCGCGTCGGGCTCTGGTTGACGGAGCCGGCAGGGACGCCGGATAGGGTCATCCCCCCCCTGACCAATGGGCCACTGCCTATCCTTAACAACGGACCCTACGGGTTCACGTTCTCCGGCCTTCCCTCGAATGCCAGTTATCAGGTCATGGCTTGGATTGACGGCAACGGCGACAGCGGTTACGACAGGGGCGAACCGCGTTCCTTCGTCGCCGGGGCGGTCATCGTCGCCGGCGTGTCGGTGTACATCGGCTCGGTCAGCGTCACGGACGATATCGACAACGACAAGTTGCCGGACTGGTGGGAATATCATTGGTTCGGCAATACGCCCGATCCGTTAAGCCAGGGCGGCAGTGGAGATCCGGATAAAGATGGCCTTTCCAATGCCCAGGAAGCGGAGATCGGCATCAACGTCAGCGGGATGGCCCAGCTCAATCCGGCCCACTGGGATAGCGACGGCGACGGCATGGATGATAAATGGGAGTACGATCACTACTCCCGCAGCCTGGTCATGGGCCTGAACCCGGCCGTCTATAGCAAGACCAACGACTGGGACGGCGACGGCTTGACCGACTGGCAGGAATACGGCGGCGTGGACGGCAGGCCGCCCATGGAGTCGGGCGGCAGCGTCGACGGGGCGGTGGTCGGCAAAGTCGTCGCCGGCGCCGACGACAGCCTGAACCCGCTCGATATCGACACGGACTACGACATGCTCATCGACAGTTTCGAAGTCGCCTGGTACGACCCCGCCAACAACATTGACCCGCGTGCGGGCCTCATGACCGACTTCACGGCTACCGACGTCGACACCACCTACGCCAGGGCCGATTCCGACCAGGACGGCCTGGCCAACTATCGCGAGCAGTGCCTGCTCGCCGAGTTTCGTGAGGGCGCTCCCAATGGCGACAAATGGGTGTGGGAGGGCCGCGTGCCGTTCCCCTTCCTCGACTACCGGACGGATGGGGGGACGCTGACGCGCATTTGCATGATGACCGTGCCCCTCGCTCTCGGCGTCGATCGGACCCGGACGCTCCGGGACGCGGGCATGATCAATCGCAACGCCTTGCGTAATCACGAGTGGACCGACCCCACGGAGGGCACCGGCTACATGGACGGCGGCGAGAACCTCCTGCTGCTCGGGCATGATTCGGACGGCGACGGGTTGCCCGACGGCTGGGAGGTCCAGTTCAACCTCAACCCCAGGGACAAGACGGGCATCAACGGCAAGAATGGCGACCCGGACGGCGATTTTCTCTATAATCTCACCGAATACCGGGGCCAGGACGGTAATCGGTTCACGACCCGCCCCTACATCAACGGCACGGGCGACGAAACCAACCCGAACGAGTACAACCACCGCCCGGATTCGGCCGAACAATGGCGCTGGATGCCGGCCGATCCCGACACCTCCGGTCTGACGGATCCCCGTCCCGGGACGGGGATCAGCCGCGTCGAAACGGCGGGCAGCGCCTGGCCGACGACCAATACGGCCACGATGGGTCGTGACAATGGCAAGAATTCCGATGACGACGATGACAACGACGCGGCTGAGATCTATCCATCGGTCGGCACCTTGTCCAGCAGTCCCGTGCATTCCTGCGATCCCTACCGGCCAAAGTCGGCGCGCATCATCAGCCCCCTCGGCATTCCGATCCCGGACCCGGAGCCCGCGCTGGCCACGAACGAAACGCCAGCCGGCTTCCGTGAGGACTTGCAGCGCCGCGAGTGGACGGTGGAGTGCCAGGTCAAGTTGCTCGGGACCAACCTGACCGGCGAGCTTTTCGATTTCAAGACTTTGGTCGGCACCAGGGCCGTGACGATCTATTGCCTGGCGCTGTCCAACAACATTCCCTCGCTTTCCATGCATGGCTCGGCCGGGAATCTCATCTCGGTCAGCGCCAACGCGCTGCCCACCAACCGCTGGATACACCTGGCAGGCGTTTGGAGTCGGGCCAACAACGCGCTAGGTCTCTATGTGGACGGCGTGCTGTCGATGTCCCCGAGCGTCTACGGCGAAGGCTTCGCGGACCGGATGCTCCCGGCGACCAACGTTCTGGCCTTGGGGGCTTCGCGTGACGGTTCGTTCACCAATCTATTGCTCGATGAGGTCCGTATCTGGGGCGTGGCGCGTACCGGTGACGAAATTGCGACGTTTGCCAATCAACTGGCGCCGATCGCCAACGGTGACGACGTCTGGATCGACACGCAAAGTCCCCAATACTACAGTTTTTCGGACGGGGTCATTGTCAACGGCGGCTCGCTGTTCGACGGCGAACCCGGCGTGTTGCTCGCGCGTGTCCTGAATAACGCCGGCAATTACTGGATCGACGATGGCGACGGGTATTACAACGCCGCGCGTGACACCGTGCTCGCGCGTGACACCACGCTGGTAGAGGGGCTGTCCGGCACCGCGGTCGCCAACGCCCGGTGGAACGACAAGGACGGCAACGGCGTCTTCTCCCGCGACAGCTTGCTGGCCTACTACCGCTTTGACGACGGCGGAACCTCGGCCGAGGACTTTGCCCGCCGCGCCAAGAACGGCCTTATTGGCGCGGTCCGCCCGGAGTACACGTTCGGGGATTACGGCTATGCCCTGCCAACCAATAGCTTCCTCTGGGTGACGAACGATGCCGCGCCCATCTACGGCGTGGACCAGCGCGGCGCGGACGATTCCGACCACGATGGATTGCCGGACGGCTGGGAGACGATCAACCACCTCGATCCCTACGACGATGGCGCCGGCCAGGAGTCCACTCCGGGCGCCAAGGATGGCCAGTACGGGCCGCTGGGCGACCCCGACCATGATGGACTGGTCAATCTATACGAGTTCTGGGCGGGCACCAATCCCCGGAAGGACGATTCCGACGGCAACAGCAGGCCCGATACACAGGAGGATCGCGATGGCGACGGGGTCGTCAACATCGTCGAACAGGAACTGGGGTCGCGGCCCGACATGGTCGATACCGATGATGACGGACTCACGGATAACCAGGAACGCCTGATGGGGACCGGCCCGGCCAATCCGATCGACCCGGCCACAAATCGGGCCGTGATGTTTAACGGAGGATCGGGTGACTATCTCGAGGTGCCACTCAGTGCCCGCCAGATATTGAAGAACTGGACGCTGGAAGCGTGGGTCAAGCCGACCAACGGTACGGGTGGGTTCATTGTGCGGCGCGTGGTCGAACAGTTGCCGGGCGGCACCCAGGCGGTGAACTTCGTCATGGGCCTGGAGCCGAATGGTTCGGGCGGTCTGCGACCCTATGCGGGTTACATCCGTACGGACGGCACCCCCCCCTACATGATTCGCGGCGGCACGTTGCCTGCGGTGGCGGCGGCGTGGACGCACGTGGCCGCCTCGTATAACAACCTCAACTCGATGTTGAGTCTCTACACGAACGGCAGCTTGGTGGCGACGACGAACACTCCCTATGACCCGCCCCTGACCGGCAAAGGCGGAGAGACGTTTCTTCGGATCGGCGAGTCTTTCGACGGCGGCATTGACGAAGTGCGCGTGTGGGGACGGGCGCGGACATCGGCTGAAATCCTCGCCACGCGCGACAGCGTGATCGGGGAGACGGCCACCAATGGGCTCGTGCACGACTTCCGTTTTGACGATGGCGAGGCCAATACCAATGCGCTGCCCTTTGGCCTCTTCCACAGCCCGAACGGCTACCAGGATTTCACCTTCAAGGACGACTGGCTGGTGCAATGGCGTCACGCCCTGCGACGGCATGGCACCGTGAATCTTGTGGCGCCAGGCGCGATTGTGCCGCCGCCGTCCCTGCGGGTGCTGTTGCAGCCGCTCGAGGCCATTGCCGAAGGCGCGCAATGGATGATCGACGGCGGCATATGGCGGGATAGCGGCGACAATGCGCAGGGCCTGACGCCGGGCAGTCACCGGGTGAGCTTCAAGCCTGTCACCGGGTGGACCGCGCCGTTGTCGGAATGGATTACGCTGGTCAACGGCGTGGCGACCACCATCACGACGCAGTATTTGCGCAACGCATCCATACGGATCACGCTCTACAGCACGGGTTCCGACCCGGCGGTCGATGCGAACGCGCGGTGGCGGGTGGACAACGGCAACTGGCTCACGAATGGAGTGCGGGTCGTGGATGTGAGTCCAGGCCACCACACGATCGAGTTCGGCGCGGTGCCGGGGTATGTTACGCCCCTGACGTTGCCGATTGACCTGGCGCCGGGCGAACCTTTCGAGCGCAATGTGGAGTACGCACCGATCACGGGGGCGCTCTCGGCGATCCTGAAGCCGGCCGGCGCCGTGACGGACGGCGCGCTCTGGCGCTACAATGCCGGCAGTTGGAATGGAAGCGGCGTCGTCGTCAGCAATCTGCCCTTGGGGAGCTACACCGTCGAGTTCGGACCCGCTACACGCTGGATCACGCCGGCCTCGGTCTCGGTGGCGTTGGTTAATCAGAATCTGGTGTCGGTGACCGGATTGTATACCCAGGTGACCGGGATTTCGGCGGATATCATTCCGCCCGAAGCGATCGCGGCCGGCGCCCAGTGGCGTCTTGCGGGCAGGGATTGGACTAATAGTGGCGCGGTTATCGAGGTCGCACCCGGCTCCTATACCGTGAGTTTCAAGACGCTGACGGACAGTTGGTTGACGCCCGGCGATGTCACGGCCACGGTGGTCGACCAGCATGTGACGATTGTGCCGGGCGCCTACTACACGATCGAGATGTTCGGCGGCGTGATCGGGACCAATGCGGGGCTGTTCAACCGGCCCAGCGGGCTTGCACTCGACAGTCTCCACCGTCTGTATGTGGCCGATAGCCGGAATGACCGCATTCAGATGTATGATCCGGTCAGCCGGAGTTGGACGATATGGGGCCAGTCAGGGAGCAATCCGGGCGAGTTCTCGAGACCGTATGGCATTGCCGTGGATGCGAAACTCAACGTCTATGTGGCGGATTCCAATAATGATCGCATCCAGATTCGCAATCCGAGCAGCGGCCAGTGGCGGGTGTTGGGTGCGGGTGTCGGCGGTCTGGGGGTGTTCAACACGCCGATGGATGTCGCGGTCGACTCTGTCGGCAACCTGTACGTGGCCGACCTTTACCCCAATCGGGTTCAGAAATACAGCACGGGAGGCGTGTGGTCGGTGTTTGTTGCCGAGGGCTCGATGGCGGGATACACGCTGTTTCCTCGCGGACTGATGGTCAATAGCGCCGATAACCTACTGCTCTCCGACGATGGAACGGAGGGTACGGGTCAAAGCCGGGTGCAACGGTTCAGCTCCACGGGGCTGTATATGGATCTGCTTGGCAGCCGTGACAGCGCCGAGGGCGGATTGCGGCGTCCAGCCGGGATGTCGATATGGGGAACGAGTCTCTACCTGGCGGACGTCGACAATAGTCGCGTGATGGTGACGCCCCAGACGGGCCGGGTCTGGAGCGTGCTGATCGGCAGCAATGTGCTGAACGGGGCGGAGGATGTGGTTTGCGATCCGCGCGGCATTCTCTATGTGGCTGATACGGGACATAATCGCATCCTGGCGTTGCCGTTGCGGGCCGGCGCCTTCACGAACGGCCGGGCCGAGGTCGCCACGGCGGCGTTGCCGGGCGGCACCAACGGGTTCGTGATCACGTGGTACGGAACACTCAACTGGCTATACGCGGTGCAGTATGCTAATAGCCTGGTGCCTCCGCCGGTGGTCTGGCAACTCGTGCCCGGGATTACCAACATTCCCGGCCACAACGCGTGGACCAACGGCGTGGACCGTACGACCGCGGGCGCAACGAACCGGTTCTACCGGGTTCTGGCCTATTAAGGGAGGGACGGCGTGTCGCCGTCCGCGGTGCGCAGCATGCGCGCCCTCCCAGGGATGGCGTGCCATTGACGAGGGCAGGTGATCAGGGAGGGAACAGACGTGCGAATAGAATCAAGCGCGAACATCACGCGTTGGCTGATCGTCATCCTGGCGGCTATGGTCGCGGCGGGACTCCAGGCCGCGCCTGAACCCGCGGAATCGGCGGGCGCGGCTCCTGCCGTTGCCGTGGCAGCCCCTGCCGAAACGCTGGCATCCGTCGAGTTGCCGGCGCTGACGAACGCGCCGGCGCAGGAAGTCCCGATGGCGTCCCCCGCCGCTCCCGTCGAGTCACCGGAATCCGCAAATGCCGCCGTCCCCGAGGTTGAGGCCTCACCCGAGAGGGTGGATATCCCGGGCCTTGCGGCCCCGGCCGAGGCCGCGGAGCTCATCACCATCGCGCTGGATGACGTTCCGCTGCAGGATGTCGTCCGCATGTTCACCCGCATTTCCGGGGCGAACATCATCGCCACCGCCACCAATCTCGGCGGCAAGGTCAGCGTCAACCTGCAGGATGTGGAATGGAAGCCCGCGCTGAGCTCGATCCTCGACATCTATAGCATGCAGATTTCCGAAAAGATCCCCGGGTCCGGCATCTATAGCATCATGCCCAAGGCGCTCGGGTCCGAGGATCCGCTCGTGTCCGCCACGATCTTCCTGAACAATGCCTCCGTCGCCAACATTGCCACCCTGATTACCCCCCTGTTGATCCGGGGCGGCACGGTCTCGCCCTTTCCCAACTGCAACGCCCTGGTCGTGCGCTCCACCGCCCTGAACGTCAACGAAATCCGCAAGGTCATCACCGAAATCGACCTGCCGCGCAAGCAGGTCTACATCGAAGCCAAGTTCCTGGAACTCAACGACGAGGCCATCAAGGACCTGGGCATCAACTGGCAGGTGCTGGAGGGCTACGGCGTCGGCATGAACGCCATGCAGTGGAGCGTCGAGGAGACCCGCAATAAACTCAGGAGCCGCTCCGACACCCTCACCCGGCAGGACTCGCGCACGCGTTCCGACACCCTCAACCAAGGCATCGATGCCAACGGCGCCCCCGTCAACCAGGACACAACCACTTACGAAATGAACCCGATCACCGGAATCCAGACGCCGACGGTGACCCCCGTGCCCGCCCGGTCCGTGAACGACTCCATCAACCAGTCCGTCAGCGCGCAGCGCGACCTGAAGGACACGTTCGAGAAGACGGTGGCCGATGTGCGCACCGCGGTCCTGAGCGCCGACGATTTCCGGGTCGTGCTCAGCGCCTTGAAACAGATGAACGGCGTGAGCGTGGTTTCCAACCCGAAGATCATCGTGGCCAATGAGCAGACCGCCACCATCCATATCGGGGAGAATGAGCCGAATATCAAGGGCACCGTGACGCCCGGCCAGCAGGGCCAGGCGAATACGACCACCTATGAACTGGACGGCACCAAACCCTATTTCGAGTTCGGCATCAAGCTGGACGTTACGCCGACGATCAACAATGCCAGCAACATCACCGTCAGCATCAATCCCACGTTGAGCCGCTTCGTGCGCAACAAGGTCACGCCCGACAATAACTCATTCCCCGTGGAATCCACCAAGACCATCAAGACCACGTTCGCGCTGGAGAGCGGGCGGACGGCCGCCATCGGCGGGCTGACCGAGACCGAGGACCGCAAGGAGGAGAAGAAGATCCCCTTGCTGGGCGACATTCCGCTGATCGGGAAATACCTCTTCACCCATACGCACGATGCGCGCCTCCAGAAGGAAACCATCATCTTCGTGACGGTCGGCATCGCCGAGCCGGGCCACATCGAACGCGAAGACGGCCTGCCTGAGGATGCCGATCTCGTGCACCGGCACATGTCGAAGATTTCGAAGACACTCAAGGCCGCCATTACCAACGCGTTGCCCGTGAACCCCACGAACTCGGCGACCGTCGTCACCACCGTTTCCGTCCCCGCGCCGGCTGCGCCTCAGTGAACCGTGAACCGCTGAACGGGCGCAAGGCAGTTCTGTGGGTCTTCCTCTTACACGTCGATTTGACTGGAACAGTCGGTCTTGGACAGGATTCACAGGATTGGACGGGATTTGGGTTGCCGTTGCCGACACATGCCCTTCCCTTCCGGCTGCTGCACTGAAATCCTGTAACATCCTGTCAATCTTGTCAAACGATTCCCAGGGTGGACCCACACAGGTGCCTTGCGCCCCCGCCGCTGAACCCCCCCCGCCCTTTTTTCTAGCGCCCCACCTGCGTTTTCACTACCCTGCCTACCGGTTTCAGGTTCTGTAGTCGCCGCGCTGTGCGCGGCGTAGCGCCGCACAGCGGCGCTGCTACAGGGCGCTCGTCCAAACACAAGAAGGCGCACATGATTCCACGGTATACCCGCCCGGTCATCGGGGCCATCTGGTCCGACGAAAACAAGTTCCGCATCTGGCTCCGGATCGAAATCCTGGCCTGCGAGGCCATGCACAAACTGGGGATCGTGCCGGCGGCCGACCTGCAACGCATCCGTCAGCGCGCGGCGTTCAACGTCAAGCGCATCGCGCGGATTGAGGCGAAGGTGAACCACGATGTCATCGCCTTTCTCACGAATGTGGCCGAACACGTGGGCCCCTCGGCCCGTTACATCCATCGCGGCTTGACCAGTTCCGACGTGCTCGACACCGCCCTGGCCGTGCAGATGGTGGAGGCCGTGGACATCCTGATCGCGGACGTCAAGGCCTTGCGCCGCGCCGCCGCCCGGCAGGCGCGCCGCTACAAATACACCCCCATGATGGGCCGTTCCCATGGCGTGCATGCCGAGCCCATCACCTTCGGCCTGAAGATGGCGCTCATGTACGACGAGTTCGGCCGCGCGCTGCGCCGGCTTGAAACGGCGCGCGACACCGTGTGCGTGGGTCAGCTCTCGGGCGCCGTCGGCACCCACGCGCATATCTCGCCGTCCATCGAACAGTACGTGTGCCGCAAGCTGGGCCTGCGCGCCGCGGCCATTTCCACGCAGGTGCTGCAGCGCGACCGCCATGCCGAATACATGGCCGCCCTGGCCCTCGTCGGCGCCTCGGTGGATCGGTGGGCCACCGAATTCCGCCATCTCCAGCGCACGGAAGTCCGCGAGATGGAGGAGTTCTTCGGCAAGGAGCAGAAGGGCTCTTCCGCCATGCCGCACAAGAAGAACCCCATCACCGGCGAAAAACTCTGCGGGCTGGCCCGCATCCTGCGCGGCAACCTGGTCGCCGCCCTGGAAAACGTTGCCCTGTGGCATGAGCGTGATATTTCGCACTCATCCGTCGAGCGCATCATCCTGCCCGACAGCACCATCGCGCTGGACCACATGCTGGTCCAGCTCGAGAAACTCGTGTCCACCATGCTCGTCCATCCTGACCGCATGCGGGCCAACCTCAATCTCACGCACGGCCTGATCCATTCCCAGCAGGTGCTGCTCATGCTCACCCGCAAGGGCTTCAGCCGCGAAGATGCCTACCGCAAGGTCCAGCGCCATGCCATGGCCGCCTGGGAGAACGGCCGGGATCTGCGCGCGCTGATCGAGGCCGATGCCGACATCATGGCCAGGGTCACCCCCTCCGACCTAGACGAGGTCTTCGACATCACGGTGCACTTCAAGGATGTCGCCCGCACCTTCAAGGCGGTGGGTTTGTGAGAAGGAGACGCCATGACTCAGGAGGGAAGGGTTCAGGGTTCGGGGTTCAGGCCGGACTGCCAACCCAAAGACGTTGTCGCATACAAAGTATCACCTGCTGATCGTGCGGGGTGGGGAATTGTTGGTTCTTTCCTGAACCCTGAACCCTGAACCCTGAGCCGTTACGAGGAGACTTATGAAGCGCACCCCGAAGACCCTATCCGCCTATGCCGCTGCCGGCGTCAATATCGACGCCAAGATGGCGGGCATTGCCGCGATCAAGAAGATGGCCAAAGCCACCGCCACGCCCGGCGTGCTGAATGCCATCGGCCAGTTCGGCGGCTTCTTCGCCTCGCCCGGCAAGGACAAGGTGCTCGTGGCCAGCACCGACGGCGTTGGCACCAAGTTGAAAATCGCCTGCCTGGCCGGCCGCCACGATACCGTCGGCCAGGACATCGTGAACCACTGCGTGAACGATATCCTGGTCCAGGGCGCGACGCCGCTGTTCTTCATGGACTACGTGGGTCTCTCTCGTTTCGACGGCGATGTGTTCCGCCAGGTCGTGTCCGGGTTGTGCAAGGCCTGCCGCGAGGCCGGTTGTGCGTTGCTGGGCGGCGAGACCGCCGAGTTGCCGGGCCTCTATCCGCCGGGCGAGTACGACCTGGTCGGCACCATCGTCGGCGTGGTGGACCGCAAGGCGGTCATCAATGGATCGGGCGTGCGCCCCGGCGATGTCCTCATCGGCCTGCCGTCCTCCGGGCTCCACACGAACGGGTATTCGCTGGCGCGCCGTGCCATTTTCGAGCAGGCCGGCCTGGCGATCGACGACGAACTGCCGGGAACCGGCCGCCGCGTGTCCGATCTGCTGCTGGCGGTGCACCGGAGCTACCTCAAGCCGGTTACGGCTCTCATGCCGCGCGTGCGCATCCGCGCCATGGCGCATATCACCGGCGGTGGCTTTCCCGACAATGTCCCGCGGGTCCTGCCGGACGGGGTGTGCGCCGTGTTCGACCGCGCAGCCTGGAAGGTGCCCGCCCTGTTCGAGTTCATCCGACAGGCCGGCCGCGTCGACCGCGAGGAGATGTACCGCGTGTTTAACATGGGCATCGGCCTCGTCATCATGGTGCGCGCCGCGGAGGCGGGCGCGGCCTTGCAGTCGTTGCGCAAGTCGGGCAGCCGCCCCGTCGTCATCGGGCGCATCGAAAAGGGCGCCGACCGCGTGCGGCTGGTCAACTGAGAACGGGGCGCGGCTCCAGCGGGGAGCGCAATATGAAGGCACCGCGCCACCAAAGGGCGCTTTTCATGGGAGGGACGGCGTGTCGCCGTCCGCGGCGCGCAACATGCGCGCCCTCCCAGGCGTTGGCGCGAATCGGGGGGCGTTGACCCCAAGAGTCGTAATATGCGCAGTGTTTTTGTTCGTCCTTCAGCCTTCAGCCTTCAGCCTATCTGCCTCCTCATCCTCCTCCCTCTCCTCGCCGCCGCAGGCGTGATCCGGATTGAACCCATCGTCACCCCCGATCCCGGCGGGCCGCTACCGGCGTTCGAGATCGAGCTGACAAACCAGGGCGACGAGCTGGCCCGCGCCGTGCGGGCGACCGTGAGACTGGGGGATGTGGAGGCGCGCGGAAGCGCGATTCGCGAACTCGCTCCCGGCCAGACGGTGCGCGAACGCCTGGCGCTGGCGCGCGCCCCCGTTTTGCCCGGACTCTACAACGCCGTCATCCGGCTCGCTTACAACGACATCAATGACGCGCCTTTCTCCGCCGTGTCGCTGGTCGAGGTGGATGTCGGCAAGGATCGGGGTGCTCTGGCCCCTGCCGCGCCTGATGACTCGACTTCGCCGGATACCCTTTTTGCCGTTCCCGACCTCGTGGTCGCGCCGTTTGTCCATTCCGGTGTGCTGACGTTGAATGTCATACCCCTGGTGGACACGCCGCTTGACTTGAATATCAGTCTGTTGCTGCCCCGCGAGATCACCGCCGCCGCGCCCGTGCGCACGCTGCGGCTGGAGCCGGACAAGCCCGCTGTGCTGACGTTCGTCCTGCGGAATGAGGGAGCGCGGCCTGGCAGCAGTTACGCGGTGTTTGCCGTGCTGGACTGCGTCACGGGCGGCGTTCATCGCAGCATCTCCGCCGTCGGCTCGGTGGAGGTTGGCGCCGGCGCCTGGGACGGCCCGTGGAGCGTGGTGGCGTGGTTCGGGCTCGCCGCGATCTTCGCGGTGGCTTGGGACGTGGCGCAACGCCGCCGCCCCGCGGCGGGTTCAGGGTTCAGGGTTCAGGGTTCAGGACATCCAGACTCCTCCCATCCTTCGCCCTCCCCGAAACCCGAAACCCGAAACCTGAACCCTGAACCCCGAACCCTGTTCCCCCCCTCCTTTCTCTTCCCTCTCCTCGCTTCGCTCTTCATCCTCTGGCATCTGTCGCCGTGCGACCTTCTGCGCGACACGATCACGGTTGGCGGCGATACGCCGGCGCACAACTACCTGGCGAGTCATCTCAAGGCGCAACTGTTCGGTCATGGTCGGGTGGTCTCCTGGGCCGCTGGCTGGTGGGGCGGGTTCCCGATGTTCCAGTATTACTTCCCCCTCCCGTATGCGCTCATGGCGTTGCTGAGCCTCGTGCTGCCGTTCAATATCGCTTTCAAACTCATGGCGGTCGCGGGCGCCGTGCTGCTGCCGTTCGCGGCATTCGCCATGGGCCGGTTGATGCGGTTCGCGCGGCCGGCCCCGGAAATTCTGGCCCTGCTGATGGTCCCGTTCCTGTTTGTCGATACGCACACCATGTGGGGGGTGAATCTGAGCAGCACGCTGGCCGGCATGATCGCCAACAGCCTGAGCTTTGCCCTCATGCTCGTGGCGCTCGGCTCCGCCTGGCGCGATGCCGCCGATGGCCGGTTCCGGCTGCGCACAACGGCCCTGCTGGCGCTTGTCATGGCATCGCACTTCTTCACATCGGTCATGGCCGCGCTGGTGCTGTTGAGTTATCCGTTGTGCCAGCCGCGCGGCGGCCGGCGGCGGGCGCTGACGGTCCTGGCGGGCGAGGGCGCCCTGGCCGTTCTGCTCATGGCCTGGTGGCTCGTGCCGCTGGTGGCCACGTCGGCCTATAGCATGGAGTTCGGAACGAACTGGCCCCTGACGTTGTGGAAGACCTTTCCGCCGTACACCGTGGCGCTGGTGGTGCTCGGTGTGGTTGCTGTCGCCGCGGCGGTGCGGGAGGGGGATAGGTTTCATTGGAGATTCGTTTCATTGGGGGGGAGGGGGAGAACATTGGGGTCATTGGGGATTCGTTTCATTAGGGGGAGAGGGAGGGAGGAGCGGATCCCGTCCTCCCCGACTCATGAACCCAATCCCCAATCTCCAATCTCCAATCTCCAATCTCCAATCTTATCCCTCCTCCCCTTCCTCTGGCTGTTCCTCGCCGCCTTGCTGCTGTTCCTTTACGGGTTCTCCCTCTCGCCCGTGTTCGTCAATGTGCGGCTCTGGCCGTTTCTATTCTTTGCGCTGGTCGTTCTGGGCGGCCTTGGCTTTGCCTGGCTGCTGAGTCGTGGGCGCGCCGTCAACCTGGCGCTGCTGGCCCTGGCCGCCGGCCTCCTGGGGGGCGTCACCTGGCAGGAGCAACTGCCCGGCGCCGCCGGCGGGACGATCCGCGCCTGGGCCGAATGGAATTTCGGTGGACTCGAAGGCAAACCCGCCTGGCCGGTCTTTCGCGACCTGGTCATGCCGCTCCGGGGCACGCCCGGCCGGCTGGCGAACGATCTGACGGAGGACAACAACCGTTTCGGTTCCAGCCGCATTTTCGAACTCGCGCCGCATCTTGTCGGTAAACCGATCCTCGAAGGCGGCCTGGTCAACTCCGCGGCCGGCGCCATGTTTGCCTATTACATCCAGAGCGAGACCTCCCGGTCGTGCGCGGGCTACCCGCCCATGGTGGTGCCGTCGAGTTTCAACCTGACGAATGCCACGCGGCACCTGGAACTGTTCAACGTCAAACACTTCATCGCCCGCTGGCCGGTGTTGCAGGACGCGCTGGCGCGCTCGCCCGACTGGCAACTGGTGACCCGCGTTGACGGCTGGGACCTGTATGAACTGCTCACGCATGCGGGCGGCCTGGTGCATGTGCTGGAGACCACCCCGGTCGTGCTGGAGACGGCAAGCTGGAAACAGCGCGCACTGGACTGGATCTATGTGCCCGAGGCGCTATCCATGCCGGTCGTGCTGGTCCCGCCCGGCGGCGCAATGCCCACCAACATGCCCCGTATCACCGAGCAGGAGTTCCATGAACGCCTGAAAGGCGCAGGCGGTTCAGGGTTCAGGGTTCAGGGTTCAGGGTTGTCTCCCCTTGCCTCAACGCCCAACAACCAACGTCCAACAACCAACGCTCAACAAAGAACAATCCAAACTTCAGCGTTGGATGTTGGACGTTGGGCGTTGGATGTTCGTTCGGATCCTTCTCGACTGCTGTCCTCTGACCTCTGTCCTCTGACCTCTGGTTTTCCACCTCCCCCCTCGCACCTCCCCCCTCGCACCTCCCCCCTGACACCTTCTGCCCTCCCCCTCACCCCCGTACGCTGGGAGTCGGTGACGGACGACCGGATTGTGTTTGTGACCGACGCCGTGGGACGTCCGCATCTGATCAAGGTCAATTGGTTTCCCAACTGGCAGGTGCGTGGCGCCGATGCCGTGTACCGGGTGACGCCGGATTTCATGCTCGTGATTCCCCGCCAGCCCAGGGTGGAGCTGTACTATGGTCGCACCACCGCCGACCGTTTCGGCCTGGCCCTGACGGCGCTGGGGTGGGGGATCATCGGCGCGATCGCGGTATGGCGGTTGTTTCGTTCAGCGAGTCCGAAGGACGGGTAGGGCGCGGGCCTCTGGCCCCGCCACGTACATGAATGGGTTGAAGCTGGCAAGAGGCGCGACCCGACATTAGAATGCCTACATGACAACCATCGAGGTCCAATCCGGCAAGAAGCCTGCCTTTCCTGTCGGACGTTCTGCATTCCTGAACCCTGAACCCTGAACCCTGGAACCTGAGTGAAGGTCTGGCTCTTCAAGTTCATCGACGCCACGCTCGGTGCCGCGTTGTGCTGGCTGATGGGCCGCGCGCGGCACTGGCTCCGTTGCGAGCCGTCGGTTCCGCCCGATCCCCTGGCCGGCGCCCCCTCCCTCCCATTCAGCATCCGCCGCGTGCTGGTCATTCGGCCCGGCGGGCTGGGGGACATGGTCCAGCTTCTTCCGGCCCTGCGCGCATTGCGGGACCGGTTCCCCGGGGTCTGGGTGGAGGTCGTCTGTGAGCGCCGCAACGCCGGCGTGCTGCAGATGTCCGGCCTCGCGGACCGGATCGCGTGTTACGATGCCCATCCGATGTCGGTCCTCCTGGGCCTGTGGCGGTCCCGCTACGATGTGGTGATCGATACCGAGCAGTTTCACCACATCTCGGCGCTCCTGGCGCTGGCGGGCGGGGCACCGGTGCGCATCGGGTTCAAGATCAATCCCGGCCGCAACCCGCTCTACACGCACCTGATCACCTACGATCTCGATGGGTGGGAAGCCGCCCAATTCATGCGGTTGTTGGCGCCCCTCGGCATCACCAACATCGAGCCCGTCGTGGAAGGCATCCTGAAACTCTCCAACCCACGTCCAACAACCAATAACCAACAACCAACAACCAACGGTCAGCGAAGAGCAGTCCAAACTTCGGCGTTGGACGTTGGGTGTTGTGCGTTGGGCGTTAGTTCTTCTTCCCCCGCTCCCCATCTCCCACCTTCCACCCCCCACCTCCCACCTTCTCCCCTCCCTCCCATCCTCCTCCATCCCGGCTCGACCACCCGGTACAAGACCTGGCCGACAGACCGCTGGGTGGCGTTGATCGAGCGGTTACATGTCGCGACCGGTCGCCCCATGGTGCTGGTCGGCGGCCCCTCTGACGCGGCATTGGCCGGGCGCATTCTGGCGCAATGCGCCCCCCCCCTCCCACCTCCCGCCTCCCACCTTCCACCTTCCACCTCCCGCCTCCCGCTGCGCCAGCCCTCGCCCTGTTTGTGGGGCGGATGTCCCCATCCGCCTGTGACTGGGTCCGCCCCAGGCAAGGTCGATGAGGACATCGACCCCACACCTCCGTCCCCCTTTCACGAGGAGGCCCACGCCCTACCTGCGCCTCGCGCTTCCCTCCCACCATCCACCATCCACCATTCTCCCCCCACCTCCCACCTAACACCTAACACCCCCCACCTGCCACCTTCCACCCTCCCTCCCGCGCCCCTCCCGCCCCGAACCCAGAACCCAGAACCCGAAACCCAGAACCCAGAACCCAGAACCACCCTCTCGTTCCTCTCCTCCCTCGCGGGGCGCACGACCGTGGAAGAAACGGCGACGGCGCTGGCCGCCGCGGCGCTCTTCGTGGGCGGCGATTCGGGGCTGGCCCATCTGGCGGTGGCGGTGGGCACGCCGACGGTGGTGTTGTTCGGGCCGAGCGACAGCCGCAAATGGGGCGCGCGCGGACCCGGTCATGCGGTGGTGCGGCGCGAGTTGGCCTGTGCGCCCTGTGCGATGTTCGGGTATCACAAGCTCTGCCGCTCCATCGC
>CAZTAJ010000002.1:0-97019 GCA_964611575.1 uncultured Verrucomicrobiota bacterium
ACCACTTGCCGGTCCGGCCCATGCCGCACTGCACTTCATCGCAGAACATCAGGATGCCCTGCTCGTCGCACAGTTTGCGCAGGCCCTTCATGAACTCGGGCGTGGCCGGGACCACGCCGCCTTCGCCCTGCACGGCCTCGACCAGCACGGCGGCGGTGCGTCCGCTGAGGACAGCCTTGACCGAGTCGAGGTCGTTGAACTCCGCATGCAGGAAGCCGTCCGGGATCGGCTCGAACCCGTCCTGGTACTTCACCTGGCCGGTGGCGGCGAGTGCGGCGAGCGTGCGGCCGTGGAAGGAGTTCTTCATCGAGATGACTTCATAGCGGCCTTCGTCGCTGCCCCACAGGCGCGCGAGTTTGATCAGCGCCTCATTCGCCTCGGCGCCGGAGTTGCAGAAGAAGCATTTGCCGCCCAGCGAGAGGCGCGACAGTTTCTCGGCGAGCAGGGCGTGGTACTCGTTGTGGTACAGATTCGACACATGCACCAGCTTGGCAGCCTGGGCCTGGATGGCCTCGGTGACCTTCGGGTGGCAGTGGCCGACGTTTTGCACGGCAATCCCGGTCGTGAAGTCGAGATAGACCTTGCCGTCCGCGTCCCACACGCGCGTTCCCTTGCCCTTGACGAGCATCAAACTCGGCGGGTAGTACGTGGGGATGACATAATTGGCGTATTTCTGAACGATGTCCGCAGTTGTCGTCATTCGATAATCTCCGTTCCTACTCCTTTGTCCGTGAAAATCTCCAGCAGCAGCGAGTGCGGCAGGCGACCGTCGATAATGTGGATCTTCTTGACGCCGGCTTCAAGCGCTTCGACGCAGCTCTTGATTTTCGGCAGCATGCCGCCGTCGATCGTCCCGTTCCGGATGAGTTCCTCGACCTCGCGGATGCGCAGGGTCGACAGGAGTGAACGCTCATCGTCACGGTCACGCAGCAGGCCGGGCACATCGGAGAGGAATGCCAGTTTGCGGGCCCGCAGTGCCTGGGCCATGGCGGCGGCGGCGTCATCGGCGTTCAGGTTGTAGAGTTTGCCGTCCGTGCCGCGGCCGAGGGGGGTCACGACGGGGATCAACCCGGCATCGACGAAGGCCCGCACGGGGGCGATGTCCACGCGCTTGATGTCGCCCACGTAGCCCCAGTCGAGGGTTTCGCCGGTGGCCTTGTCGACGGCGATGCGTTTTTCGACCTGGAAAACGGTGTCGCCGTCGATGCGGCGCGCCTTGGCGCCCTGGGCTTCCAGTGCGGCCACGATACCGGTGTTGACCTTGTGGGTGATGACGTCCTCAACCACGCGGATGGCGGCCTCATCGGTCACGCGCAGGCCCTTGACGAACTTCGGCGTCAGGCCGGCCTCGGTCATGGCGCGCGAGATGGCTTTGCCGCCGCCATGCACGATGACGGGCAGCATGCCCACGCATTCCATGAAGGCGACGTCGGCCAGGATGCCCTCGAAATTGCGCCGCTCCTCCATGGCGCTGCCGCCGAATTTGACGACGATCACGGCGCCCCGGAACGCCTGCATGTAGGGCAGGGCTTCAATGAGCACATCGGCTTTGGCGATGGCCTTGTCCATCAGGTCATGTACTCCGCATTGATGGCCACGTAGTCCCGGCTCAAATCGCAGGTATGGACGGTGTATTCCGACCGGCCTATGTGCAGGTCGGCGCGGATTGCGAATTCCTTGCGGGCGTACACGGCGGCCAGGTCCTTGAGCGGCACGCCCTCGGCGGTCCGGCCGGCTTTGACGGCGGGCAGGTCACCGAAGGTGATATCGACGCGGGAATCGTCCACGCGCGCGCCGGAATAGCCGATGGCGGCCATGATCCGGCCCCAGTTCGGGTCGCCGCCGTTCCAGGAGGTCTTCACGAGCGGCGACTGGGCGATGGCCCGTGCGGCCACCCGCGCATCGTGGGCGGTGGCGGCGCCGGCGACGGTAACGGTGACGAACTTGGTGGCACCCTCGCCATCCTTGACGATCGCCAGGGCCAGTTGTTCCGCCACATGGCCCACGGCGTGCCTGAACCGGCGCCAGTCATGGTGCTTGTGTTCGAGCAAAGTGTTGCCGGCCATGCCGTTGGCGAACATCAGCACCGTGTCGTTGGTGCTTTCATCCCCATCGACGACAATGCGGTTGAAGCTGTGTTCCACCACGTAAGCCAGCAGGAGTTGCATGGCGCGCTGATCGACGCAGGCATCGGTCGTGATGAACGCCAGCATGGTGGCCATGTTCGGGGCGATCATCCCCGATCCTTTGGCGATACCCGCCACGGTGACCGTCTTGCCGTCCACCTTCAAGGTCACGGCCACCTGTTTTTCGACCAGGTCTGTGGTCAGGATGGACGTGGCGACTTTGGGCCCGGCCTCGGGTGAAAGTGCTTTGACGAGCGCGGGCAGGGCGGCCTCGATCTTCGGCATGGGCAGCGGCACGCCGATGGTGCCTGTGGAGCACACGAAAACGGTGCTCTTGCCAATACCCAGATGGTTGGCAGTCAGATCCGCCATGCGCTCGGCGTCGTTGATGCCCTGATCGCCGGTACAGGCGTTCGCGCAGCCGGCGTTGATGATAATCGCCTGGCCCTGGCCCCAGATCAGGTGCCGTTCGCACAACTTCACCGGGGCGGCCTTGACGCGGTTGGTGGTGAAGGTTCCCGCCACGGCGGCCGGCGTCTCGGACACGATCAGTGCCAAATCGTCGCGTTTCCGGCTTTCCTTGATGCCGGCACGCAGGGTGGCAGCCTTGAAGCCATTGGGCGTCGTGATGCTACCGTTTATGGTTGTGAATTCGTTATTCATTCATCCACCTCCCGCCTGTTGCCGTGTGCGAACGATCGACCCGCAGGTTGGTCGCCCCGTGGCAAAAGGCGTGACACTATCTGACAAAGCCCCCGGGAAGTCGATTACAAAAACGGGTGTGGGGGCGACAGAGCGCCGCCCTCCACGGGAATCCCCCTCACGAGCCTCGATGTCTGCCTGCAGAGGGCGGCGCTCTGTCGCCGCCATGGTCACAAGGGTGCCATTCTGTGCTCGTATTCAGTTCAAAAGTCTACGTGAGGATTTGGTGCGCTGCCTGCAGTCTTGACCGGGAGGGGCGGGCTTTCTATCGTGAGGGTCTCATGACGGTCATTTTGCCCCGCGATCATCACGTCCGTCGCACGCTTGAGCAAAACGGCGTGCCGTGTATTACGCCCCAGGCGGCCCAGCGGCAGGACATCCGACCCCTGCGGATCGGCATTCTGAACATCATGCCGCGGGCTGAGACCTACGAGTTCAACCTGCTGCTGCCGCTCGGGCGGTCCATTCTGCAGATCGACCCGGTCTGGATCCGGCTCGAGTCGCATGTCTACGGCAGTACCGGGGAGGATCACCTCGCCCGGTTCTACGTGACGTTCAAGCAGGCGGTGCGCGATGCCGGTCTGGACGGGTTGATCGTGACCGGTGCGCCGGTTGAGGAGATCCCGTTCGAAAAGGTCAACTACTGGCCGGAGGTGTCCGGCATTCTCGCTTTTGCGCGGGAGCATATTTCCTCCACGCTGGGGATCTGCTGGGGCGGACTGGCCCTGGCGAAGGCGGTCGGCATCGAGAAAACGCTCTACCCGCAGAAAGTTTTCGGCGTGTTCAAAACGCGCAATCTGGTGAGTGATCACCCCATCATTGGCGGGTTGGACGACGTGTTCTGGTGTCCCCAGAGCCGCCACGCGGGGATCCCGGATGAGGTTCTGGAGCGTGCCGCGGAGGAGGGGCGGGTGCGCCTGCTGGCGCATGCCGAGCGGGGCGGTTACGTGCTCTTCGAAACGCCCGATCACCGGTTTGTCATGCACCTGGGCCACCACGAGTACAACAGCCAGCGGTTGCTGGTGGAGGCGGAGCGAGACCGCGAACAGGGCCGGAAAGATGTGGGCCCCCTGCAGAACCTCGATCCGGACAAACCGGTCAACAACTGGCGCGCGAACCGCAACGAGTTCTTCAGCGCCTGGATCCGGTATTTGTACTTGAACATGGCGTAGCGGCCGCGGACTTCAGGCTTGCCGTGTGGGGGAGGCGTGACCATACTGGGTTTCATGAAACTGACCGATGACTACGGAGCCAAACTGGAGGTCTGGGCCCGTGAGGGCAAGGCCGTTCGTTTGCCCCGTATCGCCAACTTGCCGCGTTTTGGCCATCGGCGCTTCAACACTTACGAAGAGCTCAATGCCTGGAAGCAGTCCCTTCGCGACGAACTGGCACGGCAAGGCGGCGCCCAATGGACGAAGTGATTCGCCGGTTCAACGCGGAAGGGGTGCGTTATCTGGTGATCGGAGGGCAAGCCGTCCGATTGGAGGGCTGCCCGCGATTCACGATGGATTGGGACCTGTACCTGCCACAGGACGATGTCCGCAATATGGACCTGATCAACCGGGTGCTGGGCGACGAACTGGATGTGCCGCTTATCCCACTGGGAGTACGGGGTGAGAACTTTGTGCAGACCTACCAGACACGGTGGGGAATACTGCAGTTCCACCTGGCGGGTCCGGGACTGCCGCCGTTTGACGAAGCCGAACGGCGTGCCGTGACGCACCTGACTGAAGACGGCGTCCCGGTGCACTGCCTGGCGGGGACGGACTTGCTCAACAGCAAGAAGCGTGCAAACCGGCCTTCCGACGCCATGGACATCGACTTTCTTGAAAAGAAGAGAGCCTGCGGTCTGCTCTAACCTGGTTCAAGAGGCGTGAAGCCGGGCTCTACCTCGACCTTCCCGCGGCGTTCAGCATCTCCGTCCGCAGCCGCTCCGTGATGCGCGTCTCAACGGCGGTAAACCCGGCCGACATCCTGCTCGATGACGGCGCCATCAGGGGGTCCGTGCGGATCAGGTGCCTTTCCTGGGTGCTCAGGTAAGGGTTCGTGAGCAGGGTGACGAGCACGATGGCCAGGGCCAGGTATGGAATTAGCGAGCGGGCCACGGTGCCTCGATACAGGCCGAAGCATGCCGAGCCGAACAGGTGCCGGAAGAACGTGATGCAGGCGGCAAGGCTGATCGACACGGCGAATCCCGCCAGGCAGACTCCTATGACGACGACGTGGTCGCGGCTGAGGCCGGATCCGACCGGAAGCAACCATCGCGCGCATTGGGCGGCGGCTAGCATCAGGCCCCCGGCTATCGCGAGGCTCCACAGCAATCGGGGCCCCCTGCCGGGCGGCGGCGTTGCCACCCCCAGCGTCTCACATCGCGCCCGTATAACCTGAGAGGAAAGCGTGACGATCACGGCAACCATCCCCGTCGCCAGCATGATCGCCTGCGTGGCAGCGAGGGGCCACGCCGCAGCCAGGGAGATGTCGCGGCCGCCCAAAGGCGTCAGCCAGGTCCACAGGACATAGACGCCAAGGGGCAGGATGACGCCGCAGCCGAGAATCCGGACGGTGTGGTGTCCGCTGGGGAGCAGTAGCAGGGGCGCGCCGGCGCCACCCCGGACGAATCGCCAGCGGAGTGCGACCAGCAATGCGGCGAACATGATCACCAGAAGGATCACGTTGACCACGCCGCATGTGATCTGGTCCAGCAGCACATACTCCACCATTCGGCTCGAGGCCAGTTCCTCCGCCGTCACCGACTCGCCGAGAGCCGGCAGAAGCAGTCCTGTGAGGATGCTGGCGTGCCGTCGGAGCACGCGGGCCTGGTCCTCATTGCGCATTTTGACGCGCGCCTTAAAGGCGGCGACCGGGGCGCAGAGTGCCGTGGCGGCCTGAAGCGTGCGGGCTTCCGCGGCGGAGTCGCCCAGCTCATGATAGCGAGTGACCGCGTTGGCTTGGCCGATCCTGGCGATGGCGCCGGCGACGAGAACGTCAATGAGCGTGAACGAGTCGTCTGCAAGCTGTACCGTAAACGGCTGCCAGGCATCGATGAACGCCCGCGCTTCATCCGGGCGTCCTTCTTTCATGAGGAGGCTGGCATAGGCCAGTGAGGCCCGTGCGAGGTTCCGGTATGCGCTGAGGTCCGGCAGCAGCGTACCTGCCGCCACGCTAGCCTCTTGGATCTGCTCAAGCAGTGTGCGTGGTTGACCCATGATGGCCAGCCGTTCTTGCAGCATGTCGGCGGTATAGCGGCGCAGGACTGGTTCACGGGTCCCGGCGAGAAACGCCGCCATGGCCTGGTCCAGCATGGCACGATCGCGAATCGTGAGCCGAAAGTCGGATCGTTTCTCTCCCCGTTCGTCCTTGCCCAGATCCATGATTTCGACCGTAGCGGCCTGTTCGAGCCGTTTGGCTGCGCGCATGTATCCGTAACGGGCGTTCCGCGGATCGAGCCCGATGGCCTTGTCCAGTTCCCGGTCGAGGGTGGCCAGGCATTCGGCGGGAGTGCGGCCGAGCGTGTCGTAGCGGGAGTAGAGCTCGGTCAGGTAATTATTGAGGTAGACGAGGTTGGTGGGCCAGGCTTCCCAGATGGCGCGCTGGCCGGCCACGGTGTTGGTGCGGGCCGGGTCCCCGTGCAGGATCAGGCGTTGCTCCCGCGAGAAGCTGCGTTTCGGCACTGCCAGCCGTTGCATCCACTGGATAACGCGGTCACTGAAGAGACCGTTCCCCGACAGGTTGGGGCCGCCCACCTGTGACACCAGTTGTCCCACGCTGGCGGTCGTGGTCCAGCCACGCAGCGAGACCAGTGCCGCCACGATGGTCGCCGGGATGAGGAGCGCGCGCAGGAGCAGGCGGATGCGGCCCCTCAGGCGCATGCGGCCGCGGTTGGCATCGACGAGGTCGCCGGTGTAATCGGTGGCCGGCCCGAGTGTCCTGATGGCCAGGTCGGCGCTTTCGTCCGGCGAGTGGCCTTCGGCCTCGAATTGCGCGGCGGCTTCATCAAGGTGGGCGGCCAGTTCGGCGCGGACGTCGAGCCGAAGTTCGTCGTCCCCCTCCAAGGGGGAGGTCACGGTGTCCAGATAGGAATCGGTTCGGGTGTGTGGGTCCATGTACGATGCTCCCGGCGGTCATGTTCTATCGAGTCAGGCGATGCTCGGGGCCAGCAGGATGGCGTTCACGGCCGACGAGAGGGACACCCACTCGTGAACGGTTTTCTCCAGAGCTGCGGCGCCTTTGCGCGTGATGTGGTAGTACTTGCGCTGCCGGCCGCTTTCGGCCACCCCCCACTCGCCCCGGACGAGCCCGTCTGCTTCCAGCCGGTGCAGCCAGGGGTAGAGGGTCCCCTCCTTCCATTGAAGCGCGTTCTGGGTTCGCTCGTTGACGACCTTGATGAGTTCGTAACCGTACATCGACCGTTCGGCGAGCAGTTTCAGCATGACCGGCACGACCGTGCCCTTGATCATTTCCTGCGAGAGTTCCATGGTTCGCCTCCGCCTTCCGTGCAGCGTTTTTCGTTGCCCGGCATCGCTTGATACCTCGGGTTACGATGTATTAAGCCATAGGGATCCGATGTATGCAAGGCAAAATGGACACCGTTGTGAATGACCGCACCAGAGCCATTGCCGCAGCGGACGGCGTGGGCGGTTACGCGTCATGATGGGGGAGGGTCGCGTTGACGCTCCTTGCGGGCGATGTTACGCTGGGTTCATCGAGTACACGCGAAACGCCAGGGAGGTTCCGGCTGTGAAACCCAACCGTTTATCATGGGCATTTGGGCTGGCGATAACTTTGACAGTGATGGCGGGTGCGACGGTCCTTCCGCCGGCCGACCCCAAGGCGCGGGAGGAGTCCCGTCAGGCTGCGGCGAAATTGATGCGCGACGGCAACTTCAAGGACGCCTTCGCGCGCTACGAGGCGCTGGCGTCGGATCCCGCCGAGGCGCCCCCGGCCGCCTGCGCCGATCTTGACTCGGCTGTCGCCTGTCTGCAGTCGCTGAACCGCATCGGCGAGGCTGACGCGGTTCGCGAAAAAGTCATCCAGGTCCACGCCGGTCACTGGCGTGTGCTGTGGACGGCCGCCCGGAGCTATTTCGATACGGAGCATTACGGGAGCATTGTCGCCGGTGCCTTCACCCGGGGACCGAACCGCGGTGGCACCGGTCGCTTTGTCAACACTCAGGAGCGAGACCGCGTACGTGCCCTGCAACTTATGGAAAAGGCGCGGGTGCAGGCCGGGGGCGCGACGGCGGGCATGGCGGATGCGCCGTCGGGCCACGATCTCGGCGCCTTCTACACCGACCTGGCGCGCATGCTGCTCGGGTATCGCGGCTATAGCGGAGCGTGGCGGCTTCAGTACCTGACCGAGCTATCGCAACTGCCTGATTTCGAAGATGGCGGTTACTATAACGATTATGGCGACACGCGCGGTGCGCCGGTGGATGAAGCCGGCAACCCCGTCTTTCATCGTTGCCCGGCCCGTTACGAAGACGCCGTCACCGACGGCGAACGCTGGCGGAAGTGCCTGGGCCTGGCTGTGCTGGCGGACGCGAGCCGGCAAGCCGAGGTCCGATCCAATTTCGCCCAGTTTCTGAATACCCAATTCGGTGTGCAGACCATGGCGGATTACGGCTGGGCGTTCCGACAGGCCGCGGACGACGAGTCTTCGGCGCTGAAGACGTTTGCCATCCACACCCTGGCCGGAGACGAGACGATGGCGCGCCTGGCATCAGGCATCAAACGCTTCCGGCTTCCGGACGAGTTTAACTTCCTGCGGCTCTACCGTCAGATCGCCGATGACCCGAAAGCGGCGGGGTATGGCGAGTCGGCGCTGAACGAGTTGGCCGGCATTCATGAGAACCGCCGTCAATACCCGCAGGCGGCGGAGTACTGGCAGCGCAGCATCAAGACTTACGGCGCCGGCAACAGCCGGTGGAAGCAGAAACGCCTCGACCAGATTGTGGGCAATTGGGGCCGCTTCGAGCCCTTGGGGACGCATCCGGCGGGCCAGGCGGCTACGGTTGACTTCCGTTATCGCAATGCCCGAACCGTGACCTTTCATGCGGAGGAGATCGACGTCCGTCGATTGCTCGATGATCTCAAGGACTACCTCAAATCCAATCCGAGGGAACTGGAGTGGGACCGGATGCAGATCGACAACATCGGCTACATGCTGGTCGAAAAGAACCAGACGAAGTACCTGGGCCGGGAAGTCGAGCGCTGGACGCTCGCTCTCGATCCGCGACCGGATCACTTCGACCGTATCGTGACGGTCAAGACGCCGCTGACCAAGGCCGGGGCCTACCTGCTCACCGCCACGGTGGCCGACGGCAGTGTCAGCAAAGTTGTGATGTGGGTGAACGATACCGTGCTCGTGCGGAAACCCATGGGTCAGCAGGCATGGTTCTACGTGGCGGACGCCGTCACCGGCGAGCCGTTGCCCCACGTGCCCGTCGACTTTTTCGGGTACCGCCAGGAATCGGTCAAGTCGGTCGGCCGCCACTACAACGTGCTTACCACCGGGTTTGCGGAACGGTCGGACGGCGACGGGCAGGTCCTGCCGACGGCGGCGAAGTTCGAGTCGCGGTATTCCTGGTTGATCACCGCCTCCACCGAGTCCGGCCGTCTCGCGTATCTGGGGTTTTCCGGCGTGTGGTATGGCAACCGCCATGACGAGGCGTACAACGACATCAAGGTCTATGGCATCACGGACCGGCCCGTGTATCGGCCCGACCAGCCGGTGCGGTTCAAGTTCTGGATCCGCAAGGCGCAGTATGACCAGGAGGACACGTCGCCTTTCGCCGGTCAAGCGTATGCGGTCATCGTCACGAATCCGAAGGGCGACAAGGTGTTCGAGAAGACCTTTACGACGGACACGTTTGCCGGGCTCGATGGCGAGTTTACCCTCCCCAAGGATGCCGCGCTGGGCCAGTACAACGCCTGCCTGTGGAAGGACGGCGCCAGCAAGGGCGGCATCAACTTCCGGGTGGAAGAATACAAGAAACCCGAGTTCGAGGTCGGCATCGATGCGCCCGCCGAACCGGTCATGCTGGGCGAAACGATCAAGGCCACGATCAAAGCGACGTACTATTTCGGGGCGCCGGTCAAGCGGGGCAAGGTGAAGTACACGATCAAGCGTTCCGGCTATCGGGCGGACTGGTATCCGGAAGGGCGCTGGGACTGGTTCTACGGTCCGGGGTACTGGTGGTTTGCCGGCGATTACCCGTGGTACCCCGGTTGGCGTGAGTGGGGCTGCCGTGCGCCGATCGGATGGTGGTGGCCGCAGCAGCAGGATCCGCCGGAACTGGTCGCCCAGAACGAGACGACCGTGGGCGAGGACGGTACGGTGGCGATCACGATCGATACGAGCCTGGCGAAGGAACTGCACGGGGATACCGATCACCGCTACGAGATCACCGCCGAAGTCACCGATGCCTCGCGTCGTACGATCGTGGGGCAGGGCACGGTGCTCGTGGCCCGCCAGCCGTTCAAGGTGTACGCCTGGGTCGACCGCGGGCACTACCGAGTGGGCGACACCGTCAGGGCGGAGTTCCTCGCCCAGACACTCGACCGTCAGCCGGTGCAAGGCGCCGGTGCGCTGACGCTCAATCGCGTGACGTACCGTAACGGGGAGGTGGTCGAAACCGCCGTTCAGAAGTGGACCCTCGATGCCGGCGCGGAAGGGCGGGCGAGCCAGTTGATCCAGGCGTCCCGAGCCGGACAGTACCGGCTGGCATTCAAGGTCACGGATTCCCGCGGGCATGCGATTGAGGGCGGGTATGTGTTCCTGGTGCGAGGCGAAGGCTTTGACGGGCGCGAGTTCCGTTTCAACGACATCGAACTGACTCCCGACCGCCGGGAATACGCGCCCGGCGACAAGGTCCGGCTGATGATCAACGCCGACAAACCCGGCGCGACGGTGCTTCTGTTCGTGCGGCCGGCCAACGGAATCTACCTGCCCCCCAAGGTGCTGCGCCTGACGGGCAAGAGCACCGTGGAAGAACTCGAGGTGACCCAGAAGGACATGCCGAACGTCTTTGTCGAGGCGATCACCATCCGTGACGGCAAGTTGCACACCCAGACACGCGAGATCGTGGTGCCGCCGGAGCAACGCGTGCTGAACGTCGATGTGCAACCGTCGGCGACGACGTACAAGCCGGGCGAGCAGGCGTCCCTGAAGGTCAAGGTGACGGACTTCTTCGGCAAGCCCTACGCAGGGTCGCTGGCCTTGAGCGTCTACGACAAGGCGGTCGAGTATATCTCCGGCGGCTCGAATGTGCCCGAGATCCGGGCCTTCTTCTGGAAGTGGCGGCGGCACCATAATCCGAACACGGAATCCAGCCTGGCCCGGCAGTTTTACAACCTCGTCCGTTCCGGGACCGAGAGCATGGCGACGGTGGGCGTGTTCGGCGAGACCGGGGCGGACGAACTCGATGCCGTTGAGGGCCAAGGAGGGGGTTTCGGCATGGTCAGGAAGGTCAAGAACAGGGCTCTGGGCATGGCGATGGAGAAGAGTTCAATGGGGTTGGCTTCGGCGCCGGCGGCGATTTCTGACAGGGCGGCCAGCGGCGATGGTGTGTGGGCGGAGGGCGGTGAAGCGGCTGAAGTCCAGCCCGTCATCCGCAAGGACTTCGCGGATACCGCATTCTGGACGGGGACGCTGACCGCCGATGGGGACGGCAACGCCGCGGTGACGTTCAAGATGCCGGAGAACCTGACCGGCTGGAAGGTCTGCACCTGGGCGATGGGCTACGGCACGAAGGTGGGTGAGAGCCGCATCGAGGTGGTGACATCCAAGAACCTGCTGCTGCGACTGCAGGCCCCGCGTTTCTTTGTCGAGAAGGACGAGGTCGTGCTTTCGGCCAACATCCACAATTACCTGAAGACGGCGAAATCGGTGCGGGCGGTGCTGGAATTGGACGGCGGCTGCCTGGAAGCGATGGACCCGCCCACCCGGACGGTGCGCGTGGATGCCGGCGGCGAACAGCGCGTTGACTGGCGCGTCAAGGCGGTCAGGGAAGGCCAGGCCACGGTGCGCATGAAGGCGTTGAGCGATGAGGAATCCGACGCCATGGAGATGCGCTTCCCGGTCCGTGTCCACGGCATGCTCAAGACCGACTCCCGTTGCGGGGTGATCCGGCCGGAAGGGTCTAACGCAATTGTGACCATCACCGTGCCGCAAGAGCGGCGCGTCGAGCAATCCTTGCTTGAGATCCGCTACTCGCCGACCCTGGCTGGGGCGCTGGTGGATGCCCTTCCATACCTGGTCGATTATCCCTACGGCTGCACCGAGCAGACGCTCAACCGGTTTTTGCCGACCGTGCTGGTGCAGAAGACGCTCCAGGGTATGGGCGTGGACCTCAAGGCGATCCGGGACAAACGCACCAACCTGAACGCCCAGGAGACCGGCAACGACAAGGACCGGGCGGCGCAATGGAATCGCACGAACCCGCCGAATCCCGGCGCGAAGGAACGGAACCCGGTGTTTGACGAGGCCACGGTGACCGACATGGTCCGGGAGGGCATCCAGGCGTTGACCGAGATGCAGCTTGCCGACGGCGGTTGGGGCTGGTTCTCGGGATATGGCGAACGGGCCTGGCCGCATACGACGGCCTACGTGGTCCATGGCTTACAGGTGGCCCGCGGCAATGGGGTGGCCGTGCCGGCCGACGTGACCGGGCGCGGCGTTGCGTGGCTCGAAACGTACCAGAAGGATGAATTACGGAAACTGCAAAACGCGCCCCGCAAGCATGAGCCATGCAAGGAATACGCCGACGATCTCGACGCTTTCGTCTACATGGTGCTGGTGGATGCGGGCCGCGACAAGGCCGGGATGCGGGATTTGATCTACCGCGACCGGACCCGGTTGTCCGTCTATGCCAAGGCCATGTTTGCGCTGGCCCTGGTCGGCCGGGGCCAGGACGAGAAACTCGCCATGCTGCAGCAGAACCTCCAGCAGTACCTGGTGCGCGACGAGGAGAACCAGACCGTCTATTTCAACCTTGGCAACCAGGCGTACTGGTGGTGTTGGTACGGCAGCGAGAACGAGGCGCACGCCTACTACCTCAAGTTGCTGGCAAAGACCGCGCCGAAAAGCGTCGATGCGGCCGGGCTGGTCAAGTACCTGCTCAACAACCGCAAGCACGCCACCTACTGGAATTCCACCCGGGATACGGCGCTGTGCATTGAAGCCATGGCCGACTATTTGCACGCCAGCGGCGAAGACAAGCCGGACATGACCATCGAGGTGTTGATCGATGGAAAGAAGCGCAAGGAAGCGCGGGTCACGGCGGAGTCCCTGTTCAGCTTCGACAATCGGCTGGTGCTGGAGGGGGCGGCCGTGGAGGCGGGGCGGCATACGGTTGAAATCCGTCGGTCCGGTCGCGGTCCGGTATATTTCAACGCCTACCTGACGGTCTTCACGCTCGAGGATCCGATCGCGAAGGCCGGGTTGGAGATCAAGGTGGAGCGCCGGTTCCATAAGCTCACGTCGCTCGCGAAGACCGTCAAGGTGGCCGGGGCCCGCGGGCAGGCGCTCGATCAGCGCGTCGAAACATTCCAGCGGACGCCGCTCGATTCGGGCGCCGTGCTCAAGAGCGGGGATCTGGTCGAGATCGAACTGGAGATCGCCAGCAAGAACGATTACGAATACGTGGTGTTCGAGGACATGAAGGCGGCCGGGTTTGAGCCGGTCGAGGTGCGTAGCGGCTACAATGGCAATGACCTGGGCGCCTATGTGGAATTCCGGGACGAGCGTGTCTGCTTCTTTGCGCGGGTGCTGAGCCGGGGCACGCACAGTGTGTCCTACCGGTTACGGGCCGAGATTCCCGGCCGGTTCAGCGCGCTTCCGACGCGCGTTTCCGCCATGTATGCGCCCGAACTGCGGGCGAACTCGGACGAGATGAAGGTGGGGGTAGAGGACTGAGGAAAAGGTGGGGAGGTGTTCGGTGTTCAGGGGGAAACTGAACACTGCAACCCGAACACCGAACACCCCAAGTTCCCGTGATTGACGAAGGATGGCCCATGGAACGAAGAAGCGGAGTCTGGATCGCGACGACGGCCAAGCGCGCCTGGCAGTCAGGCGGGACGCTCGGGTCGACTCGTCGAGGCGATGCCAACCTGACGCTCGACCGCCGGCATGACCAGCTATGGGAAGGATTTGGCGGGGGGGTCAGCGACATGGGCTGGATGGCCCTCAATGACCTGAGAGGCGTCGACCGGAACCGGATCCTCGATGCCCTGTTCGATCCCGAGGAGGGGTGCCGCTTCACCCTGGCGCGCCTGCCGATAGGCGCCTCGGACTATGCCGCCGGATGGTTCAGCCATGATGAGGTCGACGGCGATCTCATGATGAAGCATTTCTCGATTGAGCACGACCGCCCGTTCCTGATCCCGTACCTGCGGGAGGCGCTCCAGCGGCAATCCAAACTCAAACTCCTCGCCGTGCCGTGGAGTCCGCCGACCTGGATGAAGCAGCCGCCGGTCTGTGATCACGGGACGCTGATCGGGAAGCGGGAGATCCTGGAAGCGTATGCCCTCTACTTCGTGAAGTTCATCCGGGCTTACCAGCGCGAGGGCCTGACGATCCGCCAGGTGCATGTGCAAAACGAGCCCGGGCCGGGGCATCGGTCGCCGGGATGTCTCTGGACCGGGGCGCAGTTGCGGAATTTCATTCGAGGTCATCTGGGGCCCACTTTCCGCCGGGAGCGCCTCCGGACTGAGATCTGGCTGGGGACGATCAATACGGATGACTATGACGGCATCACCTTGACTTGTCTCAGCGATCCCCTGGTACGCCAGTACCTATCCGGCGTCGGCTATCAGCAGGCGGGGAAGGGCGCTGTGCAACGGACGCATGCGAGTTGGCCCGACCTGCCCATCTGGCAGACGGCCGGCGAATGCGGCGACGGCGGCAACACGTGGGACCATGCACGACGGGCGTTCGGGGTGATGCAGCACACCATCAGCAACGGCGCCAGCGCCGCCATGGTCTCGAATATGGTCCTCAGGGCGGGCGGGATGAGTGCCTGGGGGTCGGCGGACAACAGCCTGGTGACCGTGGACCCGGCCACCCGGACATGGCGGTTCACGCCCGAATACCATGTTGTGCGGCATTTTGCGCAGTTCATCGACAAGGGGGCGGTTCGGCTGTGCCTGTCGGGCCAATGGGCCGGCAATGCCGTGGCCTTCATGAACTTCGACGACAGCCGTGTACTCGTGGTCCAGAATCCGCTGCCCGAGGCCCGGCGCATGGTTCTGGCCGATGGCGACCGCCTGGTGACGGCCCTGCTGGCCCCGGATTCCTTCAATAGTATCGTGCTGTAGACCGGAAAACGAAAACGCCCCGAACCTGTCGGTTCGAGGCGTTTGTTGTCCGGTTCCGGAGAGGCGCGTCTAGCGCTTCGAGAACTGGAAGCGCTTGCGGGCGCCCGGCTGACCGTACTTCTTGCGTTCCTTCATGCGGGCATCACGCGTCAGGCAGCCGCTGCCCTTCAGCACGGCGCGCATGGAGACGTCTGCGAGGCACAGGGCGCGGGAAATCGCGTGCCGAAGTGCGCCCGCCTGACCCACGACGCCACCGCCCACCATGGTGGCGGCCACATCGAACTTCTCGCGGGTGTCGGTCAGTTTCATGGGCTGTTCGATGAACTTCAACACCGCTTCGGTTTTGAAGTAATCCTCAGCCGTGCGTTTGTTCACCGACCACTTGCCCGTTCCGGGCGTCAACGTAACCCGAGCCGTCGATGTTTTTCGGCGGCCGGTGGCACTGTAGGAAAGAACTTTTGCGACCACGTGTGTATCCTCTCTCAGTCGATCTTGATCGTTTTGGGGGCTTGGGCGACATGCGGGTGCGCGGCGCCCGAATACACCTTCAGCCGTTTGATAATGGTCCGGCTCATCGTGTTGCGGGGCAGCATTCCCTTGACGGCGTGCTCAATCAGGCGTTCAGGATGCCGTTCTCGGACGGCTGCCACGGTCGCGGTCTTGTTGCCGCTGCGGAACCCCGAATAGCGCTGGTAGACCTTCTTGGTGTCCTTGGACCCGGTCAGTTTCACGTCGCGGGCGTTGGTCACGATGACGAAGTCGCCGGTGTCGATGTGCGGCGTATAGATCACCTTGTGGCGGCCACGCAGGATATTGGCCACCTTTACGGCCATCCGGCCCAGGGGCTTGCCCGCGGCATCCACCACGTACCATGCGCGCCGGATGTCATTCAGTTTCGGCAGAGTCGTTTTCGTTGCCATGCGTTCAACCTTTCAGAACATGAAAAAGCGCGCCTATTTACCTCAATCCGCGGCATCTGTCAACGGCGCTTTTGCAGATCACTTCTTTTCGGGCGTCAGGGAGGGGCGCGTCAGCTCCGCCGCATTGTCCCACTGCTTGTCTGTCTTCAGTGCGTTTTCGAACTCGTCTCTGGGGCAACGGACGAGGACATACACATCGTAGAAGCGCATGAGGGTGTCGTTGCCGAACCATCGCGACCACAAGCCGGGGGTGTAGCACCACACGGTGTAATTGAGCAAACTCGCCTCAATGCCATGGATGCGCGTCTGGGAAATATGGGTGGATTGGGGCGAGCGGCTCTTGCGAGCCTCCATGGCCTGGGTGATGTCTACGGCTTTGCTGGCATTCATGAGCGCTTGGGGAATGTTCGGCATGCCGGTCTCGTTGACGTTGCTCTTGTCCATCCGGTCGGTCCGGTAGACATCGTCTGCGGCCACGCCGATCTGCTCAACCATTTTCCGGATAGCGTCATGACGGGCGTCATTGATGCCGTCCTCGAGGACCATCGTATACGTTGAAATCCCGCTGGCATACACGTAGGCGGAGGGGTTGTAGTTGGACGCCGCCGAATAATCGGTCACCCATTTCGGCGGAGTCAGATTGCCCTCGATCACGCGCAAGGACCCGCAGCCGGTAGCGAACAGAGCCAGTGCCAGTGCGGTACAAGCCAGGCAGAACATGTTCTTCATGATCATTCCTTTCCGAAATCTTCTCCGACGCGGACAGCCCTCAGTTGCTCAGTGCAGTAAGCTCCGCCACCACTGCTTGATTCTGCCCGGCGGCGGTTCCGCCAGCTTGCTGTCCGACCAGCCCTTCTGCCACATGCTGCCCGCATCCGTGGCATTCTTGCGGCGGCGCGATTCGTTCTCAATCTCCTCCGGGGTGTCCAGCACGCGTGGCGTGATGAAAACCACCACTTCCTCCCGCTTGTCCTGGTTGTTGCTATAGCGGAACGCCATGCCGAGCAGGGGAATGTCGCCGAGGATCGGGATCTTGGAGTTGCCCTGGGTCTTGGAGTTCTTGATCAGCCCCCCCAGGATGATGGTTTCGCCGCTGCGCACGGCAATGGAGGCGCTCATTTCCCGACTGATCAGTGTTGGCCACTCCACCAATCTCCCGTTCGCGTCGGGAATAGCCTGAGGTGCACCTGGGTCATCAATTTTCTGGTTGATCTCCATTGAGACGAACTTCTTCTCGTTGATGCGAGGCGTTACGGTCAGCGTCAGTTTCACCTGCTGTATGTCAACGACTGGCACGGTCTGATAAGTATTTCCCACCGCCTGAGAGGAGGAGCCTCTGGTCACATACTGCTGCGAAGACACGTCGATCTTTGCCTCTTTGTTGTCGGTGGTAATGATGACTGGCGACGAAAGCACACGTGTCCGAGAGTCGCTGGAGGCCCACTTGACGATGGCGTCGAGGTTGAGACCGAAATGTGTAAAGTAGTACGTCAATCCGCTCCCCAAGCCGCCCAGCTGCGCCGTCGAACTCAGGGTGGTGGCGTCCAAGGGTGCTCCCTTCCCGCCACCGCCGCCACCAGCGAAGGAAAAAACCGGGTCGCGGGCGTTGCCGTTCCGTTGATAGGCGATCATTGAGCGTTGCACCCAGTCCACGCCGCTTTGCATGGTGTTGTCAAGACTTACGCTAAGGATGACCGCCTCGATCAGCACCTGTGAGAGCATGATATCCATATCCTTGAGCACGTCCATGATGGTCGCCATGTCGCCTTTGCTGGCCATGATGACCAAGCCGTTGGAGCGCTTGTCCGCGAGAATCTTGACATTCTCGGCGGACAACTGCCCGATCTTGGTTTTGGTCTCACCGCCGGCTTTGGGCGCCTGGGCGACGGCCTCGCGTTGCTGCAGGTATTCCTGAAGAGGCGAACTCTTGACGGTTTCGGCGGCATCGCCGTCCTTGCCGGTTTTGGCGGTGGTGGCGGCCTTGGTGGGTTCCCTCGTCTTGCTCGAGGCCGCGCCGATCAGGTCATTCAACATGGCGGCCACCACTTCGGCGTCGGCATATTCGAGCCGGACCATCCGCACGCTCACATCCGGGGCGGTGGCCACGTCCAGGGCGGCGACCACCTGTTCGAAGAACACCATGTTCTCCGGGCGGGTGATGATCACCAGGATGCCGGTACGGTCATCGGCGATGACCTTGACGCTGCCGCGGATCATGGCGCCCGCATCCTCGGCCATGTCGGCGGTGGCGGTGGTGCCGGAGGCGGCGGGGATGGCCGGTCGCGCGCGGATGACGCCCGGAATGGGTTGCGCGGTCGTATCCACCCCGGGGGACCCGGATTCGCGCAGGCGCTTGACGGTGGGCTGTTTATCCTTTTCCTTCTGGTCGGCGATGATCTCTTCCAGCCGCGCCTTGATTTCCGAGGCCTTCGCGTGGCGGATCTGGATGATGTGCAGTTTTTCCTTCAGTTCGATCGGCTGGTCGATCTGCTGGAGCACTTCCTTGATGCGGTTGATGTTGATCGTCGTGTCGGCGATCATCAGGGAGTTAATGCGTTCCAGCGCGAGAATCTTGCCGTAGGCGTGAATCAGGCCGGCGGCGGCTTTCTGGGCCTCGGCGGGATCGATGAACTTGAGCGGAATGATCTCGCTGATCATGTCGTCGTTCTCGGGGTGCCGCAGATCCTGCCAGTTGTTGCTCTGGATCATGAGCCCCTCGGTTTGAACTGAGGCGATCGGGACGACCTTGACGAACTTCTCGCCCACATCCACCAGGCCGACATTATTCATGGCGAGGACGGTCTTGATCGCCTGGATGGCCTCGGGAATGGTCAGTTCACTCTGGCTGCGCAGGGTCACAGTGGCGGCGATGCTGGGGGCCTGCAGGAGGGTGCGGCTGGTGAGGTCGCTATAGAACTGCAGCACCTGTTCCAGCGGTGCGGCATTGAATTTGAGCGCCACGGTCTTGTTGGTATCGCCCGGTTTCGCGACCGGCATCGCCGGCGCCGCCGGCCTCACCAGCCCTGGCATGGCAGGCACGCCGGGCGGTGAGTCCTGTGCGAGAACGTTCCACGCCGGCCCCCACAACGCCACGGCGGTCGCCATGGCGCATAACCCGTTTCGCAGAAGCGTGTTACGCTTGAAGATCATTGATCATGGCCCTTGAGTTCGGGTTTCTTCACGGGACTGCCGGACGGAATGCGCGAATATGAACAATACACTGTGAAACTGCCCCTCAAGACCCTCTTCTCGCTGGGCGCCACGGTTAACTGACTTGTATCCAAGATAGCATCCTCATTTTGCAGAGCAAAGAGGAAACGCACCAGGGACTCGAGCTTGCCCTCCCACTTGCAGTTGACGGCCAGTTCGTGCATGTCGCCCTTCTGGGCTTCCTTTTCCACGTCGCGCGAGGGCAGGGTCAAGCCATTGGCGCTGGCCAGTTTCTCGATTCGGATCAGCAAATCGGCGGTGACGTCCTTGTCGGGCGGGTATTGCGGGAGTTGTCGGCGGAAGTCGGCCAGCTTGGCCTCCCATTGCGGTCCCTGCGACTTCAGCCGCTCGGCGGCCTGAATCTTGCGTTCAACCTCCATCTGGCTGGCCCGCAGGTCTTTCCAGGCCTTGACGCTGGGCTGGGCCAGCAGGTAGGTGAGCCCGAACAGGGTCACGATGCCCGTGGCCCAAAGCAGCCCCAGTTCGCGGGAAGACATCTTCATGGCTCGGCGCCTCCCGGCAGCGTGGCCGTGATCTTGAAGACTTCCTTGCCCTGGGCGGTGCGGAAGGTGCGTGGCAGATCGGTGGCCGTGAAGAGCGAAGACTTCTCCATTTCCTTCTTGAAGTCATAAACCAGCGTGACCGAGTCCGCCTCGCCGGAGAGTTCAACGGACTTGCCCTTGCGGTAGGTGAAGGATTTCAGTTCGATGCCGGGCGGCAGCAGGTCGCTTACATCGCGCAGGCATTCGAGGGAGGAATGGGTCCGGTTGACGTACTGCTGGAGCCCCAGTACGCGGTCGCGGGTGGCGCGCACCAGTTCGGCGGGCGCCTTATCCCGGTCGAGACGCGCTTCCAGACGGGCGAGTTTCTGCCTCTGATACTGCAATCCGCCGAAAAGGGTGGCGACAATCACGGCCCAAACGCCCAGCAGGCTGGCCGTCAGGGCGATCAGACGCCTCCGGGACCGGCGGCGCAAGTCCGCCTCCCGCCAGATGGGCGGGGCCAGATCGAGGTGACCGGGGCCTGCTTCCGCGGCGCGGCGCGCCAATCCCTCGGCCAATGGCGGCAGGGTGTCCAGCGCACAGGCCCTGGCGGTCAGGCCAAAGGGGTCATGCAGGCGACGGATCAATGCCTCGGCCAGTCCGCCGCCACGGTGCCAGATGGCGATTTCGGCCAGGTGTTCGCCGGTTCGTTCCAGGTCGACGGACGTCAGGGTGTAAACGATTTCGCGTGCCACCTCATCGGCCACCTCCTCCTCGGGCAGGTCGTCGAGCCCGGTGAGGGAGCGCATGGCCAGCGGGACGCCGGCGGAGGTCACCACCAGGTCGATGCAGGTGTCATCGAGGATCAGGAAGGCCTGGGCGCCGGCAGCCTGCACGTGGCCGGCGTCGTTCATCAGGCGCCACCAGCCCAGCAGGTTCAGGTCGACCCGCTTGGGGACGATGCCGGCTGACTGCAGGGCCCCGCCCAGCAAGTCCATGGTGTCGGTTCTGACGGCGCTGAGCAGCACGCGCGCGCGCCCTTCGCGGTCGGCGAGGAGTTCGTAGGAGACGGCGGATTCCTCGGCGGGGAAGGGAGAGAATTTGTCGATCTGCAATTCGGCCATGCCGCGCAACTCGTCCGGCGCCGCCGCCGGCAGATCGGTCACGCGCAGGAGCACCCAGCCGGCCGGTATGCCCACAGCCGCCAGCCCCGGGGGACACCCTGCGGCGCGCAGGTCGGCGACGACCCGGTCATGTTCGGCACGCAGGGCATCGAGAATCGATGTCTGACCTTCGGTCAACGCCAGATCGGCCTGCCTCTGCTCAGCGGCGGCTGCGTTGTCGCCGGTCCTGCCCGGCGCCAGCCACTCCAGTGACCGGGCGCGGACGGCGATAGCTGTAAGGGTCTTTCCGGCCATGGCTATTTCATGCTTACCAGTGAAATGATCTTCTGCTCAACCCCATGCACGCGACCCACGGATGTGATCCGCAACGCCTTCGAGGCGGTATTGATGAGCGTATTCAGATATGCGCGGTCCGCCGGACTGATCGAATTCAACTCCGGAACGCGACCAAAAAGGTTGTTCGCATCCGTGAAAAAGTAATCCTGATCCATTTGTCCGCCGGCTGTCAACCCATCTCTGCCCCCCTCTCGTTCACCCATAATGGCGTCAGCCATGACCTCATCGATCCCCGGCAGGGTCAGGAGCACCTCCCGCTTGGCCGCATTGACGTTGACCTGAGTGCCGACTTCCGGCATGGCGGTGAGCAGGTCGGCGATGCCGCGCATGACGATGTTGGTGTCGCCATCGACCAGCGGCCCGCCGTGGAGGATGGCTCGCGACCAGCCCTTGACGAGCATCAGTTCGTCGACGGTATCGAGGTTGGCGGCGGTGCCCTTGCGGCCGCGGGCCTTGTAGGGCGGATCGAGTTTGGCGTAGTAGTCGTCGGTTTCGGCCCCGTCGAGGTTGGGTTGATCGTCGGCGTCCCGCCAGTCGTTCACGCTGTCGATGAGTTCGCTCCAGCGGTCTTCCGGAACGCCGCCGACCTTGAAGATGCGTTCCCAGTCCTCGTCCTTGAGGGAGTTAATGTTGCGCAACGCCGGCTCCGGGGTGATATCGACGATGACGGTGCCTTCGCCGAGCGCGTCGGTCAGGCCCAGGATCGCCTGCCCCTGTTTGAGCCGTTTGGCGTCGGCATACCACGGTTCCGCCTTGAGGGCGTCGGGGTCCTGCTTGCCTTTGACTTCCTGGCTGCGCACCAGCAGCATCTTGGCCCGTTCGACGCCGGCGCGGGCCAGGTACTCGGCCTTCACCTTCTTGCGCAGGTGGGACACGATGCGCGATTCCATGTGCATGTCGAAGGCAAATCCGCTGATCAGCACTGCCAGCAGTGCGATCACCCAGAGTACGACGACCAGTGCTGAACCGTCCCGTTTCATTTCATTCCTGCGCTCGCAATGGGGATGTCCACATACCGCTTCATTTCGAACGGCGGCTGATCTTCATCGATCGGCTTCAAGTACACCGTCAATTCCACAAAGCGGGGCACATGGTTGCTCTGGTTGTTGCCGGGCCCGAGGTCGTCCTCCCACGTGTCGAGCCAGTGCAGGGTGTCGTTCTCGAAGTTGTTGGTCGCCACACGCACGTTGAAGCCGACCACGCGGTCGGAAAGGATTTCGGGCGGGAGTTCCTCGGGATCGAAATCGTCGGGCTGCAGATACGTGTCGCCCCAGGCCGTGTAGACGGCGCCGATCTTTCCCGTCTCCTTGTCGGGGCCGATGAAGAACTTGACGCGGTGAAAGGTCTTGGAGAGGGGCGAGTCTTCTCCCACGAGGTCGGAGCCCTCCTTGACCCAACTGATCGAATCATGGGCTTCGGGTCCCTCGCCGTTGTCCATGAGCCGCAGTCCGTCGTTCTGGTTGCGGTAACGCGCCTGCCGCAGTCCGCCGATGAGTTGTTCGATGACGAAATCGCCGTGGTGAAGATCCTGGCTCAGGGCTGTGCCCCGCTGCCAGGCCTTGGTCACGGTGGCGAAGATGCCGAAGGTGATGGAGGACACCATCACCAGGATGGCCACGGCCACAAGCAGTTCGACGATCGTAAACCCGGCGCCGACGAAGCGGCGCCCTCCATCGGGCGTCATCGAGACTTGCGGGAGGATTCTCTTGGAGGGGCACGCTCTGTCGTGCCCGCGCGGGACTGGAGGGCATGGGGCGTCGCCGGGTCGTCGTCTCGTTTCTGGGTCAGGATTCTCGATGGGGGGGCACGTCATGCTCATGGTGCCTCCAGATCGTTGGTGTAATAGAGGTAGGAGGTGACCTCCTCGAACGACTCGCGCCCGCGGGCCGACCACCCGACGCGGGTTTTGACGACCACCAGATCCTTGAGCGTCGTGCTGCGTTCTCCCGAACGGGTGAAGGTGTAGGCGTCGTAGTCGATCGGGCCGATATCCAGGTTGATGGCCTTGTCCTGGCCGGTGAGCGGGTCCTTCGCCACCAGCAGCGGGTGGTCGAGTTCGCCCAGGTCGAGAATGCGGCGGGCGTCATAGTAGTTCTTGGCCAGCCGCACCACGGCCAGGCAGCGCGAGACGGCGGTCATGAGGACGCCGGCAGTGGCGCCGAGGATGGCCAGTGCCAGGAGCACCTCGATCAGCGTGAGGCCGGCGCGGCGGGAAGCAGGTGGGAGGCGGGAGGTGTTAGGTGGGAGGTGTTGGGTGGGAGGTGGAGGGGATCGGTCAGGACGCGAGCCGAACGTCCAATGGCCAACGCCCAACGCCCAACGCCCAAGTGCGGCTGGTCTTCTGTTGGGTGTTGGGCGTTGGGTGTTGTTTCTCAACCCTGAACCCTGAACCCTGAACCCTGAACCCTCTTTCATCGGTCGTCCCGTTGGGAGTTGGGGGTGGAAAGGGCGTCGACGCGAGTGAGTGTTGCGCTGCCGAACTGGTCGACCAGTCGCACGACGTAAGGCGTGCAGCGACCGTTGCTGCGATACACGATCGTGACTTTGCCGGAGGTTTCGCGATCGCGGTGTTCGACCTCGACGTATTCAATGCGCACCGCATCCAGCGGGCGCACCACGGTCAGCCCGGGTGAGAACGGCGCGGGCGCGTCATTGGTGTCCGCCGGGGCGGGGCTGTCCGCCGGCTCCGGAACCGGTGCGGCGGCAGGGGGGGTGTCGTAGCGGGGCTCCACCCGTATGGCCGGCTGGTTGATATCGAGGGTCAACAGCATGTCCCGCTGGCCGAGCAGCGCCATGCTGCGGGCATAGCGGCCGGCCCGGACGATCGTGTTCGTGGACACCCGCAGGCGATTGCCGCGGATGGATTGGACCAGGTAGGGCATGGTCACCAGGGTCAGGATCCCCATGATGGCCAGGACCATCAGGACTTCGACGAGGGTGAAGGCCCGGCGGCGGGGAACGGTTTCATTGGGGATTGGGTTCATTGGGACCCTGTGCAAGCCGATTCATGCTCCCACGGCCGAATCGACCCAATCTCCTGTTCAATTCGTAATGTCGTCCGAGGTGCCGACCTGATTGTCGGGGCCGCCCGAACGCAACTCGACGCTGCCTTCCTTGGCCGCGTACTGGAAGTCGTTGCCCCAGGCGTCCTTCGGCATGCGGCCGTCACGCAGGTAGGGGCCGCTCCAGTTGTTCTCGCTGCCGCGCGTGACCAGATTCTGCAGGCCGGCGGGATACCCGCCGTTATCGACTTCGTACATGTCGATGGCGGTCAGGATGGCCCCGATGCTCGTGCGCGTGGCGGCAATGTTCGCCTTCTTGGTCTTGCCGCTGACGCTGACCACGGCCACGCCGGCCAGGATGCCCAGGATGGCGACCACCAATAGGATTTCCACCAACGTAAAACCGGCGCGGGAATCACGTGCGTCGGACCGGAGCAGCAGCATCGACTTGAGTGAGTGCTTGTTCATGGGATGTTCCTTTCAATTAGCCTTACAATCATAGCACATGCCACCTGACGCAACAATGCATTGGGAACGAGATAGGCTCTGGGCGGGCCGGTGTGTCCCCGTCCGCGACGCGCAGCATACGCGCCCTCCCACCCACCACCTTCCACCCTTCCTCAGACGCCCAGCCCATTGGTCATGTTGAACACCGCCATCACGATGCTGACGGCGACGAACCCGACCAGGACGGCCACCAAAACGATCAAGATGGGTTCCAGCGCCGTGGTGAACACCTTGACGTTGCGGCTGAGTTCATTTTCATAGCGGCGGGCAATATGTTTGAGCGCGCCGGCCATGTCGCCGGTCTGCTCGCCGATGGCGAGCATGTCGGTCATGAGCGGCGGGAAGACCTTGCCGGCCGCCAGCGGGCCCGAAATGGTGGTGCCATCGGTCACTCGATCGCGGGCCTTGCGGATCTCGTCGGCGATGATGACGTTGCCGATCGTGTTCTCCACAATGCCGAGGGCCTGCAGCACGGGCACGCCGTTGGTGAGCAGCGTGCTGAGGGTGCGCGCGAAATTGGCGTAGGTGCTGGAGGCGACGATGCCGCGGAGAAAAGGCGTCTTGAGCTGGAGGCGATGCCACCGTTCGCGGGCCTTGCCGTGCTGCACGGCCCGGTTGAGCGCGATGCCGCCGCCGACCAGTATGCCGATCATCAGCCAGCCGTAACGCAGCAGTCCGCCGCTCAAGGCGATCAGCATGCGCGTGGGCAGCGGCAATGCCGCGTTGCCCAGTTCCTCGAAGATTGCCGAGAACTTCGGGATCACGTAAACCATCGAGAAGATCATGGTGGCGAATCCCATGACCAGCACGATGACGGGGTAGACCAGCGCCGTGACCACCTTCTCCTTCAAATCCTGGATGCGTTCGAAATGCTCCACCAGGCGGGTCATGACCTCGGATAGCGCGCCGCTGGCCTCGCCGACGCGGATCATGCTGACGTAAAGCGGCGAAAACGAGGCGGGCTGCCTGGCCAGCGCGTCGGAAAGGCTGACGCCCTGGATGATCTGGTCGCGCAGTTCGCGGGTGATCTCGTCCGTGGCCGTGCCGGTCTTGCGTCCGGCGAGGGTGGAGAGTGCATGGCCGAGAGTCATGCCCGATGCCAGCAGGTCGCTCAGTTCGGTCGAGAAGGTCAGGACATCCCGTGTTTTCATGCGGCGGGGGCCGCGCCCGAACGTGAATTTGAACCCGCCCGACCCGCCTGACCCGCCCGGCCGGGCCGGCCGGGTCGCCTCGCCGACGGCGACGGGCGCCGAGGGACCGCCGGCCTGGATGGCGATGGGGACGAGGCCGAGCTTTTCAACCTGGCGCGTCGCGGCGACACGGTCGTTGGCATCGACCGTGCCTTCGACCCGCTGGCCCGCCTTGTCCCTGGCTTTATAGGTGAAGAGAGGCACTGCCTAATCCGCTTCCTCGGTGACGCGCAGGACTTCCTCGACGGTGGTCTGGCCGTCGAGCACCTTGCCCCAGCCGTCGTCGCGCAGTGTCATCATGCCTTCGGCCACGGCCTTCTGTTTAATCGCGTTGGACGATGACCGCTGGAGAATGAGGGGTTCGATCCCCTCGGTGATCTGGAGCACCTCGTAGATGCCCATCCGGCCGCGGAAGCCGGTGGACCGGCACTTCTCGCAGCCTGCGCCTTCGTAGACGCCCTCTGATCCAAGGCGTTCCACCGGGAAACCCGCGCCCTTCAGGAGTGCCTCGTCCGGCGTTGAAGGGCGCCGGCAGGCCTGGCACAGGCGGCGCACCAGGCGCTGGGCCACGACGGCTTCGAGCGACGAGGCGACGAGGAACGGCTCCACGCCCATGTCGAGCAGGCGGGTGACCGCGCCGGCGGCGTCGTTGGTGTGCAGCGTGCTGAAGACCAGGTGACCGGTCAGCGACGCGCGAATCGCAATTTCAGCCGTCTCGAAATCGCGGATTTCCCCGATCATGATGATGTCGGGATCCTGGCGCAGAATGTGGCGCAGGGCTGTGGCGAACGTGAGCCCGATGTCGGCCTTCACATTGATCTGGTTGATGCCGGCCATTTCGTATTCGATCGGGTCCTCGACCGTGATGATGCGCTGGTCGATGGTGTTGATCTCGTGGAGGTAGGCATACAGCGACGTCGATTTGCCCGACCCTGTCGGGCCGGTGACGAGGATGATGCCGTTCGGGCGCTCGATCAGCTTGCGCATGATCTTCTCATCGCGTTCCCGCAGCCCGAGTTGGCGGAAGCCGATGAATTCCTTGCCGCGCATCAGCAGCCGAAGGCTGACGCTTTCGCCGTAGACGGTCGGCATCGTGGACACGCGGATGTCGATATCCTCGCCCTGGATCCGCATGCCGATGCGGCCGTCCTGCGGCAGGCGCTTCTCGGCAATGTCCATGTTGGCCATGACCTTGATGCGCGAAAGGATGGCCGCCTGGAAGCGGGTGAGTTGGGCGGGCAGGGGCGTCTGGTGCAGAACCCCGTCCACACGGTAGCGGATGCGGAGCTGGTTCTCCATGGGCTCCAGGTGAATATCGGTCGCACGTTCCTGGTAGGCCTCCCAGATGATCTGGTTGACGAACCGGACGATCGACGCCTCCTGGTCGAGTTCGCTGAGATCGGTCTTGAGCAGGGTCTCTTCGGGCGCGACTTCGATGCGGCTGCCGTCCTGCATCAGCTTCTCGACCGTATCCGCGCCGACGCCGTAAAACCGCTTGATGGCCGCGCCGATGTCGGCGTTCAGCGCCAGGGCCAGTTTGACGCGCATGCCCGACGCCAGGCGCAACGCATCCATCAGGCCGGGGTCAAAGGGGTCGTTGGTGGCCACTTGGAGGGCGCCGTTCTGGATGGCAAGCGGGATGACGTTATACTGGAACACGGCGCGGGTGGGGAGTTTCTCTAAAATCGCCGCGTCGATGGTCAACGATCCGAGCCTGGCGAACGGCACGTTCAAGACCGCGGCCAGCGCCTCAAGGAAGGCGTCCTCGGCCACGAACCCCTGGGCGAGCGCGGCGCGGGTGATGGGCATGTCGTTCTGCTGCGCATGCAGTAGGAGCGCGGCAATCTGTGCGTCCGACAGCAGCCCGGTGCGTTTCAACAGACTCGTCAGGCTGGTTGGCAATGAAGCGGTCATGCGTGCAATCAGAATAAGCCGGACAGGGGGGGCAAGTCAACGCCTCTGCCAGCCGGTTGGCACCGTGATTCAGCGAGGTTGCGCGGGCGCTGCCGGGTGTTTACTATAGTCAAGTGGCCTGAACTGGAGCCCCCTTCCTATGAATGCCGTGATTCTCTCTGTGGGCGATGAACTGATCCTCGGTCAGACGGTGGACACCAATTCCGCCTGGCTCAGCGCACAACTGGTGCTTCAAGGGGTCATGGTCGCTTACCACAAGACGGTGGCTGACGACCAGGCTGTCATTGCTGCGGCCATTCGCGAAGCGGCCGCGGCTGTCCCGCTGGTGATCGTGACCGGCGGCTTGGGACCCACCGCGGATGATTTGACGCGTCAGGCCCTGGCCGATGTGGTCGGTAAGCCGCTGGATCTGCACCCGCCGTCACTCGAGCGCATCCGCGCGTTCTTCAAATCGCTGGGCCGCGAGATGCCGGCGACCAACCGTATCCAGGCCATGGTGCCCCGCGGTTGCGAGATGCTCGAGAACGACTGGGGTACGGCGCCCGGTCTCAAGGTCCGGACCGGCCGGGCGACGGTATTCGCGTTTCCCGGCGTGCCGCGTGAGATGGAGCCCATGTACGGGAGGCATGTGCTTCCGACGCTGGCCCGGAAGTCGGGGCGCACGCTGCTCACGGAAACCGTGCGCACCTTCGGTTTGGGCGAATCGTTGGTGGCGGAAAAGCTGGGCGATCTAATGAAGCGCGATCGCAACCCGACGGTTGGAACCACCGTTTCGGGCGGCATTGTCTCGGTGCGCATCCGCAGCGATTTTCCTGACGCCGGCCCGGCGCGGCTGCAACTCGATCGTACTGTCGAGGCGGTGGAGACGCGGCTCGGATCCCTGGTGTTCGGTCGCGGGGCGGAGACGTTGCCAGCCGTGGTCGGGCGGCGCCTGCGGGAGACCGGCCGGACGGTAGCCACGGCCGAGAGTTGCACGGGCGGCGGGCTGGCCCAACTTCTGACCGGGATCCCCGGCGCGAGCCTGTATTTTCCCGGCGGGTGGGTGGTTTACTCCAATGCGTTGAAACACCGGGAACTGGGGGTGCCCGAGGCCATCCTGGCGCAGCACGGCGCGGTCAGCGAGGAGACGGTTCGCCTGCTTGCCGCCCATGCGCTCGAAAAGGCCGGCGCCCACCATGCCCTCGCGGTGTCCGGTGTGGCGGGCCCGGACGGCGGGTCGGACGACAAGCCGGTCGGCACGGTCTGGATTGCTTTAGCATCCGTGCAGGACGCCGGCACGAAGGTGGTCGCCGAGCGTTTTCAATTTCCGGGCGACCGGGAGATGGTGCGCGACCGCGCGGCCAAGACGGCGCTCAACATGCTCCGCCTGGAATTGGGCGGGTCGGCGTAGGCGGCGTTCTAGCGCGCGACGCTCTCGGGGTGCGCCTGGGCGCGTTCAACTTGCAAAAGACGGTGGGCCTCCACGATGTCTTTGGGAAGCATCCACTCGCGCATCCGCGTCTGCATGAGGACGGCGGGTGTGCTGCCCAGTTCGGAGGCCTTCTCGGCCCAGACATAGGCGAGAATGGAGTCCTTCGGCACGCCCTGGCCCCGCTCGTACATGAATGCCAGGTTGAAGGCGGCCGCGGCAACCCCTTGATCGGCCGCTTTCCGATACCATTGCGCGGCATCCGTGAACGAGACATCGACGCCTTCGCCCGTGGCATAGAGGACCCCCAGTTCATACTGGGCGGGCGCGAGCCCGGCTTCGGCGGCGGAACGGAACCAGGCGGCTGACTTCATGCTGTCTTGCGGGACGCCGCACCCTTCAGCATGCAGTAGAGCCAATTCGTATTGGGCGTCCGGCATGCCCTGCAAGGCGGCCTTCTGGAGCCAGCGTGCCGCTTCGACGGCATTCGTCCTGACACCATTGCCTGTGACCAACATGAGGGCGAAAACATACTGGGCCTGGGCGGCCCCCTGCTCAGCGGCGCTTTGGTACCAGTGCGCCGCCTCCACAAGGTCGCGGGGCGTCCCGTCGCCCGAGGCGAGGCTTACGGCCAGGTCAAGCTGCGCCGTGAGCAGTCCCTGCCGGGCAGCCAGGCGGTACCACTTGACCGCCTCGGCGGTGTCACCCCGGACGCCGATTCCTTCGTCATAGAGGACGGCCATCAGGTACTGCGCTTCGGCATCACCGCGCTCGGCCTGCCGTCGGACCCGGTCGATATCGTCTTTCAAAGCGGGGCGTTGCAGGTGTTGCCGGGGGGCGGCCGGCGGGATCGTGGACAAGGTGGCGGGGCCGGCCTTGATCGCGGGCGTCAAGACGAGCAGGGCCAGAGGGAGGGCGGCGGCAACGAAGAACCCGGCACAGGCGGGTCTAGGGTTGCATGGCTTCATTGACGTCGCGCTGCTCCTGTTTGCCGATCACGGTGATCTGGTCGCGCGCCTTCTTCCCGGCCTCCACCGCCGCCTTGCCGGTGATGCCGTTAATGACGGTGCTGACCGTCGACTGGGGCGCCTCTGGCGATGAGGATGGAGTGTGCGGCGCTGGCGTCGGGTTCCGACCGCAACCGATGGCGGTCGCCGCCAGGATGGCAAATCCCCAGGCGATCCTCATGGCCTGGCCACCCCGGTGGCATTCGTGAGAGCTGCGCGCTTGAGCCGGATCGATTGAATGGTGCGCTCGACATCGGCCAGGGTGTCGGTCAGACGTGTCCCGACAGCGGCCGGTGGCGGGGCGGCCACGCGGTTCGTCTTGTCGGGCGGGGGTGGCGGCACTGCCGGTGAGGAACTCAGCGCCCGGAACAGGTCAGGCGCCGTCGCTTCAACGCGGGCGGGGGCGTTTGTGGCGGGCGCCGCGGCCGGTGACGCCACCCCCTTGCTTGAGGCCGCCGCCGGCGGCTCGACTGTCGATTTTCCGGGAACCGGGAGGCTTGGCGTGGCCCCTTCCGGGCCGGCGGCCGGGGGCGGTGCGACAGGCATCGATGGACTTGCCGTGATCCTGGCGGAGTCAACCGTGGGGAGAGTCGCAGGAGTCGCCGCCGGCGGAGGGATCTGCCGACACATTTCCAATGTCGTCCGCAAATCGCGCGAGGCCTCCGACAGCACGTTTATGCTCTCGTTCAAGGCCCGTTCCACGCGTTCCAGGGACTGCCGCTCGGCCGCCATGCGTCGTTCGGACTGCTCGATGTATGTCTGCATGATGTGCAGGGGGCCCCAGATGAACAGGGCCAGCACCAGGATGGTTCCGGCGCCCAGGATCAGGGTGCGCAACCGGTTGCGACGCCGTTCGGCCTCAAGCAGGTCGCGAAAACTTCCCATCAGCGGCACGAAATGGGGAGAAGCTGCCAAGTCGGAGACCTGTTTCTCCAGTTCGGCCGCAGCGGGCTCCATCGTGGCGTTGCCGTTTGAGGTAACAGCCGTTTCGGCGTTGTCGTGTCCCGTCCTGTCCATGGTGTCTCCTATTCGTCCTGTCGCCGCGCCAGGCGCGGTCAGGGCTTGTCCGTGTCCGTGGGGCGATCTTTCACCCCCAGCCAGTTCTTCATCTTCGAGAGTGTCCCGGCGCCGGCCTTGTCCTTCTGCTGTTGGTCCCAGGACTGCAGTTCCGCCTGGAGTTGGTTCTCCAATTTACCCAGGGTTTGCTGCGGAGGGCGGCTGGCGCTGCGTGGGCGAGGCGGATGGGCGGCGCGCGGCGCAGCGCCCGCGGTCGTCCTGGCCAGGGACGGGCTGGAAACGATCTCCGCCTGCACCACATCCGCGGCAGGTTCGGGAGCCGGGGCCTCCGGTTCGGAGGCCTTGGCGGTTCCCCGGGGGATTTCGATTACGGTGGCCCGCGGGACATCGCGCGCGGCCGCAGCCCGCTGCTGGCGCAGGTTGCGGAGTTGCTCCTCCTGCATATCAACGCGGCGGCGCGCCTCGGTCAGTTGCACGCCGGCGGCGCGGACATCGCTTTTCAGTCGCTCAATCTGGCGCAGCAGGTTCTGCTCGTTCTGGGCGGCATCCTGTCGCAGGGTGCGCTGCTGTTCCTCGGCCGCTTCCAACTTGCGGCGGGCATCCTTGATGCTCCGCTCCTGTTCCTCGGCATTCTGGGTCAGGACCTGGATGCGTGCCTGGGCATCCGCCTGGGCCCGGCTGCCATCGTCCTTCAGTTGCGTCTGGGCTTGGCGTGACTCATCGAGTTGACGCTGGGCCGCCTTGAGTTCCTCGGTGGTCAGTGCGGCGCGGGCATCGACCTGCTGGATCTGGTTCTGCCAGTCCGCGGCGAGTTGCTGGGCCGCCTGTTCGGAGTCGGTCAGCCGGCGGCGAAGGTCGTTCAGTTCCGATTCCTTCTCCTCGGCGAACTGCTCCACACGCTGGCGGAGTTCCGTTTCCCATTGGTCGCGCCGGGCGACATCGGCCTGCTGGCGTTTGCGTTCGGCTTCAGCCATTTGGCGTGCTTCGGCCAGTTCGGCCTGCAGCGCGGCGGTCTGGCCCTGGGCGCGGGCCCGTTCCTCCGAGGCGGTGCGCGCAAGCTGGACGGTTTCGGCGGTGCGGGCGTCGAGTTGTGCCTGAAGGGCCAGGAGTGCGCGGTGGGCGCTCTCGGCGGTTTCGGTTTTTTCGCGTCGCGCGGCCTCAAGGTCGGCCTGCACGCGCGCCAGCATGGCGGCGCGGCGTTCGTTGTCCCCGGCGACTTGCTCCACACGCAGGCGGAGTTCCTGTTCCGCCTGGTCGCGCCGGGCGGCGGCGGTCTGTTGGCGCTTACGTTCGGCTTCCGCTGCCTGTCGCGTTTCGGCGAGTTCGGCCTGGGCCTGCTGGAGGCGGGTTTCGCGATTTTCGGCCTCCTGGGAGAGCGCCGCCAGCGAGGCGTGGCTCTGGGCCAGTTCGGCCTGCAGCGCGGCGGTCTGCCCCTGGGCGCGGGCGCGTTCCTCCGAGGCGGTGCGCGTAAGCTGGGCGGTCTCGGCGGTGCGGGCATCGAGTTGCGCCCGGAGGGCCAGGAGCGCGCGGTGGGCGGTTTCGGCGGCCTCGGTCTTCTCGTGCCGGGCGGCTTCAAGATCGGCCTGCAGGCGCGCCAGCATGGCGACGTGGCGTTCGTTGTCCCCGGCGACTTGCTCCACGCGCTGGCGGAGTTCCTGTTCCGTCTGGTCGCGCTGGGCGGCAGCGGCCTGTTGGCGCTTGCGTTCGGCCTCCAGCGTCTGTCGCATCTCGGCGAGTTCGGCCTGGCTCTGCTGGAGGCGGGCCTGGCGCTCCTCGGCCTCCTGAGAGAGCGCCGCCAGCGCGGCGTGGCCCCGGGCCAGTTCGGCCTGCAGCGCGGCGGTCTGACCCTGGGCGCGGGCGCGTTCCTCCGAGGCGGTGCGCGCAAGCTGGACGGTTTCGGCGGTGCGGGCGTCGAGTTGTGCCTGAAGGGCCAGGAGTGCGCGGTGGGCGCTCTCGGCGGTTTCGGTTTTTTCGCGTCGCGCGGCCTCAAGGTCGGCCTGCACGCGCGCCAGCATGGCGGCGCGGCGTTCGTTGTCCCCGGCGACTTGCTCCACGCGCTGGCGGAGTTCCTGTTCCGTCTGGTCGCGCTGGGCGGCAGCGGCCTGTTGGCGCTTGCGTTCGGCCTCCAGCGTCTGTCGCATCTCGGCGAGTTCGGCCTGGCTCTGCTGGAGGCGGGCTTCGCGATTCTCGGCCTCCTGAGAGAGCGCCGTCAGCGAGGCGTGGCCCCGGGCCAGTTCGGCCTGCAGCGCGGCAGTCTGGCCCTGGGCGCGGGTGCGTTCCTCCGAGGCGGCGCGCGCGAGCTGGGCGGCCTCGGCGGTGCGGGCGTCGAGTTGTGTCTGGAGGGCCAGGAGTGCGCGCTGGGCGGTTTCGGCGGCCTCGGCCTTTTCACGGCCCAGGGCCTCGACCCGGTCGCGCCATTGCGTGAGCGCGGCCCCGGCGATTTCGACGTCGCGTCGGGCGGCTTCGCCATCGGCCAGTCGCTTCTGCCGTTCGCTCTCGGCATCGCGGCGCAAGGCTTCGAGGTCGGTCTGTGCCCGCGCGAGCATGGTCGTTCGTTCGTCAAGGTCGTGGTGCAGGGTATCGATGATGCTGCGGGCTTCCTCGATCGTGGCCTGGTGCTCGGACTGCAGCGTGGCGTGGTCGTGGGCCAGCGCATCCCGTTCCCGGCGCAAGGCCTCATGGCGCTCATGGGCGTCAGTGAGCGCGGCGGCGGATTCGGCTATCCGGCCTTGCAGGCGTTCGGTTTCGGCGCGGGCGGTCTCCGTGAGAGCGGTTTTCTCGGCGCGCAGGGTGTCGGCCAGGGCCGTCATCTGTTCGGCCGTGCCGCGGACGGCGGCCAGTTCCTTCCGGAGCGAGCTGGATTCGGATTCCTGGAGTTTGCCGTTCTGGTTCCGTTCGGCGAGCAGTTCGGAAAGCTGGTACTTCAAACCGTCCAAGGCCTGCCGCGAGTCGTCGAGGGTGGTCGTGAGTTCGTCCTGCCGCTGACGGGCGGCGATCTGCGCCTCTTCATAGGCCGCCTTGAGGCGGGTGAATTGCTGCTGTACGCCGGCCAGGCGCGAGATGGCATCCGCCGCCCTGGCCTTGGCCGCCTCGTTTTCGGCTTCCAGTTCCGCCAGGCACCCGTCGGGGGGCTGCCTCGCGGGTTGCTTGGCCCGCTCAGCCTCCAGCAGGGTCTGAAGTTGGACGGCCAGTTCGGAATTGTGCTGTGATTCCGCCGACAGGCGGGCGACGACCTGGTTGAGCCTCTCGCGTTCGCGGGCGAAATCGGCCTCCTGCTTGAGAAGGCGTTCGTTCTCGTCGTTGGCCTGGAGTTCATGCTGGGTGGTTTGGGCGCGGACTTCTTGGAGTTCGCCGGTCAGTTGCTGCACATAGGCCTGCAGACCCTGCTCGCGTTGGGCGGCCTGGAGAAGGCGGGCCTGTTCGTCCTTCAAGGTTCCCCGGGTGTCGTCGAGGGCCTGACTGGCCGCGGTCAACTCGCTGCGCAGGGCCGCGACCCGATCGGTCAATTCGCGGCGCAAGGCCTCCATGGCCTGGGCTTGCGTGGTTTCGGCCTCGGCCTGGGCTTCCGACGCCTGGCGGAGCTGCCGCAAATCATTCTCGACACGGTCGGCTTCCTCGGCGCGGGCGGCCAGCCCTTTCTCGCGTCGTTGCAGGACTTCCAGTTCGGCATCGCGGGCCGCCAGTGCGGCCTCCGCGGCCGCCAATTGTGTCAGGGTCTGATCGCGTTCGGCCTCCAGCCGGTCCTGGGTTTTTGCCAGGGCGGCGAGGGTCTGCTCCGCCTTCCGGGCGCGCTCGGCCTCGTCCTTCCGCTGTTCGTCGCGCGTGTGCTGGTCGGCAATCGTGCGGTTCTCCGTGTCGACCCGTTGGTCCTGCAACTGCTGTTCGGCGTCTGCCAGCCGGCCCGTGAGGTCGGCGACCGCCGTCTCGCGGTCGCTTAACGCTGTTTCCAGTTCGGTCAGTCGCCCGGCCAGTCCGGTCTTCGCCTCTTCAAGCGCGAGCAATTGACGGGCGATGTCGCTCTCGCGGCTCTGCCAGAGCTTCAGTTCGGCGGCGTGGTCACGGTGGGCGGCGGCCAGTGTGGCGGTGGCGTAGGAGGCGGCATCCTCGGACTGCTTGCGCCCGCGTTCCAGTTCGCGGATCCGGTCGAGCAGGGACTGTTCCCGGTTCTTGCTCTGTGTGCGGATCTGGTTATAGACGGCCGTGATCTCGTTCAGTTTGCGGTCGAGGGACTCGGCCGTGGCCTGGGACCGATTGCGGTCGGCGCGGGCGGCCTCCAGGTCGGCGGTCAGGGCGGTCGTGGTGCCGGTTTCGGCGACTCGTGCGGAGAGCGCTTCATGCTCGCGGGCCAGTTCAGCCAGGCGGGATTCGAAGGCGGCCTGATCGCCCCGGCGGGCCTGCTGTTCCTGATCCAGGGTCGACTGCAGACGGCGGGCGAGGGCGGTTTCCCGGGCCGCCTCGGCGCTGCGCTGTTCAACGCGGGCGGACAGATTGACAAGCATCCGAACGAGGATTTCCCGGTCCAGTTCATCGTACAGCACGGGCTGCGGGGTCACGTGCTCCGTCTTACGGCGTGATGCGAAATCCCACATCGAACGTCTCATCATGTTCCTCCAAGGCATCCCGACCGGTGGTCATGGGGGCTGGCATGCCGTGTGTGGCGAGTGATAGTAGCGGACCGGAGAAGGGTTTCCAAGCGCGTTGTCAAAGGTTGTGCCAAGGTCGTGCACACCTCCCGATCCGAGTCACAGTGGGGTTGCACACCCGTCCGCGCCGCAGGCGTCGCGCTTGTATGCGGCCTGGGGACATTCGCATCCCTCCTTGCGTCGGGGGATGGCTGGCGGTAGGGTGATGCCGTTTTGAGGGCCTGGAAGACCTGGGCGGGGTGGCGGGGGCGCTATGACAAATGTATGGTTTGCTTTCGGGCTCACGGCTTTTGCCGGCATGGCCACGGGCATCGGCAGCGCGCTGGCCTTCTTCACGCAGCGCACCAACTACCGCTTCCTGTCCGTCTCAACTGGCTTCTCCGCCGGCGTCATGCTCTATGTGTCGTTTGTGGAAATCCTCGCCAAGGGGCTTGACGCCCTCGTGCCGCGGTTCGGCGAGCACGGGGCCCACTGGATCAATGCCGCCTCGTTCTTCGGCGGCATTCTCCTGATCGGGTTGATCGACAACCTCATCCCCGCGGCGGAGAACCCGCATGAGTTGCACTCGGAGACGGAAACCCAGCCGCTTCATCTCCGTCCTCCGGCTGGCTCCCCGGTCGCCGGGCTGCATCCCGACAGCGCCCATCACAAGAAGCTGATGCGCATGGGCCTGTTCACGGCTCTGGCCATCGCCATCCACAATTTCCCCGAGGGTCTGGCCACCTTCCTGGCGGCCCTGCACAACCCCTCCCTTGGCATCGCCATCGCGGTCGCGATTGCCCTGCACAACATTCCCGAGGGCATCAGCGTGGCCGTGCCGATCTATTTCGCGACCGGCAACCGCAGGAAGGCGTTCACCTACTCCCTCCTCAGCGGCATGGCCGAACCCGTCGGGGCGGGCATCGCCTACCTGGTGCTGCGCCTGCTGGTGGGTAATGGGAACGGCGGCATCCCCTTGTCCATCATGGGCATCCTCTTCGGCGGGGTGGCCGGCATCATGGTGTACATCAGTCTCGACGAGCTTCTGCCGACCAGTCGGGCCTACGGCAAGGGACACGACAGCTTGCTCGGCCTGGTCGCCGGCATGGCGGTCATGGCGCTGAGTCTGTTGCTGATGCTGTGACGGACCGGCGCGCGGGCGTCACCGCATCTGCTGGCGGTTCAGCCGGGCGTAGAAGCCGCCCGCCTTTGCCAGTTCATCGTGCGTGCCGGCCTCGGCCACCACCCCGCCGTTGAGCACATAGATGTGCTGACAGCGCATCGCCATCGATACGCGCTGCGAGACAATTACGGCCGTGCGGCCGGTCAGGATCTTCACCAGCGTGGCCTGGATGCGGCGTTCCGTCTCGGCGTCCAGCGCCGACATGCAGTCGTCGAGCAGCAACACGTCGGGTTGCGTGAGCAGGGCGCGGGCCAGCGTGATGCGCTGGCGCTGCCCGCCCGAGAGGGTCATGCCTTTTTCGCCGATCAGCGTCTCGTATTTCACCGGCAGTTCCATGATCAGGTCGTGGATCTCGGCCGCCTTGGCGGCGGCCACGATGTCGTTCGGGCTGGCGTCGGGGTTGCCGTAACAGATGTTGTCCCGGATGGAACCGCCGAAGATCTGCGGTTCCTGCGGCACCAGCACCACGCGGCGGCGCAGGTCGTTGAAGCGGATCCGGTTGAGCGGCACATGATCGAAGAAGATGCCGCCGGTCACCGGTTCGTAGAGCCGGCTGATGAGGTAAAGCAGCGTGCTCTTGCCGCACCCGCTCGACCCCATCACGCAGGCCCAGGACCCGGCGGGGATGTGCAGGGTGATATCCTCCAGCACGGCGTCGGTCTGCTGCTCGTACCGGAAATGCACGTTCAGCAGGGTGGTGCCGCGCTTGAGCGGCACCGGGAAGGCCAGCGCGTCGGGCGCCTCGACGATGGTCTCCTTTTCGTCGAGCACCTGGCTCAGGCGCTGCAGGACGATCAGCAGCTTGGAGAAGGTGACGTTAAGCTGGCTGAGCTGGATGACCGGGCCGAACAGCACGCCCGCCACGCCGTTGGCGTACATCAGGGTGCCGAGGGTCATGTCGCCGGCCAGCACGCGCATCGTGCCGAACAGGAATAAGCCGCACATGCCGATCGCCGCAATGACCGTGCACAGGGCGCCCAGGCCCGCGCTGACGTGCTGTTGCAGCATCGTGTCGCGGAGAAAGCACGCGGACAAGCGGTGGAAGTTCAGGTCCTCGTGGGGTTCGCGGCCGTAGGCCTGGATGGCCTTGATGCTGTCCAGTTTCTGTGACGCCAGGGAGTACATCCAGGAGTTGGTGTGCCGCAGTTCGGCGTTGACCTCCTTCAGGACGCGGCGTGACCGGCGATAGACCATCGTGTAGGCCGGCAGCGTCAGCAGCGCGATGACGCCGAAGCGCCAGTCGATCACGAACAGGATCGCCAGCCCCGTCGTGATGCTGGTGAGGACGCTCAACAACGTCAGGAACGACACGTAAAGCTGGTCCTGCACCTCGCCGACATCCGACAGGATGCGGGACATCAGGCGGCCCGGCGCGTGCGATTTATGGTAGGCCAGCGACAGGCGCATGACCTTCTGGTGCAGGTCCTCCCGCAGCCGTCCCGTGAGCCGCTGGCTGATCCGGATCCGGGCGCGGGCCTCCATCCGCGATCCCACGTTGGACAGGATCAGCGTGGCCAGGTAGATCCCGAAGAGCAGGCCCAGGGTGCCCATCGCGCCCGCGGGGCGGACGGACAGGCCGGGACCGCGGTCACGGTCGAGCCCGCTCCGCGCGCGGGCGGCCTCGGGCATGCGGTCTGCGCGCAGCGACGGCGCGTCCCGGGCGGCCAGGGCGGTGGCGGGCGTATCCGCGGTCGTGTTGACGACCAGGATCGAATCGACCACCACCCGTCCGTACCAGGCCATCAGGAAGGGCGCGTCCGCATTGATAATCCACCAGATGGCGATGGCCAGAAGCACGCGCCGGTGAGGCCACACGTATTCGCGCACGAAGCGGAAATAGAGCGCCACATGCCCGGCCTCCGGCGCGTATTCGCGGCGCGGCGGGCGGAAGCGGATGTTGCGGTGGTGCGTCTTCATGGCGTCATCCCGGAATGCCCGCCACCACCGTCTGGGATTCGTCCAGGGTGCCGCGGCCCATGAACTTGGCGTAGATGGCCGCGTAATGCCCGCCCGGGATCTTCATGAGATCGTCGTGGCAGCCCTGTTCCACGATGCGGCCCTGGCTCATCAGCACAATGACATCGGCGGTCCGGATGGTGCTGAGGCGGTGCGCCACGATGAAGGCGGTCCGGTTCTTCAGCACGCGTTCCATGGCGACCTGGATGGCGCGTTCGGACTCGCTGTCCAGCGCGCTGGTGGCCTCGTCCATGATCAGGATGGCCGGATCGGCCGCGACCGCGCGCGCAATGGTGATGCGCTGCTTCTGCCCGGTGGACAGTTGCGTGCCCTCGACGCCGATGACCGTCTCGTACCCCTGCGGCAGGGTCATGATGAAGTCGTGAATCTCGGCGACACGCGCGGCGGTCTCGATGTCCGCCTGCGTGGCGCCCGGCCGCGCGTAGCGGATGTTGTTGGCGATCGTGGCCGTGAACAGTTGCGGCTCCTGGAGCACAATGCCGAACTGGCGCCGCAACTGCTTCAGCCGGAGCGTGCGCACGTCATGCCCGTCGAGGCGCAGCTCGCCCCCGGTGACATCGTAGAAACGCAGCAGCAGCGAGAGCAGGGTGCTCTTGCCGCACCCCGTGGGCCCGATCAGCGCCACCGTCTGGCCGGGCTCGACATGCAGGCTGAAATCGCGGATGACCGGCTTGTCCGGCGCGTAATGGAAGCTGACCTTGTCGAAATCGACCCGGCCGGTCAGGCGGGGCGCCACGTGCGCGGCGGGATCGTCGCGGATTTCCGGCGTTTCCGTGAACAGTTCGGTGAGCCGGTCGGCGGCCACGCCCACATCCTGGATCTGCTTGGCCAGCAGCGAGAACCGCACGGACGGCCAGAGGAGCTGCATGGTGTACGTGGTGAACGCCAGCACGTCGCCGTACGTCATCAGGTCCATGAGCACCAGCGCGCAACCGGCGAAGTAGATCGCCGTACGGCCGGCCTCCGCCAGGAGCTGGGTGTTCATCCAGAACGTGTTATTGGTGACCTGCAGTTCGCGAACCTGCTGCAGGCTGGCGACCGATTGCGACTGGAACACGCCTTGTTCGCGCACCTCGGCGCCGTAGCTCTTGACGACCAGGTTCGTCATGAGACGGTCCTGCAGCCCGGCCGACAGGCGGTCCATCGACCGCTGGTACGTGCGGTTGATCTGGCGCAGGGAGCCCATGTTGAGGCGCACGTTGAGCACGAACACCGCGCTCAGGGCCACAATCACGAGGGCCAGGCGCCAGTTGATCAGGAAGGTGGCCGTGATGGCAAAGGCGGCGCAGACCAGGTCGGACAGGATGCTGATCGTCTGGGCGGTCAGCAGGTTCTGCACCGCGCCCGTGTCGCCCATGAGGCGGTTGACCAGCATGCCGACGCCGGTTTTGCCGAAGAACCGCATGGAGAGGCGCAGGAGATGCCGGTAGAGACTCTGGCGCATGTCGAAAACGAACTTCTGGCCGACATAGGTGATGCCCAGCGTCTGCAGGTAGGAACACAGGGCATTGACCAGCGGCAGCAGAACCATGGCCAGGCCCAGCATGAACAGCGGGGTCCGGTCGCCGCGCGTGATCACGCGGTCCACGATCGCCCGCAGCACCAGCGGGGGCAGCATGGCCAGCACCGACAGCAGGATGGTCAGCGCCAGCAGGACCAGCAGACGGCGCCGGTGCGGCGCCAGAAGCGGGACGAAGAATCGCAGTCGGGCGAAGATCATGCGGCGCCTCGCCGCCTTACAAATCCAGCAGGTACTGCCACAGGCTCACCTTGCCGTAGTAGACGCGCGCTTCAGCCGAGGTGCCTGGCGACACCTTGCGGCCGCCGGTAGTGAAGTCGCCGTAGGCCACCCGGTACGTCTTCAGGCCTTCCGCCTGGATGGCATTCCGCAGGCTTTCGATCCGGCCCGTGAACCAGACTGGTTTCAGGCCGCCGTAGGAGGTCAGGCGCGCCTCGTAGCGCTGGCCTTCCGCCACCCGCGCCGCGTAGCGCTCGGGGATGCGCAGTTTGAGCACCAGACGGTCGCCGCCGAAGACCTCGTACAGGACGCTCTCCGGGCGCACCAGTTCCCCGGCCACGAACTCGTAACGCAGCACCTGGCCGGACACCGGTGCCCGCACGAATTTCAGATTCAGGCGGGCGGCGGCGCGCGCCAGGGCCTCGCCCCGCGCCGCCAGTTCCTGACGCCGCGCCGCCAGTTCCTTCTCGGCGACGGTCGGGTCTTTCTTGAGCAGCGAGTCCAGTTCGGCGTCGGCGAGTTGCCCCGCCAGCGTGACGTCCTCCATCGCGCTGCCGGCGAGGAGTCCCTTGGCCAGCAGTTCGTGCGCCCGGGCGAGTTTGGCGGCGGTGTTCTGGACGCGCAGACGGGCGATGGCAATCTGCTCCTGGTGGCGGCGCTGTTCTTCGCCGATCTCCGCCTGCCGCCGGGCGAGTTCGGATTCCATCTGCAGCACCAGGCTCTGGGCCTCGTCAACGGCGGCCTGTTCCTCGGCCATGTCCAGGCGCACCAGCACCTGCCCCTGCGTGACCACGGACCCCGTCTTGACCAGGATGTCCGCGACGGCGCCGACGGTGGACGGACGCACCTCGGCATAGACTTCGGTTGTCACGTAGCCGGTGGCCAGGAAACGCCGGTCCAGACGGATGAGGCCCCCGGCGGCGGCCAGGGCGACCCCGATGACCAGAACCAGCGCCAGCCGCCGGATCCTGTGGCGGCGGGCCTCCCGTGCGGAGGTCAGCGCAGGTTCGCCTGTTGTGGTACGATATTCTCCCATGGGCGTCAGACTTTCTCGGGTGCGTGGGTCGTCCGTTTCTCGTCGTCCTTCTCCGGCAGGCGGAACCCGTCGGACTCATCGGCATACCGCTTGATGCAGAAATGGCAGTCGGTGCACTTCCGTTCGTAACAGTTGCGGTGCACCCGCGCGGGGTACAGGCGGCGGAAGGCTTCGTAGCACTCATCGGAACAGAAGCAATGGCGCTCCTGGGTGGCGCCGAGCGCGATATGCACCAGGTGGAACCCGTCTTTCGCGGGATCGCACGTCTTCTCGCACCAGGCGCAGGGCTGCTCGACGTCTTGTTCCGGCGTCTCCGGCTTGAGATCGGGGATGATCTGCTTCTCCACGGCGAGTTCCAGGTCCTCGGACTTGTCCTCGCCCAGTCCCAGCAGGTCCTTGATTCTACCGATATCCAACATGGTCGTCTCCCAGGGGCGGCACGCCCGCCGCCCGGCTGTCGTCAGGGTTGTAGCCGGCAGCGTACAGGAAATCCGAATGTCCCCGCAACAGCGCCGCCACGATGGCGTTGCGGGTCCGGTAGGTCTTGGTCAGGTCGTTCTGGGCGTCGAGCACGTTGCGGCTGCGCCCGTCCCCGAGCCGGAACCGCTCGGCCTCGGCCTCGAGCGACCGGCGGGCCTGCTCGACGGCCGTGGTGATTTCCTCGAACCGCTGGCGGGCGCCGGTGAAAGCGCGGTGCGCGGCGGCCAGGTCGGCGGCCAGCCGGTTGTTCAAATCGCGGCGGAGTTCGGCCAGTTCCGTTTCGCGGGCGCGCGCCTCGCGGAGCCGGGCGCGGGGGCCCGTCTGATGCCAGGGACGCGTCCAGACCAGCACGGCGGCGGCCGACGCTTCATCGCCACCCTCGATCAACACCCCGTCGCCGGGCGGCGTCGCCGCATCCTCGGCCTGCCAGACGCCGCGCACGGCCAGCGCCAGGTCGGGGCGCAGCCGGTCGTCGAACGTGCGGGTCCCGGCGGCGGCGGCCTGCGCCAGGGCGTCCAACTCGCGGGCGGCCCCGCGGGCGCTGACGGCGCGATCGGCCGCCGGCGCGGCGGGCAGTTGTGCCGCCGCGGCGCGTTCGATAAGGATGCCGGCGTTCGTGGTCAGGACGGCGGGCGGCACGCCGCCCAGCACCTGCACCAGGCGCAGCCGGGCCGTGTCGGTCGCCTGGGCGGCGGTACGCGCCTCCTCGCGGCGGAGCGCCACTTCCAGCCGCGCCGGCGCCAGTTGGTACTCGGGCACCACCTTGAGCCGCACGAGTTCCTCCGCTTCCTTGAGCAGTTGCTGGGCGCGGTCGGTGGCGGAGGCCGAAGTCGCGTCGTTCGCGATGGCCTCCAGATAGTCAATGTACGATTGTTCGACGGCATGCCGGACGGCCTGGCGCGCCTCGAGCAGGCGGGCGGCGGCGGCCTCCCGCAGTCCCGTCAGGCGGGCGCGGTCCTGCTTCCAGAGACTGAACCCGCGGTCCTGGAGCAGCGGGATCCGGAGCTGTGCGCCGACCAGGGTGCGATACACGTGGTCCAGGTCGCCGGGCGGATTGATCAGGAATTGCTCAGAGGCGCCCACCCCGGCGTAGACGCCCGGACGGATCGGGACCTCGACTGCCGCCGAGGCGCCGTAGGCATCGGCCGACGGCAGTCCCGCCGGGGCCGCCAGCAGCGGGGGGGCGGCATCGCCGGCCGTGCGGCCCGCGGCCGCCGCCGTGCCCGGGTCCAGGAATTCGTCGACCGCGTCCCGCGCCGCGACCGCCTGGCCAACGCCTTCCCGTGCCGCCTGCAGTACGGGACTGTTGCTGAAGGCCAGGGTGATGAGGGCGTCCAGTTCGTCCGCGCGGCCGGCAGTGGATGCGGCGATCGCCAGGCACACGGCGACTGCAGCGGCATGACGGTGGACGCCATGCCGGATCACATGCCGATCCCGCCCCCGAAATGAGTTCATCTGCGCGACCTTGGCATCCCTGGGGGACGCCGTGACTTCACTTCACCGGCCAGACCGAGGGATCGGCTTTGTAGAAGGAGAATTCCATGAACTGCAGGACCAGCAGGGCGATGATGCAGAAGGTGGCGACGAGGCCGAGGATGGCGAAGACCGTGTAGCGTTTCGCCGACACACCACCAGCCGCTGCCACCGCTTCCGGTTCAGCGGCCGACGGCTCCGTTGTGAGGCCGGGCGGCGCGTCGGGCGTTGCGTCCGCCGGCGTCGCTTCCGCTTCCGGCCGCTTCTTTCTGATCGTCAGCATGATTCGTCTCCGTAAAGATGCAAGCAAGGCTAGAACACCCCCCGTCCCCGCTCAAGCTCTTTCTTGCCCGATCTCCCGGCCGGGCGCATCTGCGAGTCGTTGTAGGCACGCCGCTCTGCGGCGTGTCTTCGCGTCGCGCAGCGACGCGTCTACAACAGATGCACCGAATTGCAGATGCGCCCTCCCGGCCTGCGGTCCTTCTTTACCCCCTGGAGGGGCAAGCTTGCGAGCCCGCTTTTCGCCCTGACGTCGAGTCAGCGCAGACTCAAAACCCGCACATCGTACACCTCCGTCTGCTGCGCCGAAATCGCAATAATCCTGTTAATCCTCAAATCGGTTCCCGGGGTGGTACCCACAGAGGATCCTTCACGTTGAGCCCCTGGCCCTGTGCGAGTTTTTCGTTGCATTCGGGCTGGGGGGCGGGGATAATAGAACATAACCGGTTACGAGAGGGAACACTGAGCTTGGAGGGGATGCCATGCAGAAGTCTATGGTTCTTGTGTGTGTTCTGGCGGTGATGGTGTGGCTGTGCCCGGGCGTGAGTCCGGCGGCGATCCGCATCTGGGACGGCGGGGCCGTGACCAACCTGGCCAGCAACCCGACCAACTGGGACGGGGATGCCTCGGCGCCCATCGCAGGCGATGACATCGTGCTGAATTCCACGTCCAGTCGCGATTTGCTCTGGAACCTGACGAACGTTGCGTCCATCGGGTCGTGGCTCCAGACGGTGGACTACACCGGCACGGTGACCGTCTATACGGTCTATCCCGGTGTTGCCGCCTACACCAACCTCCTCATCACCGGCAATGTGGCCATCAGTAATGGCATGTGGACCCATCAGCCGAATCCTTCCGGCGCGACGGAGGTCAACCGGCTGTGTGTGTCGATCAACGGCAACCTGACTCTGCAGGCGCCCGGCAGAATTGACGTGACTGGCCGGGGATACGCCACCGGAGTCGGGCCAGGTTCTGCCGGCTTGGCACCCCCCCGTCAGGCCGCGAGCTATGGCGGAGAGGGTGGCATCAACGCTACCTTCGCCTACACCAACCAGACCTTGCCGTGCCCGACATATGGATCGATCAAAGCCCCCATCCGGCTGGGTAGTGGATCGGCGGAGGGGCCCGGCGGTGGCGCGGTGTACATCACGGTGGCCGGCCAAACGACGCACAACGGGACCATCGTGGCCAGGGGCGGCCCCGGTGGCCAAGGCGGCGGTCCGTCGGGCGGTTCGATCTATCTGGTGACGGACACGCTCGTCGGCAGCGGTACGAACGACGCGTCGGGCGGGGCAACCATCAACCGCGGCGGCGGCGGCGGCGGGCGCGTGGCCGTGGTACTGAAGTCCGGCAACTTGTTTGATGCCGTAACGTCGGTCGCCACGGGAACAGTAAGCGGGCAGGGCACCTATGGGGCAGGGGGAACGGTTTATCTGGAGAAACAGAACCAGGCCGGTGCCGGAACGCTCATCATCAATGGAGGGGGCATCTTGCCGCAGGACTCGAGTAGTATCACCCTTATGCCGGCTGACAATCCCGTGAACTTGAACACGGATTTCAGCGAAATCATCCTGACGAACCGTGCCAATCTTGGGGTCAACACGAATACGACGTTGAACCTGGGGGACCTCAGCAAGTTTAAGTTGTACGGCGCCAGCCAATCCTCGATCACCCTGCGCGGGACGAACCTGGTGACGATTCCCAGTCCGTTGGTCGTTAGCAACTACACGCTCGTCGTTGAACGGCCGATGACTTTGAATGGCGACGTCCTGATCGCCACCAACAGCGCGCTGTCCCACACGAGAGATTTCGAGATACAGAGATACGGGATCAACTTGACCATCAACGGCAACCTGACCGTGGCGCTCGGTGGCGCTATCTCCGCGGATTATTGCGGCTATTGGTTGGGGCAAGGACCAGGCAAGGGGATAGGGAACGTGCCGCAGCGCGTTGACCGGGGAGGGTCCTACGGAGGCGAAAGCGGTTCCCGCAGTTGGGGCACGACCAATACTTGCATCACCTATGGCTCCGCACTGGCACCCACCAATCTCGGAAGTGGCGGTACGGCAAACTCGGGTGGCGGCGCGGTGAGACTGGTCGTCACCGGTGAAACGAAACTGGACGGTCGCATCTCGGCCAATGGCAACGGGACCGCCTCATCCGGCTCCGGCGGGTCGATCTATCTGACCACCTCCAATCTGACCGGCAGCGGGAAGATGGATGCATCGGGTGCGCCAGGGACAACATTGTCCAACGGGGGCGGGGGCGGGGGCCGCGTCGCCGTGATCCTGACGTCCGGCGATACCTTTGGGACGGTCAGCATGACGGCGACGGGAGGCGTCGCGGGCGCCAGTTCCGGGGCGGCGGGCACCGTGTACAAACAGACCGCCACCCAAGGCGCGGGGAAAGGGATCCTTGTCGTAGATAACGCGGCCGTCCCCTGGCCGACCGTACAGACCAACGTCACATGCGTACCGGCGCGCACGAACAGCAGCGCGACGGAACTGCTCAATGTGACGCTGATCGTCACCAATACCGCGATGGTCCAACTCACGACCAATATCGGTTTGGATAATCTGTATGTGGGTTCCGCGACGTCGCGCCTGGATTTGGCCTACTTCACCATAACGATCCCCCGGGCGCAGCATTCGCTGGGGCTGGGCTCCAACTCCGTGATCAACTACGGCAGCATCATATGGGTCCCCCCCATGCGCGGCTCCGTTCTTTACGTGCGCTAGGAGTCGGTCGGGCTTGACATGCGCGAGGGTCAAACCGGCGGAGGACCGCCGGCTCCAGGCGGATTGCGAACTTTGGAACAAACCGGCGGAGGACCGCCGGCTCCAGGGGGATTGCGAATTTTGGAGCCGGCCGTCCCGGCCGGTGGAGGTTGCGGGGGCTCCATGAGATCGCGGATGGCCGCGAAGACGGCGCGGAAACTGGCATCGTACTTGTTTTCGAGAACCGCGACCTTGCGGGCGAGGCCTTCGCGGCATTTCAGGTTGATTTGAGGGCCTGCGCCGCGTATTCCTTTGCGCCCTATGGGCGTGTTTCAGTCAGATCCCGTGTTCCGGCGGCGCTTGGGGCGGCTACTGGTCACGGAGTTCGTGTGGGGGGTGGGAACCTTCTTCGTGCTCCCGGCCACCACGGTGCCGGCGTTCCTGACCGCGCGCGGCGCTTCGCCGATGGCGGTGGGCCTGATGGCCGTGGCCATGGGCGCCCTGCCGCTGTTATGCCAGTTCTTCGGACGGAGCGTGCTGGACCGATTCCGTGACCGGCGCCTCGGGGTGATCTGCCTGCACGTCCCCGTGGTCCTGCCCTACGCTCTGGTGGCGGCGGCTGACGTCCTGCTGCCCGGATACCCGCTGGCGGTAGCGGGCCTGTGCATCGGCCTGCTCGGGGTGTCGCAAATCGCACTGGGGATCGTGACGCCGGTGTGGCTCGACATGATCAGCCGGCTCATTCCCCTGGAGTGGCGGGGGCGTTACTTCGGGTTCTCCTCCGGCGCGTTTGCGCTGGGCGGCATTGTCGGGAGTTCCGCGCTGTACGGTCTTGAACGCATGGCAGGCGCGTTTGTGTTCCCGGCCGCCTTCGCGATCGCCACCGCGTGTTTCCTGGTGTCCATGAGCGTGTTTGCCACCGTGCCGGTGCCGGCGTCGATGTTTCAGCACCCGGCTGAGGGGCCTCTGTCGGCGCGCGTGCGGAATGCGGTGCGGGCGTGCGGTTGGCGAACGAATTTCGGCCGGCTGATCGGGAGTTATGCCGGCGTGCTGATGGCGGCGGCTGTGGCGCCGTTCATTGTGGTGTACGCCATGGACGCCACGCATGGCCTCGGGTATCCGTCCAACGTCTTTGCGCGCCTGACGGTGCTGCAAGCCGTCGGCGGGGCGGTGGGCGCCGTGGCCCTGGGCTGGATGGTGGACCACCACGGGCCGCGCTGGCCCTGGGTGTTCGCGACGCTGGTGGTTCCGCTGGTGGTCGTCTTGCTGCCCCACGGCGGATACTGGCCGGTGCTGGCCCTGTGCGCCGCGCTGGGGGGCGTGTTGAGTACGCATTGGTCGGTCAGTGCGCCCGCGCTGCTCGAGTTCTCGCCGGCGGGCGACAAGAGCGCGTATGTGGCGGTGGCCAACCTGGTGGCGTTCGTGCCGGCGTCGCTCGGGCCGCTGGTATACGGCGGGTTGATCCAGAGGGTGGGTTTCGAGCCGGCCTTCTGGGTGGCGGGCGCAATCGGCCTGGCCGCCGCTGTGCCGGCGTTGATGCTTCGGCGACGCGAGTCCTCCGCGCCGGTGGATTAACGGGGTGCGGGGGTAAGCCACTGCTTCGTCTGGCCTCTCTTCAAGGTCGCAAATTGCGACCTTGAATGTTGGGCTTCTGCAGGGGTGAGTTGAAAAACGAAGTCTTCCGGGAATCTCTTAATATTGCGGCGGACCTGCTCGTTGAGTCGCTTGACGGTGACGCCGTAGAGGGCGGCGAGGTCGGAATCGAGAATGACGGCCTGTCCGCGAAGGCGGACAATGGCGTCCTGGGGCGTGAGGCCGAGAGGCCCGTCGATGCGCGTGCCCTGAGTTTCCGCTTTGCCTGTGAGCATGCTGAATCATAGCCGATCAAGACTACATATGTCTATATAGACACGCATTATGTGTTAACCGGTGGCATTCGCATCCGGGCAGGCGCGCCGGGCGTTGGCTTGCCAGCGTGCCAGTCCCTTGGCGGTTTCAGGAATGTACCCGAACAGCGGATGCACGACGTTCCGATACGTTGATTCATCCATCGTCGCCAGCGCCGCCGGCGTGAGCCGGTCGGCCGCCGCCTCCAGCCACGGGGCTTCCTCCTGCTCTCGCCATTTCCCGGCATTGAGCGGGCAGGCGTCCTGGCAGGTGTCGCATCCATAGATCCAGCCGCCCATTTGCGCCCGCAACTCCGGCGCCGCCGGCTCCGGCCCGCCGTATGTCAGATACGCCACGCAGCGGTCCATGCGCATCACATACGGTTCGACGATAGCCCCGGTCGGACAGGCATCCAGGCAGGCGCGGCAATCGGGTGGACAGAGCGGTTCCGGATCGGGTGCATCGGGCGGGAGTTCGGCGTCGACCCGCCAGGCTTCGATGTTGATCCAGGAACCGTGCTCGCGGGTGTAGGCGAAACTGTTGCGGCCGATGCGGACGAGACCGCATCGCGCCGCCGCCGCGCGGCAGGGCACCCCGCCCATTTTCGCGCGAATTCCCAGAGCCACCAGGCCTTCCTTCATCCGCTTCGGCATTACGGCGTCGGGACAGGCGGGGATGCGTCGGTCGGCCAGGTAATTTCGGCCGATATGTCCGGCCAGTCCTGGTGGCAGGCGGTACTTCCCGTAAGCGCGTACGGCCACGATCACGGAGCGCGCCCAGGGCGCCGACCCGCGCGGATCGACCCGCACCCGCATGGCGGCGTAGAGGGCCGCCGCCTCGGGGAATTGACGCTGCCGCTCCTCGATCGCATGCCGGTAATCCTCGAACGGCTCGGCCGTGGTGAACCGGCAGTCGGCATAGCCGCAGGTACGCGCAAGGTCACGGATCTGGGAGGCAAGGCTCATGGTGACCACTCAGGAGACAGAATTCAGGAGTCAGGATCCAGAATGGAATGCAGATAGGTTTCCTGGATCTTGTTGCTCTGTTCGTTCATGCATTCTCAAAGGCATCTTCATTCTGACTTCCAATAGCATCCCATGGAATAGTGGAGTGATGGAGTATTGGGGCAAACAGGCCAAGCAGAATCGGCTGACCTGCGAAGCATGGATATCGGAAATCCCTTGTTCCGCGTAAGGGTGAACAGAATGTGTAAGTCACAGTCTGGCAACACCTCAATACTCCCATACTCCACTACTCCGCGTTCCCGTGGGACGCCACTGTCTGACTTCTGGATTCTGTCTTCTGACTTCACTGGCGTGCCTGTGGCACGCCCTATTCCCGGAACACCCGTTCGACCCAGTACATGGCGTTTTCCAGGATCGGTTTCTCGCGCTCGATGCGGTCCCGGATGCCGCCCAGCAGGGCGAGATACTTGTGGAGCACCTGGCCGATATTCTCGCCCATCTCGTTTCCGGTGAAGAGCTCGGGATGCCGCTCGCCGAAATCGAGCGTGGGCTGGACGGAGTCCGTGTCAGGGGCGAATCCGAGACGATGACCGCTCAGCAGCAGGCGGTCCGCCTGCGGTTCCTCGACGCCGAGGCTGGTGCAGTCGTCCAGGTACCAGGTGGGCGATGACGTCAGCGAGTCGACGTGCAGCAGGCAGAGCAGTTTCTTTTCCGCCTCGAACAGATCGCGGATCGCCTCCAGCGGCACATGGAAGGCCCGCAACGAAATCACTTTTTCGAGGAACAGGGCGTAACTCTGGGGATAGGCGTCGTTCGCTCCCGGGATATGGAGGTGGAGCTGCTTCTGGATATGGCGGACCACGACGGCGTCCTTGCCGACCATCTGGCACAGTTCGCCGAACTTCAAACCGTTCATGGCCGCAGTATGTCCCGCCGCGAGGCGCGAGGCAAGCGGCGAGGGAGGACGGAAGGTGGGAGGTGGGAGGGAGGCGGATGGCCGACTCGGTCCGCTTGACACGGCGGGAGAGGCTGAGACACAATCTTCACGCCGGAAGGGCGAAGGAATCGAGACCGTGCCGAAATCCACACTCCAGGATCACGAACTGCTGATTGTCGATGGCGCCTGCGGGACCAACCTGCAGGCCATGGACATCCCGGTCTCGGCCTGGCAGGGGAAGGACGGCTGCAACGAGTGGCTGAATGTTTCCTCACCGGGCGCCATCGTCGATCTGCACACGGCTTTTGTTGAGGCCGGCGCACAGATCCTGGAGACCAACACCTTCGGCGCCACGGGGATTGTGCTGGCCGAGTACGGTCTGGAGCGGGAGGTCGCCCGCATCAACACGGCGGCGGTTGCGAATGCCCGGCAGGCCGCCGGCGGGCGGCCCGGCGTATTCGTGGCCGGTTCGCTGGGGCCCACCACGAAACTGGTCTCGCTGGGCCACATCACGCGCGATGCGCTGTTCGCAACCTATGCGGAACAGGTGCGGGCCTTAATCGACGCCGGCGTCGATCTACTGATCGTCGAAACGTGCCAGGATCTCCTGCAGATCAAAACCGCCCTGGCCGCCTGCTTCGAGACCGCAGCCAAAGCCGGGCGCGACGTGCCCGTCATGGTTTCCGTGACCGTCGAACGCACCGGCACCCTGCTGGTCGGCACCGACATTGCCGCCGCCGCCGCCGCGCTGGCGCCGTTCCCCCTGTTCTCATTCGGGTTGAACTGTGCGACCGGGCCGGCCGATATGGTCTCGCACATCCGCTACCTCAGTCAACACTGGACGGGCCGCATCTCCTGCATCCCCAACCAGGGCCTGCCCGAGGTGGTGGACGGCCGGACCATGTATCCGCTGAGTCCCGACGAGTACGCGCGCCAGATGCGCGGCTTCGTTGAAGAGCACGGGGTCAGCCTTGTCGGCGGCTGCTGCGGCACGACCCCGGCCCACACGCGACGCCTGGCGGAAACCCTGCGCGGGGTGCGGCCCGCCCCGCGGACGCCGAGCCCCGCGCCCGCCGTGGCAAGCCTCTACCAGGCGGTGGAACTCCGGCAGGAGATCCCGCCGCTCCTGATCGGCGAGAAGACCAACGCCAACGGGTCGAGGAAATTCCGCGAACGCCTCCTGGCCGAGGACTTCCAGGGCTGCCTGCAACTCGCCCTGGAACAGGAAGCCGACGGCGCCCATGTGCTCGACGTCTGCGCCGCCTACGCCGGCCGCGAGGAAACACGCGACATGCTCGAGCTTGTGCGGCTTTTCGCGCGGTCGGTGAAGATTCCGCTGGTGATCGATTCCACCACGCCGGAGTGCATTGAGGACTGCCTCAAGATCTATCCCGGCCGCGCCATCGTCAATTCGATCAATCTGGAGGATGGCGGCGCCTACCTGCGGCGGGTGTGCGGCCTGCTGAAGACGTACGGGGCCGCGGCCGTGGCGCTGACGATCAACGAAAAAGGCATGGCCATGACCGCGCGGGAGAAGATCGAGACCGCCCGCCGCATCCACGACATCGCGGTCGGCGAATTCGGGCTGAGCCCGTCCGACCTGCTGTTCGATCCGCTGACGTTCACGATCGGTTCCGGCGACGCGACACTGCGGGACGCGGCGGTCCAGACGCTGGAAGCGATCCGCGGCATCAAGGCGGCCCTGCCCGGCGTCGGCACCATCCTGGGCGTCAGCAACATTTCCTTCGGCCTGGCGCCGGCGTCGCGCCGCATCCTGAATTCCGTCTTCCTCCACGAGGCGGTGGGGGCCGGACTGGACGCCGCCATTGTGGATGCAGGCAAGGTGCTGCCGCTGGCCCGGATCCCGGAGGCGGATCGCGTCATCTGCCTGGACCTGTTGTACGACCGCGGCGAAAGAGAGGGCCGGACGCCGCTCACGCGCTTTATCGAGCACTTCCGTGACGCCGGCCGGACTCCGGCGGCATCGGACGAGCCGGCTGACGAGGCGCGCACCGCCGAACAGGTGCTGTTCGACATGGTCGAGGGCGGGCGGAAAGAGGGGCTCGAGGACCAGTTGACGATTCTGCTGAGCCGGTTTGCCCCCATGGCCATCATCAATCAGATCCTGGTGCCGGCCATGCGGCACGTCGGCGAACTGTTCGGCAAAGGGGAAATTTTGCTGCCGTTCGTGCTGCAATCCGCCGAGGTCATGAAGCAGGCCGTGTCGTTCCTGGAGCCGCTGCTCGACAAGGCCGATACGCGCAGCGCCACCAAGGTCGTGCTGGCCACCGTGCAGGGCGACGTGCATGACATCGGGAAGAACCTGGTGGACATCATTCTCTCGAACAACGGCTACAAGGTGTACAACCTGGGCATCAAGGTGCCGGCCGAGACGATCATCGCAAAGGCGCGCGAGCTCAAGGTCGACATCATCGGCCTGAGCGGGCTGCTGGTGAAATCGGCGATCGTGATGAAGGAGAGCCTGCCCCAGTACCAGGCGGCGGGCCTGAACTGCCCCATCCTGCTCGGCGGGGCGGCGCTGACGCGCAAGTATGTCGCGGAGGCCTGCGTGCCGCGCTACGGCGGGCCGGTGGTTTACTGTGCCGACGCGTTTGCGGGACTCAAGGCGGCGCGCGAGTTCGAGGAAGGCCGGCTGAAGGCCACCACGTATGAGGCGGGGGCGGCGGCCGCGGCGCTCAAGCCGGGCGTGAAGAATCTCGATATCAGTCGCGAGGTGCCCGTGCCGGCGCCGCCCTTCGTGGGCTGGCGCCACGTGACGGACCTCGACCCGCGCCGGGTCTTTCCCCTGATCAACGAACAGGCGCTCTTCCGCGGCCGCTGGGGCTACCGCCGCGCCAAGATGGGCGCGGCCGAATACGACGACCTGATCGCCACCCGCGTGCGGCCGCTGTTCGAAGGCTTCATCCGCGCCGGGAGCGAGGAAGGGCTCATCCAGCCGAAGGTTGCCTACGGCTACTTTCCCTGTCACAGCGAGGGGGACGTGCTGATCGTGCACGACGGGGACCGGCGGCAGGCCTTTCCGTTTCCGCGCCAGGCCGAGCCCCCCTTCCAGTGCATCGCCGATTTCTTCAAGACCGAGTCCGAGGGCGGCGATCGGGTCGGGTTCTTCGTCGCCACGATCGGTGAGGCCATCGGGCGGCGCACGCATGCGCTCTACGACGCGAACCGCTATCACGATTACGTCATGCTGCACGGGTTCAGCGTGGAGGTCACCGATGCGCTGGCCGAATACTGGCACCAGGTCATGCGCCGCGAGTGGGGCATCGCCACCGGCGAGCCCGAGTCGCCGGGCGGCTACGTGACGCAGGCCTACCGCGGGTCGCGCTACGGCTTCGGCTATCCCGCGTGCCCGGATCTCGACGCGCACCGGCCGCTGTTCGAACTGCTGCGGCCGGAGGCCATCGGCGTCACGCTGACCGAGTCCATGGAGATGGTGCCGGAACAGAGCACCTCGGCCATCGTCGTCCATCATCCGCAGGCCAAGTATTTCTCCGTGTGAGTACGCCATGAACGACCCCTCTTCCGTCCGGTATGTGTGCATTAATTGCGGGTATGTGTACGATCCCGCGCAGGGCGACGCGTTGAACAACGTGCCGCCCGGCACGGCGTTCGACGCCCTGCCGGAGGGGTGGGTGTGTCCGCTGTGCTATGCGGACAAGGACAAGTTCGATCCCGTGGATTGAGGGACGGAGGAGCACCATGGAGAATATTCTGGAACGACTCAAGCGGGCGCCGCTCATGTTTGACGGCGCCATGGGAACCGTCATCTACGGCAAAGGTGTTTTCATCAACACCTGCTACGACGAACTCAATGTCACGCGGCCGGACCTCATCCGGGAGATTCATCGCGAGTACGTGGCGGCGGGCGCCGACGTCATCGAAACCAACACCTACGGCGCCAACCGCGTCAAATTGCGCGGCCACGGGCTGGCCGACAAGGTGCAAGCCATCAACGTCGCGGCCGTCCGTCTGGCCCGCGCGGAGGCGGGCGATGACGTGTATGTGGCCGGGTCGGTCGGGCCGTGCCTGGTATCGGGCCAGATGTGGAGTGACGACAAGGTGACTGACCTGCGGACGGCGTTCGAGGAGCAGATCGGCGCGCTGGCCGAAGCCGGCGTGGACCTGATTCAGTTGGAGACGTTTGTTTTCCTGGAAGAGTTGAAGCTGGCTGCCGGGGTGGCCCGCGCCGCCGGGCTCCCGGTGCTGGCGTGTTTTTCGGTACGTTCCGGCGAGGAGACGGCGCTCGGGTCGCCGGTCGAGGCCTTTGCGGCGGCGTTGAACGGGGATCCTGACGTGGACGCCATCGGCCTCAATTGCGGTGTGGGCCCGGCGCAGGTCTACGATGCGGCGGAACGCATTCTGCCGCTGCTGTCGAAACCGTTGATCTGCCTGCCGAATGCGGGGCTGCCCCGGGACGTGGACGGGCGGATGATGTACCTGTCCAGCCCCGAGTATTTCACCAAGTACGCCAAGAAGCTCATCGAAATGGGCGTGCGGGGGGTGGGCGGCTGCTGCGGCACGACGCCGGAGCACATTCGCGTGGCGGCCCGCGCGGTGAAGACGCTGAGCGGCGTGAAGCAGCACGCCCGGATCCAGGTCTACCAGCCCGACCAGATCACCGTCCGGGTCACGCCGCCGGTGCAGAAGTCGCGTTTCGCCGAACGGCTGCTGTCCGGCGCGCGGGTGACCTCCATCGAGCTGCTGCCGCCGAAGGCCTGCGACGTATCGGGCCTGGTCGAGAAGGCGCGCCAGTGCCGCGAGCGCGGCATCGATGCCATCAATATTCCGGACGGGCCGCGCGCCAGCGCGCGCGTTTCGCCGATGGTGGCGGCACTGGCCGTGCTGCAGCAGGCCGGCATCGAGCCGGTGCTGCACTACTGCTGCCGTGACCGCAACCTGATCGGCATGCAGTCGGACCTGCTCGGCGCGCAGGTGGCGGGGCTGCGGAACATTTTGATCATCACCGGCGATCCGCCGAAACTGGGCGACTATCCCGACGTGACCGGCGTCTTCGATGTGGATGCGATCGGGTTGACCCAGGTGGCGGCGAACCTCAATCGCGGCCGCGACATTGGCGGCAATCTGGTGGACCCGCCGACGGCCCTGTTCATCGGGGTGGGGGCCAATCCGGTGGCGGTGTCGCCCGAGCAGGAGGTGCAGCGGTTCGGGGCCAAGCTGGAGGCCGGCGCGGAGTTTGCCATCACGCAGCCGATTTTCGATGCCGACTCGCTGTTCCGGTTCCTTGACCGTATCGAGGCGCTGCCGCGCCGCGTGCCCGTCGTGGCCGGGGTCTGGCCGCTGGTGAGTTTCAAGAACGCCGAATTCATGCGCAACGAGGTGCCGGGGGTAACCGTACCCGACGGGATCATGGAGCGCATGGCGTGCTGCCGGACCAAGGAGGAGGGCATCGACGCCGGCATCGGCATCGCGCGGGATATCTGCGAGGCGATCGCCGCGCGCGTCGCCGGCTACCAGGTCAGCGCGCCGCTCGGTAAACTCGATATTGCGTTAAGGGTGCTGGCCTGATGGGATTGGAAGGTGGGAGGCAGGAGTTGGAAGGTGGGAGGCAGGAGTTGGAAGGTGGGAGGGGGAAGGTGGGAGGGGGAACCGTCAACAACCGACAGCCAACGCCCAACGCCCAAGTGCGGGCAGGATACTCTCTGGACCGTGGACGTGGGTTGTGGGTTGTTGGTTGTTGGGCGTTGGCGCTTGCGCTGCCAGCCGTGTGGGCGGCCGATACGGGCGACTGGGAGGTTGTGAAATCCCGGCATTTCCTTGTCATGCATACGGGCGACGCGCCGTTCGCGGAACGGGCGGCCCGGGTCGCGGAGACCCACTACCACGCCATTGCCGAGGATCTGGGCTACTCGCGCACGTCGGGGTTCTGGACCTGGGACAACCGTGTGAGGATCATGATCCATCCCACGGCGGAGTCGTTTCGCGCCGCCTTTCAGGCCCCGGGCTGGGCGGCCGGCGGGGCCAGCATCCAGCGGCATGAGATAGCCGGGTGCCGGCCGGATGGCGAGGGTTTTCTATCCACCATCCTGCCGCACGAAATGGCGCATCTGGTGCTGAGCGATTTTGTGGGAGCGCGGCAGGTGCCCGGCTGGCTGGCGGAAGGCTTTGCGCAGTGGGAGCAGGACGGCCGGAAAAGCAGCCGGATGCTTCTCGGGAGAGACCCGGGGTATGCCTTGCGCGACCTCATGTCCATGGACATCCGGCAGGAGCGGGACACGGCGCGGGTCCACCTGTACTACGCCCAGTGTGCCAGCCTGGTCGGTTTCCTGATCGGTTCGGGCGGCGGCGACCGGTTCGGTCGCTTCTGCCGCCTGCTGCGCGACGGCAAGCCCTGCGTCGAGGCGCTGGCGTCCGCCTATCCGGACCTTGCGGCCACGGTGGAGGATCTCGAACGCGCCTGGCGCAAGTCGCTGAAGGATGCAGCGCGGTAGGTGCGCACGGCGCGGCCGGAGGCCGTCGCCCCACCGGGGACCGCCGGACAGGCACGGCGCGGGCGTCCTCGCCCCGCCGGCAACAGACCCGTTCACAGCCAGCCGGTGGCTTCGGCAAGGCATTTGACGTAGTGGGTGTAGTCCGGCCAAGCCACGTCCGCCGGCACGCCGTGGTCGCAGCTCGGGATGAAGCCGCCGTCGCGGATGACCGGGCGGATACGGTCGATCTCGCGCTCGATCACCCGGCCGCCCCTGGCCATGGCGCGTTTGTCGACTCCGCCGCGGTAGGCCATGTTGCGCCCGAATTGCCTGCGGAAAGCCACGATGTCGTTGCCCGCCGCCACCTCCATGGGGTCGCAGACGGTGATGCCGGACTCAATCCACAGGGGAATCAGTTCACCGACGTGTCCATCCGAATCCATGCTGTAGAGCGGGACGCCGGCCTTGTGCACGATCTCGCCCCACCGTTTCCAGGTCGGCATCAGGAACTCCCGCGCCATCTGCGGGGAAATCATGGAATGTTCCTTGTATGCCATGTCCTCCGACAGGTGGACGCTGTCCGGGGTGAACAGCGCCAGCGCCCGTTCGAGCAGGCGGGCGACATGGTTCTCCCAGAACCGGATCATTTCCGTTGTCAGTGCGGGATCGTCATAGAACAGCGTGCAGAGGTTTTCGAACCCGACCCACTCGCGCAGTTGCCAGAAGGGGCCGGAGAAATGCAGCTCCACGAACCAGGAACGGTCCCGCAGGCGGACGCCGAGCGCGGCGGCGTCGGCGTCGAGACGGGAGGGGTCGTTGGCGTCGTAGCGGCGCTGCATGTCCGCCCAATCCTGGCGATTCTCCACCGGGCATTTGATCCACTTGCGGGTGACGAAGTCGATGGCGTTGCGCAAATACTCGGGTGAGAACTCGCGGCCGATCTCGCAGACGTTGCCCTTCCAGTCCTGGACCACCCGTGAGGTCGGCCGTTCCTCCACGACCTTCTCCTCGAACTGAGGAATCATGCGTTCGTTGACGGGGAAGCCCGGGCCGCCTTCCGGCCACGGCAGCGTTCCGCCGGCGAGGCGGTAGGCCAGTTCGTTGTAGTTCCGCACCTCGGCGGGCAGTCCCTGGCGATGCCAGACCTCCAGGGTCGAGCGACGGCCGCCGCCCGGGGACAGGGGTACGCGGTCGGCGGTCTGGAAACGCAATACGGCGAGCTCACGTTCACGAGGGGTCATGGTGCAAATTCTCCATTACGATCATTTCAGGCAGAAGAATGACAGTGGAATGCAAAGCTGGCAATGGACAGTCCATGCGTGATTATGGATAATTCGCTCATGGGCAGATACCGGATTTATCGGGAGACGCGGTTTCGGACGCCGAGCCGGACGGAGCGGGAGATCGGGTTATGGGCGGACCGGATTGGCGGCGGAGCGGTGCTGGCCGGCGCCCCGGCACCGCGCGGTCTGCGCTTGCTCGGGCAGTATGCGGCCGTGGCGGTTGAAACCGGGGCCGGCCGGTTGATCACGGCGCAGGGCGGGGCGTTGCCCGTGACGGCCGGCGATGTGATCCTGGTCTTCCCCGAGGAACCCACGGCCTACCATCCCGACCCGGCGTGGACCTCGCGCTGGGTGGTGTGGAACGGGCCGGAAGCCGGGCGGCTGGCACGGCTGGGCTATCTGTCGCGGCAACGTCCCGTGGTCCCGGCGGCTGCGGCGGTTCGGGAGGCGTACGAGCGCCTGTTCCGCCTGATGGAGCGGGAGGATGCGGCGTCGGTCCTGGAGCGCAAGGAGGTGCTGCTGCGCCTGATTCTTGAACTGCACCGGGCGGCCGAGCGGCGGCATCCGCCGAGTCCGGCGCAACGGCGGATGGCGGAGGCGGTGGACTATCTCCGGCAGCATGCGGCGGAGGGGGGGCGCGTGCCGGAACTGGCGCGCCGGTTCGGGTTGAGCCCGGCGCATCTCCGGCGTCTCTTTCGCGAGGGCACCGGGTGGAGTCCCGTGGCGTTTGTGACGGGGCTGCGCATGGCGCGGGCGCGTGAACTGCTCTCGATGGGGATCCCGGTCAAGGAAGCGGCGGACCGTGTCGGGTACGCGGACCTGTTCTATTTCATGCGCGTGTTCAAGAAGACGCACGGGGTGTCGCCCGGCCGTTTTCTCAAACGATTGACGATGGGGACAACCGGCGTACGCACCTGAGCGCCATCACGGCTGGCGGCCGGCGGCAGTGCTTTCGATCTGTGCCGAGAATTTGCCTTCCGGTTCGGGTGACACCCGGATGAGCGTCCTCATCCCGCTGGCGGGGCGGCTCGCGCCCGATCCGGGGTATGACGTGAAGCGGTCCACAATGGCGGCGGCGTCCAGGGCGTTGCTGCCGATGATAAACAGCCGGCCGGGCTGCGCGGCGCATCCCAGGATCGACAGATCCTCGAGCGAACGCACGCCGCTCACATAAAGGATTTCCGGGGCGAACATCAAGAGACTCTCCACCCCGTCCTTGATGCTGTCGCAGTCGCTGCCCACCTCGCATTGCACAATGATCGAGCTGCGGTGGGCCATGAGGTAGGTGAGGGGGTTTTCGACGATCCCCACGATGCGGCGGGAGGTCTGGTTGAGCGCATCGAGGACGGCATAGACGAGGGTGCCGATCAGCACGGGGTCCGGCCCCGACACGCCCACGATGCCGCCCTGGTCCGACTGGGTCACCTGCCGCAGGGCGGCAATCGTGGCGGGATCATCGCACAGCGACTCCAGGGCCGGGATGACGAAGGGAATGCGGGTGACGCTTACCACCTTGCTGCCGCGTTGCGTCAGGTACGTCACGCGGATACGGCCCACCTTGCGCAGGCCGAAGGAAAAGCCGCCGAACATCGAGGTCGCGTCCAGTTCGCGTTTGGGCGACTGGGTCTTGAGCGCCTGCAGGGTATCGAAGACGTCGCCGGAACTCAGCACCATGCTGAGAATGACGCGCACTTCGCCTGCCGCATGCACGACGGGTGGGGCATTGGGCGCAAGCACCACGGTGCAGGGTTTGGCATCGCCAGACAGGTACTCCAGGATTTCCTGCGCTCGATTCATCTAGGTGTGGAGCGTGCGACCGGGTTCGAGCCGGCGACCATCGGCTTTACAAATGGAGCACATTACAGCTAATGACCAATGAATAAAGGTTTTACTATCTTTGTTCGCCCAGAAGTTTGATGCTTGTTTGACGACCGCGCCGTTTTCGCCGATGATGCTCGCGTGTGATTGAGTGAGCGGTTTCGGCGTTGCTGACATGGGTCGGCTCCTATTTCTTACTCATACCTAGCACCCGCACGGAACCCACGTCAATAGAAACCGTTCGGCCCGTAAACCGGCCCGTAAACCGCTCATTGGGAGGGTCTGTCATGCCTCTCGAACCAAGGCACATGAGGCCGTACGCCGGCGCAGCCATCGCTCAGAGTGTTATCGGCAGACTGTCTCTGGCGCATTCAGCCTGCACAGCGCCCGGCAGGCGGAGAACCGTAGCGAAGTTATAGCCGACATCGCTGCTGGCGAGGGCGAGAATGATGTCCGGCGGTTTGGCCAGAGTTCGGACGTCGAGTTCGCTGATCCCGGTCTTCTGAGGCCAGAGTTCGGTCTTTCCGTCTTTGAGAGCCTCCAGGGCCGCCACCAGACTCACAAGGATGGAGGCGGATGCAATGTGGCCGGTGTTGAACGTCGTGGTGACCAGGGGCACTTCAGCGGATCGCTCGCCGAGGAGTTCGTCGACGATATCCGTGACTTTCAGGTCCACACAGTTTCCCATGGGAGCCCAGACAATCAGTCCGATGTCTGCAGTCACGATGCCGGCGCGATCCATTGCCGATTTCACGGCGTGGCGCAGCCCATCACGGCCGAGGTTCTGGCCGGAAAACTGCTCTGCGTCCATGCTCATGCCGTAGCTCAGAATCTCCGCCAAGACGTTTGCGCCACGCTCTTTTGCGGACCCCAGAGGTTCAAGCACCAGCATCGCGGCGCCTTCTCCGAGCACTCGCTCTTGGCAGCGGTCGACTCGCAGCCGGTAATCAGCCTCTTCCTCCCCGCGGTAGAGGTAGCCGAACCGGTCGTAGTTCGCATAGGTCTGACCGTACACTTCGTCCGAAGCCCCCGCGAGAATGGCCTTGGCGCGGCCGTCTGAGATCATCTCACAAGCGTAGGCCAGACTCTGCAAGCCCGCGTGTGGACCGGGACTGAGCGACATGTTGACGCCCTTGAGGCACAGTCGCGCCGATACGTAACCGGCTGTGGAATTGGCGGTCACGGACGAAAATCCGGTGATGTCGGCCACGTGGTTGTCGCTGGTGAAAACACTGTCCATGTGCGCCATTTCTGACGCTCCGCAGCAGACGCCCATAACAACGCCTACGTCGTCTGCGTTTTTCGGGCTGACCTTCAGGCTGGCATCTCGGAGAGCGAAACTGGATGCGGCAACGGCCAGCCTGCCGATGTCGGTCAATCCCGAAAAGTCCAGCCGACGGTCGACTGCTGACGCTGCAAAGGCCTCGACGAGGCCCGCCAGGCGGGACTGCACATTGTCAAGCGCGAGCCTGTCGATGGGGCGCAGGCCCACCTTGCCGGCGCGCAGGGCCTGCAACGTTGTTTGTGAGGTAAGTCCCAGCGAGGTGACCAGGCCGGTGCCGGTAATGACAACGCGCTCCTCGCGGCGCGCGAGTGGCCGGATAGGAGCATCGCGGCCGGCGATGACCACCGCAGCGTTGTTGCCGCCAAAGGCGTAGTTCGCGGAAAGGAAGGCATGGTAGTTCTTGCTCCGCGCCTGGTTGGGAACATGGTCGAGGGGGCAGCCGGGGCGTGGGGAGGAGAAATTGATGGTCGGCGGGATGAATCCCTCGTTCATGGCGAACACATTGCACGTTGCTTCCAGGATTCCCGTCGCTCCCATGCAGTGCCCGAAGAACGACTTAAGCGAGACGGTCGGCAGGGGGGTATCCCCGAGAAACCCTGCGATGCCTTTCGATTCCGCAACATCGTTGGCGGCGGTCCCTGTGCCGTGGGCGTTGATGCAGCCGAGGTCCCCTAACTCGAACCCGGAATCTCGGAGCGCATTGTGCAGGGTTCTCGACACGCCGCTCCCGCGGGGGTCGGGCGAGGTCGGATGGTAGGCGTCGGACGTCGTGGAGTTCCCTGCGATTCTTGCCGTCCAACGACCGTGTCGCAGCAGCACATGTTCCATGCTCTCCACAACCCAGAAACCGGCTCCTTCGCCGATGTTCAACCCTATGGGAAGTGAGAAGGGCGCCGTGCGCTCACTGGACATCGCTTTCAATGCGTCAAACCCGGACATATTGGCCAGGCAAAGAGCATCGGAGCCTCCGACAATCACCGTGCTGCAGCGGCCACGGGCAATCAAATTTTGGGCCAGACCGAGCGCCCCGGTGGTTGAGGAGCAGGCTGTGGTGACGATCCATGTTTCGCCGCCCACGCCCAGCGCTCTGGCCATGGCCTTCCCGAAACCGTAGAGTTCGGCCTGTGTGTTCAGTTTTTCGTCGGCGACCCTGGCGCTCTTTCCGTGTTTCCAGGCGTATTCCTGTTCGGCTGAGAGCAGGCCTCCGTTGCAGGTTCCGAGGACAAGGGCCACGTCACGCCGAACGGCGCCACCGGGCCAGTCAAGGCCCGAGTCCTTGATAGCCATTCTGGCTGCAGCGATCGCATAGAGAAGGTAGCGGTCATCGTACTCGGCGATTTCCGCATCGGTCAGCCATTCAAGCGGCTCGAAATCGTCGATTTGCCCGCCCAGTGACGAGCGAAAATGCGAGGTGTCAAAGCGGGTGATCGTGCGGATTCCGTGCCGGCCGTCTCTGAGCGCCTTGGTGACCGTGTCCCGGTCGTTTCCGATAGGACTGAGAATGCCGATTCCCGTGACGACCGCATGGCTATTGACGCCCTGTTTCTGTAAAGGCTTGCCTAGGATCTGGGCATTGTTCTCCCATGTTGCCGGCTCAAGGCTGGCAACGTGTTGGTCCTTCTTTAGCGCAAAGAAACCATTCCACACCTTCAGGAACTGCTCGTTGAGCTCATCAGGGGTCATGGTCTGAGGCCGGAAAACTACGTGTGCGCCATTGTAATGACTCCAATCCCGGTCGATGATCCGGTTCTGCCTCTCCATGCGTTCCCATAAAGGAGCCCCCGGGTATGGCGTGAAAATGAAGAACTCCGACGTGTGGATGTTGGCCTCGACGAAGAGCGAGAGGATGCGGTCGGCGATGCTGGTATCGTCCCAATCTCTACCCATTGCACAGGATCCGAAGAAACGGATATCCCGGTCCTCCAGTTTCTTGACGAGATCGATGAGAACCTGGCGAGCATTCTTGTCGCCCTGTAAGGCCCTGATGGAGATCGGGTCGACATTCATGGTGCAGTAGAAGTTCCGCACGCCGGCTTCTGCAATCAGGTCCAGGAACGAGGCATCGATGTTCAATGCCAGCGTCGAGGAAACAAAGTACTTCTTGTTGAGAGGCTTCAGTGCCGTGAAGAGTTCTCTGGCGTAGTCCTTGACCTGGCGCTGCGTGAAGAACAAGGAATCATCGGCCAGATAGACGTTTTCATACTTGAGGGTCTTGATTTCCCGTACAACGTGCTCGACGGGACGGAAGCGCATGCGGTTGCCCATGTGCGCCGGGATCGCGCACATGGCGCAGGCGTACGAGCAGCCACGGGAGACCTGCACCAGGTCCTCATCCCAGTCGTAGGAGTCCTTGCTGTAGAAGATCTCACGTTTGGGGATGGGAAGCTTCGCAAGATCGAACCGGCATCCGCCGATGTACTTGCGTTTGAGCTGCCCCTGCCGGGCGTCCGCTAGAATGGTTTCCCATACGGGCTCGACTTCTCCCACGTTGACGGCGTCGGCATGCTTCAAACACTCGTCAGGCATTGTGGACGGAAAGAACCCGCCCATAATGACCTGTTTGCCGTGCCGGCGAAAGCCGTCCGCGATCTCAAAGGCCCGAGTTGCCTGCGGAGTGAAACAGTTGATGGCCACCAGGTCGGTGTCGGCGGCGTAGTCAATGGCGTCGCCCCCGTTGTCGTCAATCAGTTCGACATCGATCGACTCCGGCGTCAGGGCTGCCATGATCGGAATGCCAAGAGACGGCGGCGTCGTGAAATTGCCGAGAAAATAGCTGACCAGATCGCTATCCAGATCCTTGCGAGATTCCAGAAACTTGGTGAATCGAGGATAGACGAAAGAAACCTTCATTGCGGCAAACGAGTATCACAAGACCCCTGGGTAGTCAATTGGGGGGAGCGGGTCAACTCCCCCTTCACCTAATCCTTGGTCATTTTTCTGCCTGCCATGGCAAATCGAACGAAGTTGGCGAGATTCAGCACGAATCGCCGCCAACTATCCGGTGAGCTCCAGAGCATGGCGAGATACCCTAGCCACACCTTGGGCCGCCGGTAATGCATCTGATAGAATCGGCCGTACAGTTGCTCGATGCGAGCCTTGGTGAACCCGGTGGGCACAAAAACGAAATGCATGCAATCCATCTGGGCCGGATCTTCATCGAAGGTCCCGAATTCCCCGATGTTCTCGTGGATTGGCGAGCCGGGAAACGGCGTGAACTTTGTCAGATTGAAGTCGTCGACCGGAAGCGAGAAAACGTACTTCATGCTGCGCTCGATGCTCTCCTCCGTTTCACCGGGTAACCCCATCATCAGCAAGCCCTTGGTCCTGATTCCCGCCTTCTTGATGTCGCGAATCCTCTGGGCCAGCAACTCAAGATCTGCGTTCTGGCGATGTTGCGACAGAAGATCAGGGTCGCCGGTTTCAATGCCCAGGCTGATCATCCAACACCCCGCCGCCTTCATTTGGCGCAACAGGTCCGGGTCAACGTGTTCGGCCCGCACGGCGCAATTGAACGTCATGCCCAGCGGTTTGTTGAGCAACAGGCTGCAGAAATCCCGGACTCTCTGCCGATGGAAGGTGAACTGGTCGTCGTAGAAGTTGACGTGGCGAATGTGCCATCGCTCCTTGAGGTAAAGCAGGTGTTCGTACAGGTACTCCGCCGAGTTAAAACGGAAGCTCTTTCGGAAGACGGACCGGTCGCAGTAGCTGCACTCGTAAGGGCAGCCTCGACTTGAAATGCAGCTCGCGTTCGGAGCGCGCGGATAGTTAAAAATAGGCAGTTTGTAAACGTCGGGATACCCCGCCAGCTTCTCGTAGGCCGGAAAGGGAAGGCTGTCCAGATCGACTCCGTGCTGCCTGAATCCGGAGAAAGCGACCGTGTGCCCGTCGCGGTAGGTCAAGCCGGGTATGAGCCCGGGATTCGAATGACCGCTGCGCATTAACGCTTCGAGCGTTTCTTCTCCCTCGCCGACGACGGTGTAGTCGACCTCAGGGTTCTCCTCCAGGATTCGTTCGCGCAACGCCGACACATGCGGCCCGCCGAGAACCCCCTTGATTCCTGGCATCTCAACCTTGGCCAGCTTGATGATCTGCGTTGCATCGTGGAACCCGAACGTCGTGCAACCGACGCCGATGAATCCCGGTCGCCGGTCGCGTAGCAGTTCACGGATGAGCCCGCCCGAATCGGGCCACGCCACGCAATCGACGATATCCGCACGCAGCCCTTTTGATTCCAGGTAGGCGGCGATGCTGGCCATGCCCAGCGGGGGCATCAGGTTGGCGATGCGCGTGATGTCGCCACGTGCCTCTTCCGGACGATAGCCCAACGGATGAACCAGCAGAATGCGATTCTGATCAAGCGGCATGCGCCACTATAACACGATCCGAAGGGTGACAGTCAACGCTGTGGAGCTATCGCGTTTGGCCTTTCCTCGGATGCCGGGAACGACTCCCTGCTTGCGCCCATCCCCGAGCTTTCGTAGCATTCCGATACGAAAGCATTCCTTACAGTCGTCCTCACGGGACGTGTGCCCCAACCGCAGGGAAGGCGAATCCTTATCTATTAGGGCTTTGCCTCGACGCAGATTTACCCAGAGGCGTTTGCCGCGACCGGGCATGAGGAACGATGAAACCGCACAACGTCCAGTTCGACAATCTGATCGCACCCGGGCCTCCCCTGAAGAATGTGGTCGGCACATATCCCGGCATTGGCGTCATGTCGGAACTGGTCGACGGTGTGGATGAGGTGGTGGATTTCAAGGGACGTCTCATCCGGCCGAACCCTAACCGCATGTCGACGCTGGATCTGGGGACCCAGTTCGCCCCCGAAGGGGCGTGTCTCCCGTTCAAGCTGATCATGGGTAACGTGATGGAGTCCCTCAATCGGGGCGCCAACACGGTGGGAATGATTACAGAAAATGGGCCTTGCCGGTTGGGGTTCTACAGCCTCGGGATGCGATTGATCTTCAGTGACTTGGGTTTGGGGAACGGGTGGCTGGAATTCGACAATGCCAGTGTGAGCCGGGGTTACATCAAGTATTTCAGAGAGGCGTACCGGGAGACGCATGGAAAGGAACTCAGCGTCTGGAAGGTTGGCCAGGGCTTCTGGGTTGGCTTCAGCCGCATTACCGCCGTGGAGAAGCTCCAGGAAGAACGAAATCGCCTGTTAGCCTACGAGAGGGACGCGGGCAGTATCAAGGCAGCCTACGACGAAGGGCTTGCGCTGATTCGCGCGGTGCAATCCCCGCTTGCCATGAGGGGGGCCGTCCGGAAGGCGATGCAGAAACTGCACGCCGTGCCGATCGACCGGTCGCGGGATACGGTCCGTGTGGCTATCACCGGCGAGGTTTACTGCGTGGTGGATCCCTTCGCCAACTCGGACGTGGAGATGCGATTGGCGCGCTTGGGGGCGGAGCCGTTGCGCGTCATCTGGCAGGTGAACTATCTTCGCCACAAACTGCACTTGGACCATTTCAGGAAGATCAGCCACGGCCGGGCGGTGCGCGCGGCCAGGAAATACGTGGGGGAAGACATCGGCGGCGACTGCAACTCCAACATCGGCCATGCGGTTCTGGCTCACCAACGGGGAGATGATGGCATGGTCCACGTGAAGCCATTTGGCTGCATGCTGGAGTTCGTGTCCGAGAATTTGCTGCAGAAGGTTGAGGAGGATCTGGACTTCCCCATTCTCAGTCTCACGCTTGACGATCTGTCGGGTGAGGAGCGGATCAATGTCCGGCTTCAGGCCTTTGTGGACAACCTGTTCCGCCGGAAACACAATCGCATGAAGGGGGGGCGGTAACTTGCCACGTCGCCTGGGCATCCTGCGCAGCCTGCTCTATTACCCCTTCTACCCGTTCTGGCACGCGTTCTTCGAGGATCTTGGGTTCTCCATCGTCGTGTCCCCACCCCTGTCGAAGGATGATTTTGACCAGCGCCATCGTCATTTCGTAGGCGACATATGTCTCCCGATCGAATCGGCATTTTATCATGTCGAGGCCATCAAAGACCGTGTGGACATTCTCTTTCTTCCCCGCAACAATCGGATTCACAGAGATACTTATGTATGCCCTGCCTGTGCGGGCTTTCCATACGTGGTGATGCATAGGGTGCCCCAGTTACCGGATCTGCTGACGATTAACCTGACGCCTTTCCGGCCGCCGGACCGGAGCGACTGTCGGCGTCTCAGGGAGTTGGGGTGTTCCTCGGGCCAGGTGAAGGCGGCTTATCGAAACGCGCAGCACCGATATCGCGATTTCATCGATTCCTTGTCCGAGCATCCACACCTTGATCAAGCGATCGACCGATTTGTTGCCGTAGCCTCGGAGTTGCCCGCGCGCCGTCCAACTGCGCCCAGAAACACGGGTGCGCACATTCTCCTGTTGGGCATGCCATACGTGCTGGCTGATCCCTTTGTGAACCAGAGCATCCTGTCAACCCTTGAAAGTTTCGGGTGCCGGGTGTCCACTCCCATGATGCAAGTGCCGGAGTTGGCATCGCAGGAGGTTATGATTGAGGGGTACGCCATCTATTGGAGTTTTGCGGGGATGAGTGTCGCCGCACTGGAGAAGTCGCTGCATGCGCGCGACGTGGATGCGGTCGTTTACTGTTCATCCTTTGCCTGCGGCGTGGATAGTCTGATCACCCCGATCATTCAGTCCGCCTGTCAACGCTGCTATGACATTCCCCTCTGTATTCTCACGATGGATGAGCATTCGGAGGGCTCTTACCTGAATGTTCGAATGGAAGCCTTTCTTGATTGCGTCAACTCCCGGCTTGCCCAACGGACTGACGCCGCAGAGACTCAGCCCGTACCGCAAGCCTCAGAGGCCAATGCACAGGATGCCCGTCATGATAGATACAACCGAGATGGCTGATCAGCCGGAATGCAGTCGCCAGGAATGGAGTCTGGGTGTTGATATTGGCTCCGTCACCATCAAGTTCGTTCTGATGGACGCGGCCGGAGAGGTGCGCTACGACTCGTATGCTCGCACGGAAGGCTCCCCGGTCCATGCGCTGTCTGTTGGCGCGAGACAGGTGCGGGAGCAACTCCCCAAGGGCACGGAGATCGGTGCCGTGGGCACGACGGGGAGCGGTCGGTTCCTGGCGGGCGCGTTTCTGGGCGCGGATGTCGTGAAGAACGAGATCACTGCGCATGCCGTGGGCACGCTTCATTGGCGAAACGATATTGCCACCATTATCGAGATCGGCGGCCAGGACTCCAAGATTATCCATCTCCGCGATGGGATGGTCCGTGATTTTGCAATGAACACGGTCTGTGCAGCAGGCACAGGCGCTTTTCTCGACCAGCAGGCCTTTCGGCTCAAGATCCCCATTGACGAGTTTGGCCCCTTCTCTCTTAAGGCGGAGAGACCGTTGAGGATCGCGGGCCGATGCTCGGTCTTCGCGGAATCCGACATGATCCACTACCAGCAGACGGGGCATGAGAAGGCCGATATCTGCATGGGGCTTTGCCAGGCACTGGTCCGAAACTACCTTAATAACGTTGCGCGGGGGAAGGCCATCCGGGGGCCGGTGTCGTTTCAGGGTGGGGTCGCCTTCAACCCGGCCATCCTCAAGTGCTTCCGGGACGCGTTGCCTGGGCGGGAGATCGTGACCCCGCCGCATTCGACGGGTTGTGGCGCCATGGGTGCGGCCCTGCTGGCCCGCGAGGCCGTCGGCGATGGCCGAACCGCATTCCGCGGCTGGCAGGAGGGTGACTTCCGCATTAGCCAGGGAACCTGTCCGCATTGTGGCAACCAATGCAAGATCTGCAGCCTGAACGGTGAGCAAGGAGCACTTGCCCGGTGGGGCGGCCGCTGCGATCGTGGGAATGCGCTATGAAGAGAATCCTGCTGGTCAAACCCGATTCCGAGTTGACGGTCGTGAAGCGGCTGCGGGCCTTTCTCCATCTCGAGCCGCTGGAGCTTGAGCACCTGGCCGGAGCCGTGCCGCCGGGACATGATGTGCGCATCCTCGACATGACGGTCGAGACATGGCCTCTGCGGGCCCTGCGACGAACCGTCCGTTGTGACCGGCCGCACCTGGTCGGGGTGACCGCCTACAGCAACCAGCGGGCGCGGGTGGCCGCTTGCATCCGTATCATCAGGGAGGAAGCCCCGGATGCGTTGATCGTGCTGGGCGGTCACCACGCCACCATCATGCCGCACGATTGCCGGATTCCGCACCTCGACGCGATCGTGCGTGGCGAAGGGTGCGCGACCTTCCGGAAGATGATTGAGGTGCTGGGCGCCGGTAGGGACGCGGTCCTGGCGATACCCAATGTCTACGCCCCGGATGCAGCGGATTTCGGGGAGGTGCCGCCCTATCCCGGCATCGACACTCTGCCGCTGCCCCGGCGTGATCTCGTGGATGGACGAAAGTACTTTTGCGCTTGGAGCACCCCCAACAAGGCCGCCAACGCGTCCATCCTGCCGGTGGTGGCCAGTATGCGAACGTCCTTCGGCTGCGCTTACCAGTGCAGTTTCTGCATCGTGCCGGAGCTCTGCGGCCGGAAGTACTTCCCGAGGAACATCGACAGCATTGTCGATGAGCTCGAATCGCTGGCCACCGATTACGTCTACTTCGTCGATGACGAGACGTTTCTCTCGCCCCGCCACATGTGGGACCTGGGCAGGAAGATTCAGGAACGCGGCATCAAGAAGCATTACGTCTCCTGGGCCAGGAGCAATACCGTCACCACGAACCCGGATCTGTTCAAGTTCTGGCACGAGATCGGGCTCGACATCGTCTATGTGGGCCTGGAAAGCATCAATGATGCGACCCTCATGAGTCTCAATAAGAAGGCGACCCTCGCGCAGAACGAAGAGGCCATCCGAATCCTCCACGAGTGTGGAATCACGCTCCATCCGGCGTTCATGGTCATGCCGGAGTTCACTGCCGAGGATTTCCGAGCGCTCAATGACTACGTTCAGGCCATGCCGCCCGTGGAGGCGACGTTCACGGTCTACTCGCCGTCGCCGGGAACCGAAGACTGGAAGAGACATGCCGACGACTTCATCTGCGATCCCATCCGGTTCTACGACTGCATGCATACGATTTTGCCCACCCGTTTGCCGTTGAAGGAGTTTTATCGGCACTTCGCGCAACTCACCGTCCGAGCCCTGAACCGGAACCCTGTGCGGGTGAACAGGACCAGGGTGAAGTTCCGGGAACTCCTGAAGATCGTGTGGATGACGGGCCGCTATATTCGGACCCAGCGCAACATGTGGCGTGACTACCGGGGAGTTCGAGCGGGTGGTGCGTGAGGCGACGACCAAGGCAGTGAATCGCGCCGCTCAGGACTTCGCCTCAGAGGAGTTCCACAGCAAAGCGATCCTGAAACAATAACGGCTCTGTTCGTGAGCGGACTGCAACGCGGCGATCACACTATTGCGGCGCGGGTGATTGTCGCAGGCGATGTCCTCGTGCGACAAACGCATCGCGGGGTAGCTTGCATGGCGAGCCCCGGAGCATGAAACGCTGCCTGATCGTTTTGGCGAATGGCTCGCTGACTGCTGTGGTCATGGGTTGCGCACAGCCATCCGTGTGATTCGTAAAGCAACGCGATGCAGAAGGCGTTATTCCGCGAGTCGCACCGCGTTGCCCTATTCATATTGCGAAAGTTCGCGTTGCATTCCGTTTAGAATACCGCGCGAACACTCACTAACACTCCGCCGGGGGTTACCTTTTCCTCCCTTGAGTATGAACGATAACCGTAATGATAGTCGTAATCACCAGAGTCCCGTTTCAGGGTAACTTCTGAGGAGTCATATCCGATTTCAGCCTGAATGCCGACTTTCTTTTTGCGCAAGAGTTCGACACCCACAGCAGCATATGCGCCGGGGGTGGAACCCTCCACGTTGTCCCCGCCGGCAAAGTGGTATTTAGCGCCAATCCGAGCATAGGGCGATACGGATCCATGCGGGATAAAATTGAATCCGTATGAAAGCGCTGCAGGGACGTCCCAATAGAATGCGTCTGCTCCCCCGGTGACGATCACAATCCCGGCAGGGCCGAGATCAAACCCGATCCGGGATCCATGGGCAAACTGGTAGTATGGAGTACAAGAGAGACCGATGGGAACAAAGCCACTCGCATCAGCCCCATACTCATCTTCATAAAAGCTAACAATATCCGAAAACCCCGAAATGTAGCTTATCCCGACCGGGAAACGCCACTGGGCGAAGTCGAATTGAGCCACATTGTCGTCAGCTTGCGACAACACTCCAGCCAAGACAGCCACCACACACACGATGCCCAACAAAATTCTATTCCTCATAGTATTCGATCCTTCTGCAAAACGTCCTCTTTGAGGCTCGCCCATCACTCTTCAGGTCAGTCCTGCCAAGCACAGTCTTGAATTGTGTTTCGATTCCACTCATTTTCTCAGGAGGAAAACGTCATACGTTACACCCCTTTCGCTTTGCTTGTTCTCGCCGCAGTGTCGAACCCATCTCGCTGAATTGCCCTATATCAAATATTCCGGGAGTGACAAGAACATTGTTCTGGTTTTCGCATGGGGTTTTCGCTTGTCGGGCGTATCGGCGCTGTGACAGCATGGCAGTGTTGATGCTCCAACCGAGTCTTGGACTGGGCTTAGGGACGACGGCCCGATAATGGAGGCAGTTGCATGTTCCCGCTGGGTGCTGCAAAGGCGATCAAGGCGGCGCGTTCGATCATATGAATTCATGATGAATCTCGCTGACTTGCTGCAACATGCTGCCGCGCGATATCCCGAAAACATTGCGGTTTCGGATGGTGAGCGTGCGCTGACCTATGCAGAACTGTGGCAGGAGGTTTGCCGTGCCGCCGGGGAACTGGAGGCCGTGGGGATCGGTCGCGGCCGGATGGCGGGCCTTCAGTTGGGGAACAGCATTGCATTCATCATACTGACCTATGCGTTGTGGCGCTGTGGGGCGGTGGTTGTCCCTATTCCCATGGAGATGCGGGAGTCGGAGAGAACCGAATTGCTCCGCACGATGGACTTGGCCGCCGTGTTGTCGAGTACGGCACCGGTGGGTGAGCACGCGACCGTGGCAATCGATGTCGCGGGCACAGCCATAACGGGCACCGTATTCCATAGGGGCAGCGCGCCGATCAGGGACAAGGTCAATGCCGCCATGGTGCGGTTCACATCAGGAACAACCAACGCCAACAAGGGGGTTGTGCTTTCTCACGAGGGCATACTGGAACGCATCACGGCCGCGAACAATGCGTTGCATATTGGCCCGGGCGACACCGTAATGTGGTGCCTCCCCATGGCTCACCACTTCGTGGTTACGATCATCCAGTACCTTTGGCAGGGGGCGAAAATCGTTCTCATCAGGAACACGGCAGGCCAACCCTTCCTTGATGCGATCATCGAGAACCGGGGCACAGTCTTGTACGCATCGCCGTTTCACTACGATGCGCTTTCACAAGACGCGTCGGGACGTGGGATCTCGTCTGTGCGCATGGCCATCTCAACGACCACGGCCCTTCCGGCCGATACGGCGCTCCGTTTCTTCGATCGGTACGGCCTGCACCTCATCCAAGCCTACGGAATCATTGAACTCGGGCTGGCTTGCGTCAATGTCGATGATCCGGCCGGCCGGCCGACATCGGTCGGGCAGCCGACCCCGGGATTCAGGTTGCGGCTTGCCAACGGAGAGCAGTACATCGGGCTTGGCGAGGGATGTGGCGAAATCGAGGTCTCCGGCCCCGGGTTCTTCGCGGCCTATTATCATCCGTGGGTTGCCGCCCGCGACGTCATGGATGGCCCGTGGTTTCACACTGGTGACGTGGGCAGAATCGACAGCGACGGGTTCCTCTTCCTCTACAGTCGGGTCAACAGCGTCATCAATATCGCGGGAATGAAGGTTTTTCCGGAAGAAATTGAGCACGTACTGGACTCGCACGACTTCGTGAAGGAGTCGCGGGCCTACGCGGTGAAGCATGCCCACCTGGGGGAGGTCGTCCAGGCCGATGTTGTGCTGCGCCACGGCGTTGCAGCGGTGTCTGAGGATGACCTCCGAACGCATTGCGCGCAGCGACTCTCTTCTTTCAAGGTGCCGAACAGGATTCGATTCCTGGACGGCATTGACAGGACATCGACCACCCTCAAGATCAAACGACACACAGCACCGGAGTCGGCCACTTGAGCGAACCGACGACAACAAGTGATGCCATTTCCTCCGTCGGCTCATCGGAGACGGTGCGGCGCGAGGCTGCGGCGGCGACCCAAGCCGCCTATCGATCATCCAAGTGGTCCGGAAAGACCAGGGGTGGATCCCTGGGCAACTGGTACTTCCTGCAAGTGATAAGGCTCCTGGGAATACGGGCGGCGTACGTTGCCCTTGTGCCCATCGCGGCATATTATCTGATTGCGAGTCCCCGGAGCGTAAAGAACTCCCGCCGTTATCTCCGGCGTGTGTTGGGGCCGAAGTCGTTCTGGCGATGGCCCTTCCTGGTATATGGTCACTTCTTCTCCTTGGGCATGAGTCTGCTTGACCGGTCCGCCATGCTGATGGGGCGCAAGGAGTTTACATGCACCTACGATGGAGAGGGCAGAATCGCGAACGCGCTTGCCTATGGGAAAGGCGTCATTCTAGTCAGCGCTCATGTCGGGAACTGGGCGGCCGGCGGGCATCTTCTCCGGCGTTTGAACACGCGCGTCAACATGGTGGCGCTGGAGAACGAGGTCAAGAGCATCCAGCGGATGTTTGACCGGGCATTTCCGGACAAGGGATTCGGGGTTCTCTCCTCCAGTCCCGATCTCACATCAAGCATGGCGATCATGGATGCCTTGCGGCGAGGGGAGATCGTGGCATTCAATGGCGACCGGACGGTTGAAGGCGCGGCCAGCGTAGAGACGACCTTTTTCGGGGACGTGGCCGATTTTCCGGTGGGTCCCTACCTGCTGGCGTCGGTGACCGGGTCGCCGGTGATCCACGTTTTTGCCATGCGGGACGGGGTTGATCGGTATAGATTCTTCTGCTCGACAGCCAGGTTTGTCGAGAGGACTTCCAGGCAAAAGCGGCAGGAAGTGGTGAGGGCCGTTGCAGGGGGCTTTGCACACGATCTGGAAACGGTGCTCAGAAGGTATCCGTTCCAGTGGTACAATTTCTACCCGTTCTGGAAGAAGGAAACCTGATCTCTGGCGGGCTGAACACCGAGAGGAATCCGCATGGAATTGATGGACATCGAAGAGGTTATACCGCATCGGCCGCCGATGCGGATGATCGATGCCTTGACGGAGTGGAGTGACGACTCCGCGAGCGGGGTCGTCGTCTTCGATGGAAATCACATGGCGGTGCATGACGGCCTGGTTGTTGAGTCGGCGCTTGTCGAATGCATTGCCCAGACAGTTGCCGCGATGGAGGGCGCCAAGCGGGTTGCCTGCGAAAGCCCGCGTGGTCCTGCCGGGGAGCAGGTGGGCATGCTGTGCGGGGTGTCTGATTTTGCTGTCGTCAGGCGGCCGCGAGCGGGGGATCGGTTGGAGATCCGGGTTCAAGTCCGCAAGAGGCTTGGACCGATGCTGCTTGCAGACGGCCAGGTCTTGTGTAATGGACACATCGCGGCTGCAGGATCGTTGAAACTTTCAGGCTAAACGCTTGGCGCAGAGCCCTTGGGAGACGACACAATGGGAGTCAGGAGAAAACGGAGGCGGCGCTCTATCGAGGAGGCCCGCAGCTATCTGTCCGAGGAGACGCAAGTGCGCGTGCGTTTCCATGAGGTGGATTCCATGCGTATTGTCTGGCATGGACACTATGTGACCTACTTCGAGGATGCGCGACGGGCCTTCGGACGTCGCTACGGGCTCGACTATCCCGTCTTTCTTGAAAACAACATCGGCGCGCCGGTGGTGAGCGTGTGGGTCGATTTTCTCTCTCCGGCCTTGGGGAACGACCTGTTGGAGGTGGAGGCGCGCCTGTACAAGTCGGAAGGCGCCCAGCTCGAATTCAGCTACGAGGTGAAGCGCGCCCAAACGGGCGTTCTGCTCGCCAGCGGCGGCAGCGTGCAGGTGTTCACCACATTGAAGGGAGAATTGTTGCTGACTTGGCCGGCTCTGATGCTCGAGCGCTATGAGGCATGGAAAGACTTATGGATCCCCTCCGCTTGAAGGGAGCCGTGGCCGTTGCCGGCCTGGGGGTGGTGTCTGCCGCCGGAGACGGCGCCGACGCCACGTTGCTGTCCATTAAGGCAAACAGCGTGGAACTGCACGAGTGCGTCAGATATCGCGACGCCCTTTACATGACGAATCGCGTGGGGGCGGTGTCTGATCGCGTCTGGAGTTTGCTTGGCGGACCGGACGCCGGGCCCGCCGATTCCCGCACCTTTCAACTGGCGAATCGTGCGCTGGTCGAGGCGGTTCGGCAGGCGGGCCCGCAACTGGCCGATGTTGACGCCCAGCGAGTGGGCTTGGTGTTGTCCACGACCAAGGCCGAGATCGACGCGTTGGGTTCTCTCGTGGCCGGTGGCCATTGCAGTGACCGGTCGCGGCGGCATATCCTCGCGTCTCAACTCGCGGCTGACTTGGCTTCCGCCAACCACGCGTTCGGACCGCTTCAGTGTGTCTCCGTCGCCTGTATATCCGGTCTGCTGGCGATCCAGCAGGGGGTGCGGTTGATTCTTGCCGGCATCGCCGATGCGGTGCTCGTCGTTGGAGCCGACGTACTTTCGCACTTTGTCCTTGCGGGATTTAGCGCCTTGAAATCTCTCGACCCTTGCGGATGCCGCCCCTTTGACAAGGATCGACAGGGCTTGAGCCTGGGCGAAGGCGCTGGCGCACTGGTGCTGGTTCGGTCAGATCTGGTTTCCGCTCCGCTGGCGACGATCACGGGATGGGGCGTTAGCAATGATGCCAATCATCTGACAGGTCCTTCCCGGGACGGCTCGGGACTGGCGCTCGCCATTAAGCGAGCCTTGCGCATGGCCAACCGGACTCCCGACTCCATTGAGTATATCAACGCCCATGGAACCGGTACGGTCTACAACGACAGGATGGAAGCGCTGGCTTTCAGGACGGTCTTCGGTAGCCGCTCGCCTTGGGTCACCTCCTGCAAGGGATTGCTCGGGCACACGCTGGGAGCGGCCGGAGTTATCGAGAGCGCCATCTGCATTCTGGCTGCCCGCGCTCAGGTCATGCCGGGGACGCCTGGATTCAGCCGTCCGGATGAGGAGGCTCCCGTTCGCGTGGCGGCCACCCCGCGGTGTTCGGTTTCCTACAGTCGAATCTTGAAGACCAACGCCGGGTTTGGCGGCACGAACAGCGCACTGGTTCTGGAGGTGCCCCCCCCATGACACGTGAAGTGATTGCCGTTGCGGCCAGCTACATGACGCCCGAAGGCTACGGTAGCAGCGCCTTTGGCCGTCGTCCATGGAGGGATGGCCATGGGGAGCCGTGCGAACAAAAAGAGTTGATGGGCATACCCTGGTTGTCGCTGTTCTCGGTGCCGTGTCCTCGATTCGGCCGGATGTCCCCGCTCACCAGACTAGGTTTGATGGCGGTCGAACTGCTCGACGTTGGCTTTGCCGATATGACTGAGGAGCAGAGGACGGACACAGGCCTCTGCATGCTCAGTCCTTTTGGGTCCATGGCGACGGACATCGAGTTCCTGAGGGAACCCGGCCCCGCCTCCTTCGCCTACACGCTGCCCAGTAGCGTGATCGGAGAGGTGTCCATACGACACCGGCTGCGGGGGCCCGGTCTGTGCCTGATGTCCGCGGGAAACACGGGGCGCAGCATTGTCGAAGAAGCATCGGAGCGGATCGCGATGGGGGAAGCCGAGTCCATGTTGTGCCTTTTCTGTGACGCGCAGGGGGATGAGACTCGCGATCTCCTCAAGTATACACTTGATCGGGATGACAAGTTCTGCTGGTATGCCTACGCATTGTACCTTGTGCGGAAAGGCCCCGTTCCAGGCCCAGGCAAGACTGTCGCGGGAGGGGTGTTCGCATCCGGTACGGATATCTGTGGGATGTGTCTGGATCTGTGCGGGAATAAGTGACGTAGGCCGGGAGATATGGCGTGTGGGGTCCGGTGGGTGCCTCACGTGATCGAACATTTGGAGATGGACCATGTCGATTGAAGAACGAATAGAGGATCTCAAGGGCAAGATTATCGCGGCTCTTGACCTGGAAGACGTCACTCCCGAGGACATCGATCCGGATGCGCCGTTGTTCCAGGAGGGCCTGGGGCTCGACTCCATCGACGCGCTGGAACTCGTGGTGATGCTCGAAAAGGAGTACGGAATCTCCGTCAAGGACATCGAGGTGACGAAGAAGGCGTTTGCATCGGTTCGAGCTCTGGCAATCTTCATTGCGGAGAACCATGCTCCATGAGCGAACGCGTTCCTGTCGTAACGGGAACCGGTGTCATTTGTTCCGTTGGCTGCGACAGTGAGAGTGTCTGGCAGTCCCTGATCAGGGGCAACTCCGGCCTTGCGCCCTTGACTCTCTTCCACTCCGCCCGCCACGGGCAGGCGCCGGTGGCCGAAGTGGTTGCCGACGTGGACCAGCTCTGCGGAAGTGCGATCAGGGGATCGCGTTCCGACAAACTTGCCTACATCGCTGTCCGGCAGGCATTGGCCGCCGCGGGCCTGGAAGAGGCCATCGGCAGTTTCGGGAACCGCGCGGGTGTCGTGTTGGGGGCCACGGTTGGAGGGGTCCGGGGAACCGAACAATTTCTGGACAGCCTTCTACGCGGAAACGTCCGCAGGTACGGGCTGCTTCGTTATCACGAGTGCGCCGCTGCGACGGATTTGTGTGCAAAGGCTTTCCGGTGTTTCGGCCCGACAACGACCGTTTCGACCGCCTGTTCGGGCGGCGCCATGGCAATCGCCATGGCAGGGAGGCTTATCGAGAGCGGTGCTGCTGACATCATGATCGCCGGCGGATGCGATTCGCTATGCCGCCTGACGGTCAATGGCTTCGGTTCTCTCCTGTTGCTTGACCCCGAGGGGTGCCGGCCTTTCGACGTGAATCGAGCGGGAATCAGCCTTGGCGAGGGAGCGGCGGCGTTGGTCATCGAGAGTGCGCAATCAGCCGCCAGACGAGGGGTTCCGGTTCTTGCCGTCCTGTCAGGGTGGGGTTGCACCTGCGATGCATTTCACGCGACCGCGCCTGACAGCAATGGTGACGGGGCGTACCGGGCCATGTCCGGGGCTCTCCGTCGAGCCGGCCTCGTGCCTGCCTCGATCAGCCACGTCAATGCGCACGGCACGGGCACTCCCGGCAATGACCTGGCCGAATCCAAGGCCATCAAACGGTTGTTCAGCGAAGTCATGCCCCCCGTACTTTCAACAAAGGGACTTCTGGGTCACACCCTGGCCGCCAGCGGCGCCATCGATTCCGTGATTTGTGTAAAGTCGATGGAACACGGGGGCCCGCCCAGGAGCCCGAGGTTTGAAGCCGTGGATCCCGACATCGGGTTTGAACCCGTGCGGAAGACTTCCGCAGAGCCTCAGTCTCATGTCATGAACAACGCTTTCGGATTTGGCGGCAACAACGTCTCGCTCGTCTTTTCTCGGGCGGTCGACGAGGCATCACATCCAATATCCATGGGTGGGGCGTCCTCGACGGTTCGGACGAGCCGGTTTTCGATTGCGGGCGTCGGGGTCGTTTCGCCCATGGGTAACACGGCGGAAAGCCTGTTTGTCGCCTGTTCCTCCGCGGGTGCGACGGCATCTCCGCGGGAGATTGATGCGCCGTTGCCGCTAAAACGAGTCCGCGTCTATTGCTGTTCCGACGACTTCGGCGCCAGGGAAGAAATTGCCGCCGGACGCCGTCGGAGACTGGAGCGGATTCAGTTGATGACGCTGGTGGCCGCCAAGAGAAGCTGCCGAGGCCTGTCGCTGGAGGCTGTCGACGGAGAGCGGATCTGTGTGGCCATGGGAACCGGACTCGGCGCCGCCTCAGCTACGGCCGCCTTTGTCGAGCCCGTGGTGGCCGATGATAATGCCGCGCCGTCGCCGCAGAAATTCACCAATGCGGTGCACAATGCACTGGCATCGTCGGTGGCTATGGAAATCGCTGCTCGTGGCCTCAACTCCACCGTCACGCATCGCGAGATCTCATTTGAATCCGCCTTGTGGCATGGCACGCAGGAGATTGTCACGGGGAATTCGGACTACGCGATCGTGGGCGGAGCCGACGAACTGACTCCGTACTTGCTCAGCGCCGGCGCCCGCTGGGGTTGGTGGGATGAGAACACCCTGCCACTCCGCCCTTTGTCAGCCAACTTGACTCGCCGACAGAGGGCAATGCCCGGGGAAGGCGCGGTGGTCTTCTGTCTGACCCGGAGCCGTGGCGATCGCCCTGCGCTTGCCGAAGTGGCCTGCGTTTCTTTCGGCCGATTTGCCACGGACGAAGACGGGAAGATCGCTGCAGATCGGGAAGCCGGATGGATTGAGGCCGAACTTACGGGCCATGGCGTATCCCTAGCACAGATCGACATGGTCCTTACAGGGGCAAACGGGCTCCCGTCCCTTGACGACATGTACATTGCCGTCGTGGCAGCGCTCGGGCGGAGGGTGGGTAGGGACATCCGCCATGGCTGCTACAAGCATCTCTGCGGAGAATATCACACCGCATCCGCATTTGGGATGGCTATGGCGGTGGGCCTGGTATCAGAGAGCGTGTCTCCCGACTCGCTGCTTTCTGCTGGTGGCCGTTGCCGTGTGGTGCTCATCTACACTCTATCGGGCGATGGCACGCGAGCCGTGGTATGTGTTACCCGGCCGGGAGCGATTCCATGAGAAACGATCGACGCCTGAAGCGCAAGGGGGTACCACTCGGATGAGGCCTTGCGTTGAACGATCCCTGCTGCGTTGCGAATGCGGAGATTCGACCGGGGAATTTTTCTTTTCGTTTTCGGCATCGGAAGGCACATTCAAGGGGCATTTTCCGAGGCATCCGATTCTGCCGGGGGTGTTCCAACTGGAGATGGCCAAGTTTGCATGTGAACGGGTGACGGGCAGGCGTCTTGAGATTGAGAAGATCGAAAGAGCCAAGTTTTCCCGGCCGATCCTGCCGGAAGAAGAGATCCGTCTGTCGGTGAAGATTCAATCGGGTGAAGGCATTCTGCATGCCCAAGCGATTGTTTTTGTATCCAGCGAGCAGGCGGGAGGTGTCAGCCTGGTTCTGCGCAGCCGGGGGACTCGGGAGCGGGGGGCAGGCGGCTCAAACGCTTGACGAGACGAGCGTATCTCCATAATCTAAGATCACGCTTTCAGAAAGCTTGACGCATAACACATCAGGGAGGGTCCAGAAATGAAGAAGGAATGGGTAAAGGCTGGAATCGTGGCGGCGGTGTTTTTCTGCTCTCTGTTGACGTTTGCTCAAGGGGGGACGACAGACGCGGTCAAGGGAACTATTATGGAGGGCGGATTCAACAAGTTCAAACTGCAGGACAAGAGCGGCACAAGCTGGCTGTTTTACCCCTCCCAGAAGGCTACCGGCTACGAGCCTGCCGACTGGCGGCCGAACGAGGGCGACGAGGTTGCGGTGGCCTCCATCGAAGTGAAGCGACGGGATGCCACGATTCTACAGGCGAACCAGATCACACTACTCAAAGCCGGACCCAATACGTTCAGGTTCAAGAGCCCGGTGGAGGTGGAAATCGTCGAAGCCGGTCGCAGTGGGTACAGGGCCAAGGTCCTGTCCGTTGGCGCCACGGTGAAGTTCGGAAACCAGCGCGGCATGCAAATGGTTCCGGCGGGTTGGCTCCCTGCCATGGGTGAGAGGGCCATCATAACCTTCATCACCAAACCCATCCCGATCGGCTACTCGATGGGTTACTACATAGTGAAGATGGAGAAGGTCGATACCGGCAAGAAGGCTGAGTGAGGCGACGAAGGAGAGGACCCGCTGGCTGACGATGAATCGGGTTCTCATTTTTCCTAACACGCATACGCTCTCCCACCTGGCCCGTGCCTTGGCTGTGGCGGACTGGCTGGATGGTGCGGGTTGGGAGAGCCATCTTGGAGTCTCGGCGTTGCGTTTGGAGTGGGCCGCACGGTTCCATTCCCGATGCCACGTTGTGTCGGAACTGTGGGAACCCTCGGGCACTCCGCACCCTTGCGTGAAGTGGTTCCATGATGCGAAGCACGTGACGAGGTGCATCGATTCCCAGGAGCGGCTCATCCGCAGCATCTCCCCCTCCCTGATTGTCGGGATTTTTGATTTTCCCTCGGCCGTGAGCGCCGGCAACATTCCCCGTCTCAGCATCAATGGCGGGTGCATGCTGCCGTTCTACCCAGGGGTGCTCGGATACGACGCGACTCCATCCTCTCAGCAGACGCTTCAGAAAACGGTGTTGGATCGCTTCTGGGCCTTCGCCGGACGAGCCTTTAACACCGCTCTGTGCGATCACAGACAGGAGCCAGTCGCGAGCGTGCTCGATCTCCTGGTGGGCGACGTGAATTTGATCTACGAAATCGACGAGATCTGTCGGCTCCCCAGCTTGTCACCCAACTATCACATGGTCGGTCCGATTGCCTGGGACGGGTGGGAAGTGATGGGTGAATGCGTATCTCCGTGGCGGAGGGATGACTCAAAACGGACTGTGTATCTCAACTGCGGATCGCTGGCAAGAAACGGACGGGTAAGGACGAGAATCATGGAGGCGTGCCTCCGGCAGTGCGACCGCCTGCTGGTCAGTACGGGTCTGAACGGTGGCGGGGATGTGAAGTCGGACCGGGTTCAGATCAGGCCGTTTCTTTCCCCGGCGGGCGCCACTGCCGTCGCTGACGTCGTGGTCTGCACGGGCGGGGTCGGCGCCTGTTACACCAACCTGTTGCATGGAGTTCCGTCCCTGGTGGTGCCAATGCAGCCCGAACAGGAAACGAACGGCATCAACTTGGAGCGAGCGGGATGCGGCAGGGTCCTGAGGGCGAACCTTGTCTTTCTTGGCGATCCGCGACAGTACGAAGAGTCGCTCGACTATGGATACTTGGAGGAAACACTGCACGAGATGCTGGCAACGCAAGACCTCGAACAGGGGTGCGAGCAGGTCCGGGAGCGGCTCTTGAAGTGCCGGACTCGCGAGGCGGTCATTGATCTTGCCGGGAGTCTGCAATGAAAGGACGGCTGAGAGCGTTTCTGGTGCATGGAATGGGAAGCTCGCCGGGATGGTGGAATCCGCTCATCGCCCCGCTTCAGAGCCTGGGACTGGAACCCGCTGCACTGGAAATGCCTTCTCTTGAATCACACGGCCCGGCGGCATGGGTTGACGCGATTGTGCGGCACGCAGGCCACGCTCCAATCCTTCTGATCGGGCATTCGCTGGGTGCGGCCGTGTGCGTGGTGGCCTCTCGTCGAATCTCTTGTGTCGGGATCATCCTGCTGGCCTGTCCTCCGTTCTTCGATGACTACCGTCCGTCGCCTCCGGCGGGAACCGGCCTCTCCGTCCGCGCTGTGACAAGGGTTGGGATGTTCCTGCGCGATGCCGCGCGGGAATCGACTCTGGTGACAACGGATTCCATTCATTTCATCGGTGACGCCGACCCATTCATCCCAGCGGAACAGGCGGCGCGCCTGCCCTTTCCCCTGATTGTGATCCCTTCCGCGGACCATGATCCGATGGACTCGATGCGCTTCATGAAAGCGCTGATCGAGCACATCGTCAATTCGCGGTTCGGAAAACACTTCCTCGATCCTGCAGTCCGTGCGCCGTCGCGTCTCCGCGCGTCGGACACCCTTGGGGAGGCGATGGATTTGAATGAAGCCGCACCTCCCCCGGCTCGGATCGATCTGGAGATCACCACCCGCTGCCAGTGCGCCTGTCCGCGATGTGCCAGAACGCTGTTCCCGACCTTGGCCCGACCCATGGATATGAGCCGGGTGTTCTTCGAACGAGTGATGGGCGAGTGCTCCGGAGCTGGCGAGATCATTTTCGTTGGGCTGGGCGAACCGCTGCTTCACCCTGATCTCCCCTTCTTCGTTTCCACGTGCGCGAGACTGCAGATGAACGTCAGTGTGGTCACCAACGGCCTGCTGGCGGAACCCGGTCTGGTGGAAACGCTATTTGAGGCCGGTCTTGGGGAGATCACGTTCAGCATCGATTCCACCGACCCCGAAAGGTTTCGGTCTCTGCGCGGAGGGGCCGATTTGCGGCGGGTTCTGGTCAATTTCCGTGCGGTGCGGGCAGGTCGGCATAAATCGATATTCGTGACGCTCTCCCAACAGAATGTGGGAGACCTGCGGGGATTGGTGGATCTCGCTGCGAGCGAGGGGCTGCGCGCCATTGCGGTCTCTGATGTGAACTTCCCGGAGAATGCCGACGAGTCCCTGCACCAAGCCCAAGCGGAGATGGATCTGGGTGCCGCCATCGCATACGCGCAGGAACGTAATGTTCTGCTCATTGACCCCAGGTTTCACAACACCGGAGATCCGCGGCGTCATCCTCTTCGTTGCACGGCAAGAAAGCCTGCGAACATTATGGGAAGATCCTGCCGCCATCGTCATTGCCTGGCCCCCTGGCGCATTGCGGTGGTGGGGGTGAATGGCGACCTGACGCCGTGCAATTGTGCGCCGAAGGCGGCGGTTGGCAGCCTTGCCCGTGGCTCGATGGCGGATGGATGGAACGGGCCAGACATGGCGAGATGGCGCAAGGCCGTCATGGGCGGCGAGTGCCAGTCGTGCTTGACCTGTCCCAGGTACTGATGATGCACTCGAATCCTCTTTGTGAGGTGGACCGTCCATCCTCACGATTGACCTCGTGGCCGCTTGATGGCACCATTTCTGACAGATGAGAACATTCCCTGATGCCGGTCACCCCGGACGCGTGCCCGCAGCGCCAGAAGAGCGGCTTCTTGTCACTTGGGTTCGCAGAATGGTGTTTGGTGTGGTGGGGCTGTGTTCCTATCCGAGTCTGGCCATCATCAACACACTGAAGATATCAGGGACGGAACACCTCAGATGCCTGCCAAGGGAAAACGTCCTATTTGTCAGCAACCACCAAACCTACTTTGCCGATGTGATTGCCATTCTGCATATTCTTTGTGCCGTGAGAGTGGGGAAGACGCGTAGTTTGGGGATTCCGTACTACTTGCTCGCACCCTTTACCCGTGTCAACTATGTGGCATCTGAACAAACCATGAATGGCACTTGGATCAGCCGCCTTTTTGCGGTGGCTGGGGCCGTGACGGTAAGAAGAACCTGGAACGCAGAAGCAAAGGAAACCCGCAAGGGCCTTGATCCATCGGATACTCGGAAGATCACCAGGGCACTTGCCCGGAACTGGGTGATTACTTTTCCCCAGGGAACCACCACACCATTTGCGCCGGGAAGAAGAGGAACGGCACTCATCATCAAACATAACAGACCCATCGTCATCCCTGTAATTATTGACGGATTTGGGAAAGCTTTCAACAAGACAGGCTTAAAACTCAGGAAGCCAGGAACAATCCTGACGGTTCAGTTCAAAAAGGCATTGGATATAGATTATGGTGCCCGATCAGAAGACATGCTTGAGCAGATAATGGGCGCCATTGAGCAAAGCAAGGCGTATGCGATGCCAGAAGACACAGAACGGACGACGACTCATGAGTAGAACATAGTTGCTGCGAACGACCGGGCTATGATGCAATATGCATTGGATTAATGGGCGAGATCAAGGTCTGGCACGAAAGCAACGGCGCAATGTTCCCGCCAAGCGAAGGACACACCAACAGGACCGGGGGAACTCGCTGATCACACTCGGGAGCACTTCATGTCGCAGCAGAAAGCATCGGACGTCGACCATCGAACACGGAATGCCAAAGGAAGGCGGATCCTCTGCCGCCACAGCGCCTCGCCTCGCTGTTGGATCATGAATCTTCGATATGTGCCGCTGGCCGTTGTATTGCTGCTGCCAATGGCCCCGCTCTGCGCGGAAACGAATACCGCGTTGGCGGTGGAGCGGCTGCGAGGTATACAGGAAAGGCTGAGTGCGGTTCGTACGGTGCAGGCGGATTTCGAGCAGGAGAAGGACCTCTCGCTGTTCAAGCAGAAGATCGTTATCGTGGGACGGATCTACCTTGAGAACCCCGGTCGGTTCGCCTGGCACGCCGAGAAGCCGGTGCGCTATCGGCTCGTAATCAACGAGGATGATGTCCGGCAATGGGACGAGGATACGCGCCAGGCACAGCGACTGCCTGTTGAGGGGAATCCTCTGTTCAAGATGGCGACGGGGCAGATGCGCGACTGCTTTGCCGGGCGTTACGAGGGGATGCTGAAGGAATGCGACATGACGGTGTCGGGCGTGTCCGCGCTGACGATTCGGTTTGTTCCAAAGCCAGCCGCCCTTACGGCGAAAGCGCTTCGGGCGTTGGAGGTGACGCTGCAGGGAGATGAGCGATATATTTCCTGCATTCGGTTTGAAGATCTCAACGGAGATGCCACGACGATTCGGTTCAAGAACGCAGTTCTGAACGAAGCAATCGACCCCCGGGCCTGGGAGGTCACGCCGCGTGAGTAAGCATCCGTTTTTGGGCATCCACGAATTCTGCCGCTGCCATCGGTGGGGGTTGCTCATGGTCTCCGCAGTGATGACGTTGGCCGCCGGCGTCTCGCTGTGGTTCGTGCAGTACGATAAGACTCTGGATTCCATGCTTCCGGCACGCAGCTCGATCCCCCGAGTGATGGAGGTGCTTCGGGATGCACGCCTCTCGAATAAGATTGTGGTCAGCGTAGGCTCCGTCGTGGCGGGTGCCACGGCGCATGATGTCATGATCGCGGCCGATCAACTGGCGACTTCGCTTGCGCAATCGCCGCTGATCAACCAAGCCACGGCGGATTTCACGCGCATGGCGTCCGTCGACGATATGGCCCTGTTCTATCAGGCGGCGCCCGAACTCCTGGGGGAAGAGGATGTCCGTGAGATGGGCGTTGCCGTGACGCCGGAAGGGGTGCGCGCCGCTCTCAGGCGGCGATACGTGCAACTCATGAAGCCCGAGGGCAACTTCCTCGCTCCCTTGATCCGTGCCGACCCCCTCGATGTCCGCTGGCGGGTCGTGGAACGGCTGCAGGCCGCGATGTCCTCCTTTGGGTACGATGTCAACATGGTCGAGGGCCACCTCATGAGCCGGGACGGACGGCATTGCATGATTGTGGCCGAGACTCCGATTGCGCCGACCGACAATGTCGGAGCTATGGCCTTGGTGAAGATGTTGACCGCGAAGATCGGGTCGTTGCCGACAGGTTTCACGGCGGACACGATATGCGGTCACATGCATACGGTGAGTAACGAGCGCATGATCAAGCGCGACATCGCGCTGACTAACACGGTGGCGACCTTCGCTTTCCTGCTGCTCTTCTTTGTGGTGTTCCGTGATAAGTGGGCGGTGTTCACACTCTTCGCCATCCCCGTGGCTGCCTCGCTGATTGCGGTCCCATTGACTGCCTTGGTGTTCAGTCGGGTGGCACTGATCGTGATAGGGCTGGGGTCGGTCATTGCGGGAGTGTCGGTGGATTATGCCATGCACGTGTACGTTGCGTCGCGTCGCAGCGGGAACGCGGCGGAGGCTCTTTTGCATGTGGCGTTGCCGGTTTCCGTGGGCGCCCTGACCACCTGCGGAATGTTCGCGGCTTTTCTTTCGTCCAGTGTTCCTGGATACCACCAACTGGCGGTCTTCTCGATTCTGTCGATTCTTCTGGCGCTCCTGTTTGCGCTGATGGTGTTTCCCCACTTCGTGAAGCGCGGCGATATCGGGCTGGCCAGCCAGGGGGAGGGGAAGATGTCTGCGCCACGGATATCCCCGCGCGTCGTCGTTGCGGTGTGGGCCACGTTGTTGGCCCTTTGTCTCTGGGAGTGTCGGAGTCTCGGATTCGATTCGAATATTCTTCGGATGGATGGCACGGAGCAAAGCATCCTGTCTGGTGAACGGCGTTTCTTCGAGGCGTGGGGGCAGGGAGACACGAACCGGGCCATCGTGGTGTGTGAGGGCCCGACCGCGGAGGATGCACAGGAGGTGAGCGATGACGTTGACCGGGCCGTGCGGGCTGCTGGCGTTGGGACAGGGGGCTCTACGTTGTCGGCCCTGTGGCCGTCACAAAGAACGCGGGCGGAGAACCTCGTGCGGTGGCAGTCGTTCTGGAGCCCCGGCCGCATCAAGCAATTGCGGCAAACCCTGGCGCAGGAAGGCGAGGCGTTCGGCTTTGCCACAAATGCCTTTGACCCGTTCCTTGATGGTTTGGCGGGCGCGCCTTGCGTCCATGAAGGCACCCTTACGAACGGACTACTGGCCCGGCTGCGTGGAGAATTCCTGCAACAAAAAGGCGTTGGGTGGCAATGCCTTTCATTTTACCCGGATACGGAGACACTGAGGACGCTTGTAAAGGGTAGGGACGGCAACGGTCATCGGGTGCTCATCGTGTCTCCGCAGACTCTGGCGGGCGATTTGTCCAGTATCTTCGCCTCCGAGATCATTCGCATTTCCGCAGTCGCCGTCGTCATCATCCTGTTGGTGACCCTTGGCTTGGTGCGGGATGTGCGGGTGCTGGTGATCTCCTTGATCCCGTCGGTGTCTGCGGTGGCGACCCTTCTCGCGGTTATGGCTGTGGGGGGGCGGATGGTGAACATGGCCAACGTTTTCGCGGGAATCGTTGTCTTCGGCCTGAGCCTCGATTACGGGTTCATCATGATGCATTCGTATCAACATCGCCTGACTGATGACGCCAGGATCTCGGTGCATGTTTCCGCAATCACGACGGTGATCGGTACGGCGGCTTTGCTTTTTGCACGCCACCCGGTGCTGTTGTCGCTTGGGATCACGTTGACGATCGGCATTCTGGCGGGGTACGTGACGGCGATGTGGGTCGTCCCGGCGTTGTACGCGCTGTGGATTGAGCCCCGGCGCGAGGGGACGGGATGAAGGGGCGATATCCAATCCGTTGCTTCCATTGCCTGTGCATGGCCGTGCTGCTTTGCGCCGGCATGTTGTCGGGTTGTGTCGGCTTGCAGTGGGACCCACCGCTACGGAGCGGTGAGCCACCCGATCCCACGCTGGCCATGGATGCGATGACCCGGCGTGCCCCGGTGCGGCTCCAGGTTGTCAACTCGGTCCTGTTTGAGTATCGCGGGCGGAAGATGTCGGGCCTCGGGTTCCTGGACGTTGATGCTCCGAAGCGCAGTTTCGGGTTGGCCTGCATGACGCCATCGGGCGTGACCCTATTTCAAGTCACCGGCAGCAACGGGGATATACGTTGCCATTTTGCGCTGGACGCGTTGACCAATCGCGGCGCCTTTGCCGAGACTTTGGGGTGCGACGTGGAGCGAATGTTCTTCGATGTACAACCGCCGCCCGGATCCTCGGTCAGCATCGAGCCGGGAGCTGCGGTGTTTGCTCATTCAGGTGCCGGCGACAGGGTGGAATGGGTTGCGGGCAGCGATGGTGTGTTGCTGGAGAAACGCTACTACGAAAAGCAGCGGCTCGTGTGCCGAATTGGGTACTATTCGTCGATAGAGCAAACCCCACGCTGGATACCGGAACGCGTGTGTTTGCAGAATCTCAAGTATGGATATGGACTGACGGTCACCGTACGGGAGATTCGGCGGTGTGATTAGAACCATCTTCGTAGGGACAGAACACCATAGAGAACCATTCCCGTCGTCACGGCCAGGCCCGTCCCAAACAGAGGCAAGCCGATTAACCAGTATACTAGGAAACGTCTGAGCAATTCCGAGAGGTTGGGGTGTTGTCGAGACCGGGCGGCAAACCTGACAAGACATCGAGGCGAACAAACTCAAATCCCCTGTTTCTCAGACCTTCCATGAGTGCTTCCAGAGCTTGCGCAAACTCTTCAAGCGACGAAGCGCTGCAGTTCAACATCGAGCCGGCCTTGCTGATTCTCCCATCATGCAGAAGCAGAACGTCACCCGCTTGCATGGTCGAGGCCAGGACCGCCGCCTTACCGCGAGAGAGAGAGCGAAAACCACCATCCGTAGCTTGACGAGACCAACCCGCCCACGCCAAACCCAACCGGTACGCTGACAGCACGCGTGGCGGGGTCTTAATCCCGACCGGTGGACGATAGAAACGTGGAAAATACCCGGTAAGTTCCTGGATGATGGAGCCACTCTTCATGATGTGCCGATGAGCAGAATCGGGCGGGCGGAAGAAGTCGTTAAGGGAATGGTCGAACCCGTGGTTCGCCACCAGATGTCCCTCGTTATGCATTCGCAGGACTATCCCCGGGTACTTCTCAACAAGGCAACCCAGGCAAAAGAACGTAGCCTTAGCTCCATGTGCGGCGAGAATATCGAGGGTACGTGCGGTGTATTCCGGGTGAGGGCCATCGTCGAAGGTGAGGGCGATCCGGTTCCTGTTTCTATCTCCGTGAACAATGGTCGGATACAGGATTGAGCTGTTACGCCACAGGATGGCCCAACAGACAACTCCAACCACGAACACTATTCCCAAACCCGTAAGCAATATCTGCCTCCTGTGCCGGTCTATGCTTCTCAGGGGAAGACAACATACCCGCACTGTTCACCCAAAACAAGGCCTTCCCGCCCCCGACAATACATTTCGTCGGCGGCTAACATCGCGTCCCGTCTATCCCATTCAAGGCAGCAAGGCATCTCGCATGTCTCCCGTCGCGGTGCTTGACCATGGTGAAAGCATGGGGCAGTATAACGCCACTTGCTGAGCATGCCGAGGGGGCGCACCTGACGGAATACTTGACGGAGATCCGGAACATGACTGCCAGAACATTGAAGCATCTCACGGTGAGCGCCATGGTGTTGTCCTGCGTCGCGCTCGCCCATGGCCAGGCTATTGGCCTGCAGGTGGCCGATACCGCCGAAGCCCGCACGGCCGGTGATCTTGACGTTACGGCAGGCACTGTGTTTGGGAACGATCGGGCGTTCTATGGAGTCCGGGGTACCTACAATCTATTGAACGAGTTGCGCGCCTTTGCGGATATAGGGTCCGTCGATCTGGATGGCCTCCACTTCGCCTCCCAAGTCGGCGCCCTCTATTCCCTTCCAGGCGAATTCATCTCCGACCTTGGAGTTAGAGCGGCGCTCTACTACGCCGATACCGCCTATGACGGCATCTTTGGCGGGAATGTGATGTTGACGTCGAGCGGTGAGACGTTGCTTGACGGTCTATTCCTGCAGGGGGGGATCGGACTCGACGTTTCGAAGCGTGAAGACGACGCGACCCGCAGCGTCAGTTCCCCCCGTACGGAGGTCAATCCGTTAGTGACGGTGGGCATCATCTACAGCTTCACCCCGAACATCGGGGTATACGGCGAAATCTCCTATCTCGACACGGATGTCTTCGCCGGAGTTGGGGTAAGGATTGGTCGGCTGCAGGCACCCGCAGTTCCCGAACCCCGTTGACGCGCCCGGCCATAAGGCCAGAATGACCCTTTAAGAAGATAATGGACGGCGAACGGGCTCGCAGGTGTCCCCATGCTGTCGTAGAGCGAGGAGAATCGTGAAAATCGATCTCGTTTATCCCAAGTGGCCCAAGATGCCCAACCAGCAGGAGTTCCACCTGCCTCCACACGGACCGGTGTGCTTCGCTGCCGCGATTCCTGGCGATGTTGAAGTGGTGTTCTGCGACGAGAACGTCGAGCCGCTCCACCTCGATAACCATCCGGATCTGGTGGCAATTTCCGCGATGTTGACGTGTCAGATGCCGCGTGCATGGGAGATCGCGGACGACTGCAGAGCGCGAGGCATTCCCGTGATCGTTGGTGGGATTGCGGCCATGCTTCATCGCGAAGAAACGATCCCGCATGTCGACTCGATTTTTCTAGGGGAAGCGGAAGGACATGTTGAAGAGATCCTTGCCGATCTGAAGAAGGGACAACTCAGGAAGGTTTACAACTATTTCCACGACTTTCCGGATGCGCGCATGATCGGAACGGCTCGGCGGAGCATCCTGCATCGCGAACGCTATAACTTCAGGGGCGTCCAGATGGTCGATCTGGTGCATGCGTCGCGCGGATGCAAATATGCCTGTTATCCCTGCTGTACCGAGTATTTGGGAGGCAGGGCATTCAGGCCCCGCCCGATCGATGCGGTGGTCAGAGAACTGGAGAGCATCGACAACGATCGGGTCTTCTTTGTCGACAACTCGCTGGCTCAGAATGATCAATGGGAAAAGGATCTGTTTCGCGCCATCGCTCCGCTCAAGAAGAAGTGGATCTCGCATCCGATCAAAGACGATGACGAGATTCTGGACCTGGCCGCGGAGGCCGGGTGTTGGTACGTCTATCAGGCGGTCTTTGACACATCGGATGTAATCCGTAACCGCATCAGGCGCCTGAAGGAACGCAACATCGGGGTCGAGGGGACCATCTTGCTCGGGCTCGATGATCATGACGAGGACTCCATCAAGCGTTTGGTCGATTTCCTTCTGGAAATCGACCTGGATCTCGCGGAATTCACCGTTCTGACGCCATTTCCCCACACACGCGCACGCGATGAGCTTGAAAAACAAGGCAGGATTTTGCACAACGACTGGATTCGCTATACGGCGGCGGAAGTTGTGTTCCAGCCGGCACTCATGAGTGCGGCCAAACTGGAGGAAATGCACCAGTATGCGTGGGACACCTTCTATGGCGCGTGCAGTAAGGAGGTCAAGATGGCCAAACTGTTCCTCAATGTCATGCAAAAGCAGACAAAGGATGGGACATACCAGCGTCCCCGGATTTCCCGGGACCAGAAGTGGTGAACCGGTCCGCCCGGCCCCGAGTCCCTCGGAACAACAGTGTGGCGTCTGCCCGAAAGCGATGAGAATCCTCCTGATTTCGGCGAATACTGCGGAAAGCCCTTACCCGGTCTATCCTCTGGGGGTGAGCATGATTGCCGCCTCTCTGGTGAGCGCCGGGCATGTAGTCTCGCAATTCGACTTTCTGCAGCATGACACTTCGCTGAAGGCCGTGGCCTCTGCCGTGCGGGAGTTTCATCCGGATATGGTCGGCATTTCTCTCCGCAACATCGACAACACGAATCTTCTGAATGAGCGGAAGTACATCCCGTGCGTTCGCGACATTGTCGACACGGTCCGGGCGGAATCAGGTTGCCGCGTGGTCCTGGGTGGATCGGGTTTCTCCATCATGCCTGAAGTCATTCTCGATGCGGTGGGCGCGGACTACGGCATTGTGGGTGAGGGCGAGCGACTTATCGTTGCCTTTGTGGATGCGGCGGCTCGTGGTGAGTACCCGCGGGACCGGTGTCTGCGTGCCGCGCCGTCGCTGCGCGGCCCGGAAATCCCGTCGGCCCGCTATGATCCCGGCATCATGGCATTCTACCGCAAGAACGGTAACCTTGCGGGAGTGCAGACCAAACGAGGGTGCACGCATAAGTGTATCTACTGCTCCTATCCCATCCTGGAGGGGGCGGGAATTCGGCCGCGGGATCCCGCCGCCGTGGTCGAAGATGTCAGGCATCTCATAGAGAAACACGCCGCCGCCTATATCTTCTTCACCGACTCCGTCTTCAATGACGATGAAGGTCATTTCCGCGAAGTCGTTCACAGAATGGACGGAGAAGGCATCAAGGTGCCGTGGACCGCGTTCTTTAGACCGGGCGGCCTTGACGACGAGATCGTCGCGCTCATGAAGAAGACAGGCCTGCAGGCCGCCGAAATCGGCTCAGATGCGGCCAGCGATACGGCGCTGAGAAAGTTGGGCAAGAACTATCTCTTCAACGAGATTGTCACCTGTAACGATCTCTTCGTGCGGCACGGTATAGCCGCGGCGCACTACTTCATGTTCGGGTGTCCGGGCGAGACACCGGAATTGGTTCTGGAAGGAATCCGTAACATCAAGTCCCTTCGGGGGGCGGCCATCTTCATATTCATGGGTATTCGCATTCTTCCCGGGACGGCCCTTGCGGAGGTCGCTCGCAGGGACGGCATGCTGACTCAAGACGACCGGGACCTTCTGGAGCCTGTCTACTACATATCGCCGGAGTTGGACCGAACCTGGCTTGAAGAAACGCTGACGAAGGCCTTCGCCGATCAAAAGCATTGCGTGTTCCCTCCCAACGCCATGGACGACAGCCTTCGTTACCTTCACAAGATGGGGCATGTGGGACCGCTCTGGGATCTGCTGCTCCAAGAACGAAAGCGTATCGTTCGAAAGCGGAGCCCTTCCAAGGGGAACTCAGGGTCTAGTGCGCCGGGTTGAATTGCCGCGGCGATCAGCTTTCTGTCGGCGGGAGGGATTCAGGAAACGGGTGAGCAGGAGAATCATAAGCAGGGTGCGCGCCGTGTGTGGCGCGACTCTCAGCCTTATGTTTGCAAGGACCGCATGGTTGATGATCATGGTTCTTGCGCTGGCGCAGGGGTGTGCCGTCTTGACTCACACGGACAGTGTCTCGACGGATGCGGAGGTGTCGCGCTATGCCAGGAGCGAGGATCTGCGGGCTGAGGTCGACTCCTTGGCTCAGCCCCTGATTGACGCCGGGCAAGTGCCTGGTATCGTCGTGGGCGTGCTGATGCCGGATCGCAGCCGGCAGTTCTTCAGCTACGGAATAAGGGATCAGGCCAGCCGCGCCGGGCCGGACGGCCAGACAATCCTCCCGATCGGGTCAGTCAGCAAAGGCTTCGTTGGCGCCATCGCGGCCCAACTTGTTCAAGCCGGTGCGTTATCGTGGGACGACACCTTGGCGAAGCACTTGCCTGTGGGCACCCCCCTCAGCCGGGACGCGCAGAAGATTACTTTGATTCAACTGGCTTCGCATACGGCGGGCTTGCCCCGCCAGCCCAATCCGCCGAGGCTGGGGGTTTACTTGCTTCAGTATTTCTTCACAGGCGCGAACTTCTATCGGAACCTGGACCGGAACTGTCTCATGCACTACTTGTCCGGATTCAAGGCTCCGGACCCTATCCGGCCTCAATCCTCCAACATCGGTTTTGCCTACCTGTCCTATGCCATGGAATTGCAAACGGGTAAGTCGGACGACGAATTGTTGGAGGAGTTGATCCTGAAACCGTTAGGGCTTCACCAGACGGGCTATGATCTTGAGCGTCTGACGGGATGGTCGAATCACGCGCAGGGTCACGCGGGTGACCAGCCGCAGTTCATCCGCCGGGGAAAGCCCCTGCGGCCCTGGCGCTTCACCCAAGCGCTTCGCAGCTCGGTGGGGCTGTACACCAGTGCCGACGATCTGCTGACTTTTGCCGGCGCCTATCTGCACGGCAGCGGCGATCCCCGACGCGATGCGGCCCTCAAGGACACCCTGCAGCGACGGGCCGACCCGCCGCCGTTTACGGCTGCCGTAGCCTGGACCCTTGACGATTTCGACGGGCGGACCGTAGCCTATCAAACAGGCGTGGCCGAGGGCTTCGCCTGCTACCTGGGGCTCGACATGGACCGTAAGACGGCGGTTGTCGTGCTGCAGAACGGGCTCAACTGGACTGACCACATCGGACACAAGCTGCTGCTGAGGATGTCCCGCGCGTACGACCAGAAACGGCTCATGGGTCGTGGGCTGGAGTCGCCCGCGATACAGCCGTAGGGAGGCGCACCCTGCCGCGTCGACCGCGGCGCGCTTTCTCTACGGCAAGATCACTGCAGGATCGCCCACGGCAGGCGGAGTCCAGGGCACCAGTTGGGTCCCCTGCGCCCGAAACCATGCGATCGCAGCCGATTCCAGCGGTACGGCGAATGCAAAGATCATCGTCGTAGGCCACCCCTCACGCCCGACGGCAGACACCGTGACGGTCATGCCGTCGAGAACGATCGGCTTGCCGATGGGCAGCGGATTCCTGCTTCCTCGCTGCAATTCGATCGGAACGCCGCCCTCCACATGCATTTGCAACACACGTGCATCCAGTCTTCTGACCTGCACTGTCTGCCGCGTGAAGCGTCCGGGCGCGAGAGCCCACACGTGCGCGGGCAACGCACGTCCCGCCAGTGCCCGGTCAATCAGCAGGTAGGTCGTGTAGGATGTGCAAGGCGGGTTCAAAAGGACCACAGTCCGGCCCGCAAGTGCGGGCCCCATCATAGCCGCCTGAGTCAGCGTCGCCTCCTGTGTTGCCAGTGTCTTGACGAAACACCGGTGTGTCATGACGAAGTTGATCGGGCATAGGACCAAGTGAATCACGACCAGTACGGGCAGCACGACTCTGGCCGTCCAGCGATCCCACGCGCTCCTGCCCGAGCGCGCTTGCTCGAAGAGAAATCGCATGAGGAGCGCGAGCAGGCCAACGGCGCCAAAGCCAACGTACTCCAACTGCCGGGAACTCGCCATTCCCAAGCACGCCGGTGCGGTGGCCATGAGCATGCCCGCGAAGCAGAACCGCGCGGCACGCTCCGCTCGCAGCAGCGGCACCAGAACGTAGAACAGCGCCGCCATCAGAACCACCGCCACCAGCCAGAGAACCTGCCGTCCCGATGGGCTCAGAATCCAGAGCATCTCCGCGGGCGGCAAGCCCCATTGGCCCAGGAGCAGGACTGGCGCCCGGCTGCAGATCACCTGGAGGAATCCCAGCACGTCATCCGCCGGGTCGAAATAAACATCCGACCCACAAGCGCCGAATCCCCCCAGGCGATAGGCCACATGCCAGACCGCGACAACCAAGGCGTAGGGGGCGAGGCTCCACAGCCTCGACCGGATGCGGCCCGTCTCCACGAAACCCACGTAGGCCAGCAGATAGGCGCAGACGCCGATCGCAGCTTCCTTGCTGAGAAGCGCCAAGCCGAGCGACATCGCTGCAAGCAGCCCGACGTACCTCGACGCCCCGCGCCGCCACGCGTCGTGAAGCAGCAGGCAGCCCGTTCCGAAAAGCGCGGAGACGACGGTGCTGCGGGCCGCCAGCCAACAGGCCGGCAACGAGTGGGTGTAGTCCATCGCGAAGAGCAGGCCCGCCAGGCCTGCCACCCACGCCTTCGGGATGACCCGCCGATAGAGAAAGGAAGCACACAAAATCCAGCCTCCGTACCACAGGATACTCTGGAGATGCATTGGCGCGGGGGCCTCGGGCCACAGCGCGTAATCCAGCCGGTGAGTCAGTTCGCTCCCAGGCCGCCAGAACTTCAGCTTGAAGTCCTCTGCGCACCACCAAGGCAACAGACCGATGTCCATGAACTGCCGGGTTCTCGCAGGGTTCCCGTCGGCAACGCGGTAGAGCGATCGGTCCCGATCGAAGGCCATATCGAGACCCGGGGGACGGGACAGAGCGGCCCGGTGCCACAGGTCATCGCTCTGAAACCCGGTTCGGAGGGAAGGCAGCGCCACGGCCATGGCAATGAGCGCGGCCAGAAACGGAAATCCCCTGTGGCCCAAAACGAGGCCAATACGAAATCGAATTCCGCGCCGCACGGAAATGTGCCAGTTACAGCCGTACGGAAGGCGCCCTTTCATAGTCAGGAGCGTGCCACGGGGTCGGATGGAACACAAGAATGAAGCCGCGACATGCGGGAATGCGGCGAAGCGTGGCAGCACGATACCGAGTATTGTCCGGCAGGAAGATGAAGGCCAGATCCAACTGCGTGCCCCAGATGCTCGGATCACGCTGATAGCCTGTTTGCGGTTGACAGGCTTACGCGCCATAGACTAGCGTGCATCCCACTTGGTGCGGCTGAATCGTTCGTCCGCAATGAATCCGTTGGATTGGCTGCCGCCTGGAATCCATGAGAATCTCACCATGAATAAGCAGATCGCACTGATAACCGGCGCCAGTCGGGGAATAGGGCGGGCGATAG
>CAZTAJ010000003.1:0-89362 GCA_964611575.1 uncultured Verrucomicrobiota bacterium
AAGAACGTCTGTGGGTTCACAACCGCCATTTTGTCACCACATTAGCAGCGGACTCTCCGCCCCTGTCTCCTGTTGCCTCCAGATCAAGATGCAGCCGCAGTAATGAGTAGCCTTTCACGCGCCCTTGTTGCGGCAACGTACCGCTCGCACCGACTCAATGGGTCGCTTGCCGGCATGTCGTTAATCGGATCCTGCTTGTCGCAGCAGGCCATGGCAACTGCACGAAATTCAAGCCCCTTGATACGTTTCATTGTACCCATGCGTACACCCGGCTCGTCCGACCCAGGATCCATTTCCCGCGGCCGAAGCTGGTACGTGGCAATCCCGGCACTATTCAGTGCCTCCATGATGCTTGGCTTGAACGGAGCCACACATATCTCGTGGCTGGCCATACCGCATTTCTCCATCAGATTCTTCGTCCACGACACGATCGCTTTAGCTTCAGCACCCTCGTCCTTGCACCTGACGATGTCAGGATCTGGCCCCTTGAAGACAGACCGATCCGCCACAGTCGTGATCACGCCACCTTCAAAGTCGTCAATCTCCAGCCCCTCCAGCATGGCCTGGGCACGTTGCCGGATCTGCTCGCTTGTGCGGTAATTGACCTTCAATCGCCGGGAACGTCCTCTGATGTCGATGCCAGCTCTACTCATCGGGAACTTGGCCCGGTAGATCCTCTGATGTCCGTCGCCAGCCAGGCATAGAGGGTCGGGACTGCCTTCATCAATCGGGCTCAGGGCACGGATTAGGCGAAGGGCTTCAAGGCTGAAATCCTGCGCTTCGTCGACAAGAACATGCGCGTAACGGGGGATGCTCCCTTGTTCCACGGCCAGACGTGCTTGATGTACGGCGCCCTCGAAGGTCAGAATATTTCTCCTTTTCACGCCCCGTTGGAATGCAAGGAAGACCAACCACGCCTGCCGCCTCTGCAGCCGGCTGATGCGCGTCCGACCTGAACGCACCGTTGTCAGGTACGCGTCCTCATTGTCGACACCGTTGGGATCGATGATACGGGTGTACTCCGCTATCAAGTCGTCCTTCGGCATTGGCAGTTCGCCCAAGGACACGTCGGCCCAGACCTCCTGCCAGATATCGTCTAGTTCCTCGTCCGATGCGATTCTGCCTTTCCAGCCCGCTCTGTTGCAGATTGTACGAGCGAGTGCATGTAGGTTGGTGACCTCGACGTGGTCCGCCACGTTCGGATCGAGCTTTTTGATGAATCCCTTCAGGGTGACCGATAGATTGGTAGTGAAGGTCGTCAGAAGTATCCTGTCAGCCGCATGCGCGAGTCTCTTCGCCAGATGGACGGCCCGGTGGACCAGCGCCACCGTCTTCCCAGTGCCAGCGGCTCCGGTGATGCTCATTGGCCCAGCAGTCTGCCATTCGACGAGTTTGCGCTGATACGGATGCAGAAACACCCGCCAGTCCTCCAATGATGCCTGCAAAACGTTCTTCAGATCCTCCTCACCCTCGACAAAGACAAGATCGTACGAGGGACGATTCCCTATGTCAGAGAAGTCACCAGGTCCGTCAACCACAGCCCTATCTGCCGCAGCTGCGGCGACGCCCAGCATCTCCTCAAGGGCCTCATCAAGAGACATGCCTGCCGCAATGCCGTGAAGGACGTCGCGACAGTCGGGTGGCAGGTAGTCAACCAATGCCTCAAGGGCCGCATCGGAGGTGACCGCGCGCACGGCGGGCACCAAGGGGCGCGGAACGCCAGCATGGAATAGATCATCCTCGCTCAGTTTCGCTAAGGGGTAATCCTTCTTGGATGCGGCACGAGGGCGCTCCGTTGCCACTGCTGAGGCAATCTGTGCGTCGAATATCTGAAAAATGCCCGTCAAGGCGTGGACCTCGAACCTCTTGTTCTTCGCCCAGGCATACGCAGCGTCGTGCTTGTCGACGTGTACCATGATGTAGGTATCGCCCTTCTCGGGCGCGATGATAATCGCACGATAGCCGTTAGGCAGATCCGCACCCCGCACTTTTTGATCTATCATCGTTCCCGTGAGTGCATGAACGTGTAGTGCCGGATCGTTGGGGTTTTCCCGGAAGCGATCAATGAAGCCGGCGATTCTCTTCTGCACCTGTACGGGAAACTTGCCGAAACCCTTCAGGAGATCGCGGTGTAGCATCAGTTGCGCCATATCAAGCTCCTCCAACATGCTGGGCGATTGTCTCTGTCAGCCAGGAGACACCCTTTGCCTGAATGTCATCAAGAACGATAGCCGTCCAACCCGTCCGCTGCCATTCGCGGACAAAGGACGCTTGGTCACCCACGAGTATCGCCAACGGACGTGACTCTGGATGATCAGGACCAGCCGGCCAGGCGAGTTCGGCAAACGCCTCATCGCCCACGTTCTCACAGTAGTACTCGACTTGCGGAGTGGGGAGATTCGCCAGTGCCATCGCTTGGACGTACTGTCGCATTGAGGGAGCCACGGCATCGACCACAGCTCGCCAGACATCAGCGATTGTCTGTGTCTCGAAGGGGATCTCAGGAGAGAACCCTTCCAGGCATTCCGACGTCGCCCACGCCTCGAATACGCTGGCGAACTGATACAGATTCAGACACGCCAGGAACCTCCTCCAGCGCTCACAGTAATCACTACCCGTCACCTCCACGTCGGAGTCACCGAGGCGGGCCACGACCAGAACCTTCGAATGCCGGTTCCCGATCACGTCATCAACCGCAGCCAGGGAAAGCACATCCGGAGTCAGCGCGGCTTTGTCGTTGTAGACCCATTGCCCCGCCTCGGAGTGCTGAAGAGCAGGCATGCCTCCTCCCTGCTGCCATCGAGAAATCGCGTCCTTCAACTCAGGTCCCATCACAGAACGCTTGGACATGAGCATCTGCAGGGGCCAAAACACGGCGAAACTCGCAAGTGAGCGCCATGCTTCGGCGAACGGGCAATCAAGGAAAGCCGTAAGTTGCTGGAACCCGTTTCGCACGCAACGCCGTGGGTCCGGTGATGCCTTCCCGGAACTGCGTATCGTACCAGCGAACTTGGCTATGAGGTCGGCCACCGGCGCATGGCAGACCATGTTGTAATCTGGGGCGTCCGTCGTCAGATCCTCCCAAGTGATACTCCACACGAGGTAAGAGCCGCTCTGGAGTATGGCCCGTCGTTTCCGCATGTCATCGGCAACACGATTGCAGGGATGACAATGGTACTGGAATCCATCCGTGAAGATGGCTATTGGTTTCACAGCCTCATCGTCACAATGCAGCAGAAAGTCCGGCTGTGATTGGACCAGTACGCCCTGCGCGATGCCCAACGTTGGCTGGAGCTCAAGTTCCCAAAGCCGCCCGGAATCTGGGAAGGAGAACCTGAAGCCCTGGCCACCTTTGATGATGGTCTTCTCCCACCGGCCATGCTTTTCCTCGACATAATGACGCAGCCCGTCAACCAGCTTCTTCTCCAGAACACTACCGAATAGCGAATCCGGCTTGATCTCCTCCAACTCTTTCTTCGGGACCCTTCTCCCTCCGGCCTGCACCAACTCACTAAGCAGCGATATGCCGCGTTCACGGCTGATCCGCTCCGCGTTGTACTGTAGGTGATAGGTCCTGATGCAGCGGTAGCAGCCGTCTGTATCGTGACTCGCAGCCGCCTCCCTCATCTTCCGGCACTGACACGTCTCAAGTGTCACCAGTGCCCGTCGGAAGATATCCATGATTCCTTCACCGTCCCGCCCCTCCGCGTCCTTTTCTTGATACAGCGTCTTGAGGTATCCGGTACCGCCAGGAACGGCATCCATGAGCACGAGATAGTGCTTCTTCAGTCCCGTGACAGCATCCGGGAGAACCTGTGGAATGACGATCAAATGGGCCGGATTCCCTTCGAAACGCAGCCGGAGCCCGAGGTGAATACAGGCAATCAGCGTATCTACGTCTTCGCTATCGGTGAGCGGGAGTAACAGTCTTATGGCTTCAGACTTCAACTGCCGGTAGAGATAGACATGTTCCCAGGAGGGAGGTCTCGCGCTCTTGCCTTCCTGCTTGAGCTTCTCAGCGCGCCGACGGGCCTGACAACTGCGCCGATGTGTTACATTGTCCGGATTCTCATCCGACGGAACAACAATGCCGCAGTACTTGCAGACGAGAAACCCTTCTTCCGGCGCTTTCTGATCCGGGCCAAAGGGGATGGTGCCGGGTAATCCCTGGTAGCCGACGTTGATGTCCCGCACAATCATGGCCGCACGGTACTCGATCCCGAAGGGCAGAGCGTCCTCGCCCACCGCCCCGGTTGGCCTCTCTATCGTGTGGTCAAGGCTGTGAATAACCTGGTAGAATTCCCTCTGCCGTTCCTCATTCCGGTCTCCGGACATGCTGTCATAGTGCTCCATGTATGAAAGAGCTTGTGACTGCGAGAACTCAACGAAATCGCGCTGCTGTCCCAGGTCCAATTGGCTCTTTTCGTCATCCCCGTGACCACACTGCGGACAGGCCGGCGCGGCATCCGCGCGCTCGAGGTCTGCCGCGCGACGCATGTGACCACAGTTTCCGCAGATCGCCCACCGCTCCGCTAAAGGCTGCTGCGGGTTACCCACGGCTATCTGCTGGATGTCAAACTGCCGACGCTGGGTGTAGAAGACGTTAGACGGAGCCAGTTCTCTCAACGCCACGCCGGCAGCCCTCGTCAACTCCACCGGCTTGTGGTCCTGCTGGTCGCCGCGGTGCTTATTGTAGATTGCCCCGTAGAATCGGACGCCGCGCTCCGGGAACGCGTAGTTCGGCAGCAGGCCGTGATCTGTGAGAATCTCCAAGGCACTGGTTCTGTCCAACCCCGCCATTCGCCCTTTCAGAATCGTCAGCTCGCGGGTGATGTCGCGTTCGGCATCTTCTTCGCTCTCGTCCAACTCCTTCAACTGGCTCTGCAAACGTGTCCGAGCATTTGCCAAGTCCCGCCGCATCCGCTCGTACTCATTGGCTGCGATGTGGATCCTGTTCCTGAGCACGTCCGTCTGGCTCTCCGTCAGGAAGCGATCGCGCGTATCAGGCATAATGTCGCCTGCGAGTCTCTTCAGGAAGCGATCTCTTATGCTGGTCTCATTCTCGGTGACCCAGTCGAGCATCCTTGGAATATGGCCGTCTTTCCTGGCCAAGTCATCGACGAGCTGTTTACCCGTCCTCGGCAGTTCGGTCAGCCGGCCTTCATGCGTAGCACAGTCAAAGCAGAACGCCATGTACTGCCTCACCAGCACGGCAGAGGCATCCAGCCAGCAGCCGGGCGGCTCGACGCGTCCTTTCAACATCTGATCGGGGCGCGCATAGAAAAAGAGATCATGGGGCCGCTGATTGACGATGGATAAGATGAGCGCCGTGCCCGTCGCCCTGCCTGCGCGACCGATCCGCTGGAGGTAGCTGGCGGTACTCGGAGGAATGGAACAGAGCATTGTGCTGGAGAGGTCGCCGATGTCTATGCCCATTTCCAGAGTGCTTGTGCAGGTCAGAACATTGGGATCATCCTTGTGCTTCCCTGCCGCAAACGACTTCTCCAACTTCTCGCGAACGTCCGTGGCCAGCAGGCCAGTGTGTTCCTGCGCCACAACGCGCCTCAGAGCACCTTTTCGGTAACGATCTTGGTAGTATCTCTGGCGGGGAGAATAGTCCTGCGCTGCGTATACACCATGATCCGCGTAGTACTCCAAGCTGGGACTGCCTGCCCAAACAGGAGCTTCGGCAGTTGGCCGAACCAGAGAACGATCACTTTCGCTGCATCTGAGATGAGCTGTTGCAGAAGACAGGACGGCAGCGGTTGCGTTGAGCGCGTAGTATTCCTTGGTCCCGTCTTGGTGCAGTTTCCTGAGTATTCCGGCTTCTGCACCAGCCTTCAGGAAGACGGACATCAGATCCAGCAGCGTAGTCTCGTCAACACCCGGAGCTTTGAGCACCCGCCGCGCCCACTTGATATGCCAAGGCGGCATTCCGCCGCGCGTGTGGGCGAGAACGAACTCGTGCTCTCTCTGGGACTGGGTTACCAGCAAGTGCGGTTTGTACCTGAGCGCGGGGGGATACGTCTCTCTCCCCCGAATGGTGTTGCCGAACGGATACTTCCCCCAGTAGTTCTGTTTCGCAAACGATTCCAGATACGGATGGTACAGCGCCCCGCGCTCTCGGTACCGCTGCAACATGCCAAGCACCCAGAGGCGGAGAACATCGTCGGTCAGCTTGTCCAAGGCCGGGCTCACGCCCGGAATGCGGTTGTGGAGCCCCCTCACTACAGCTTCCACAACACCCTTGCTCCAGCCAAGGCTGGCGCTGCCTGACGGTTCCATGGTCCGACCGTGCGTCTGCATCAGCCCGAACTCGCTCGTCGTTTCCCACGTTAGCCGTGCCTCGACTTCCTGGAGCAGATCAGCCGGTGGCGCAACAGCCGAATCGTCATCACGGAAATCTATCCAAGGTTGGTATTCCTGGAGGTCGGGGGGCATCAACGCAGCCATGGCTTCCTTGATACTCCCGGGCCGCCCCACTTCCTTTCGGGACCAGAATTCCAGGACGCGCTTACCGATCTCCGGCAAGGGTACCCCGGCGTCTCCGGCCTCGTCGATGACGTGCTGCAAGGCCGTTCGGAAGGTGAAGTGATAAGTTCTCGCGGTGAAGAAGCCTGCCCGATGGGAAGCATCCTGAACACTGTCCGTGAAGGCCAGCAACTTCGGGTCATTATTGAGAATGGACCCGAACATCTCGTCGATGGCCACGCTCGCCAGAGTGGCCGACTGACTGCCGATGAAGAATACTCCCACTTGGGATCCGCATCTCGGACACCCCTGTTCTCCGAAGACCTGTCCAGACTTCTCGTCGCGAGATGCCTCCCGGTTTACTCGAACCCGGAAGCGTCTCGTATCGTCAGTCCTTGGGCACGGCCCGTTTCCCTTTCTGATGACCAAACTGGCCGGACAGATGTAGTCATGCTCAATATCCAGTGTCCCCTGTTCTCCACCCTCAACCGCTTCCTCTCCCCACGGGGCCAGGATTACAATGTGCTGGCTCCTGCGCCCTTGGTGACCGAACCAAGCTCGGTATATCTTCGACGCGTCATCGGAGAGTTGGATGCCTTCCACGCCTTTGGCCTCGATGGGTGCATCTTCCTTCGGGTCATGTAAGCCAACCCACCCGGATTCTCCGCATTCACTGCAATGGAAGGCCGGGAGGCACCGCACATTCGTGGGGGGCTCATCAAGCCACGCAAAGGCTGGGACTTCAGACACAACCCGTCCGAGTCGCCTTAGCTCTCTGATCCAAAGCTGCACCTGCGTCGGGACCAAGGGGTATGGCCTTCCGCTCCGCAGTTCCTGCGCATGTGCGACCAGAGCAAAGAAGGAGACAACAAGCGTGTGACGGTCTTCGAAAGACTCGACTGCTCCGAAGGCGAGGTCCCGGTGAGCCAACCGTTTCACGACCTCAAGCCATGTCAGAGGATATTCGCGTTTGGCCTCAGCATCCCGGAAGATCTCCAACAGGTAGCGAAATAGTTTGACCCGCTTCATCCAATCGCCGAGGGCCAGCGTCCATGCTGAGACGGCCTTCTCGCGTGCCGCTGGATCGGCATCCTTCGGTACAGCGCAGGCTGGGGCAGTCCATAACCCAGCCTGCCGCATGGCATAGGCCTCGGCATCTTCACTGTCTAACGGTATGCAAGCGGCTGGCGCCGGCAGCGGCATGTCCCCATCTGCCGATCGAACAATCTCCTCTACCTCCAGACGGTCCTCGCCAATCACGGCATCAACGGGGATGTCCTCTTCGAAAAGCTTCGATGCGAACTTCGCCAAGCGGTCGGAGGAGAGTTCCTTGACATCGGACGGGGTTTCAGCCCTCTCCATTGGGTCCTGATTCTCCAGGGTGGCGCTTGTGCCTACGCAGCAGAGCCCTCCCTTTGACGCCCCCAGCCGCTCTTTCAGACGGCGGATGAGGCATGCAACATCAGAGCCTTGGGCACCATCGTAGGTGTGAAGTTCGTCCAGGACGAGATACTGGAGAATGGCTGATGGTCGATGGTTGACCGTTGATGGGTCGATGGAGCTGATCGGGTTGTTGAACCGCCATAGTCGCTGGTCTTGCGGACGCATCAGAAGGAAATCGAGCATCTTGTAGTTGGTCAGCAATACGTCGGGCGGGTTCTCCTGTAGGACGTCGTGGTTGCTAATGCCGTTCTCGGGGCCCATAGCCTTCGTGCCGCCACCGGCTGCCGCTCCTGGGTCTGATGGGTCATACCGGCCCGTGTAGGTGCCAACCGTGATCCCGGCTTGCTTCAACTCAGGTGTGTCCCAGACAGTTGCGGCAAATCGCTTCTCCTGATCCGAGGCCAAGGCATTCATGGGATACAGGACGATCGCTTTGATCCCCCTTACGCCCTGCTTTCGTGTGCGGAGACAGTGGTCCAGAATCGGATAGAGAAAGCACTCCGTCTTGCCGGAACCGGTGCCGGTCGTCACGATCGTTGATATAGGCTTGTTGCTCTTGCTGGTCAGGCGGATCCAGGCCCGGTACTGATGCCGGAAAGGATGGAAGCGCACAGAAAAGTCAAACGGAAGCGAGATGCCCTCCGGCGCCGGCCGGTACGGACGCCTGAGCGTGACCCAAGGCCCCTTGAACATCCCATTCTCCGGGTCGGTCAGGAAGTTTTCGAACTGCCGTTCAACCTTCCGGTCACGGAACGCAAAGGTGCTCTGCAGATAGTAGAGTATCTGCTTCCTGATGTTCTCAGCTATGTGTGCGGGTAACATGGTCAGTTCTCACCCCCGGAACACTCGGTCCGACGGCAAACAAGGGTTAACCTTGCATGCCAACATCCGTCGCCCCTTTGAATAGTAGTGGCAGCAATCCTCCCGAACACAGGCATTGATGGATGTCCTTCGACCCGCCGCAGACTTTGCAACGAATTCCGTGTCAGCTATCAGTGACCGTCCAATGGAGAACGTCAGATTAGCGGGTATCGTTCTTGGTATTTGAGCAAGATCGTAGATGTTGCCGGCAACATTCCACGTCTTCTTCGGATACTTCCGAGCCATCGCAACTGCAAAGGGGATATGCAGCCCGTGGGGTTGCGTCTTATCCGGATAGATCAGCGACTTGTCGATGTCATAGAACCCGTTCGACAGACTGATCATATCAACATCGAGGACAACAAGCCGCTCAATCAACGCCACCTTTCTTGCTACCTCTGCGTCGTGATCTTCGATCCCTTCTGCAATGGACAAACGCAGATCCAGCAGAATGTCCGGAACGCGGCTCCGTATTCCCTCAACTATCGCAGCAAGTAAGACCAGTTTGTCGGCGTTATATCGATCACGTCTGCGGTTGATGCGGGAGTCAAACATCCTCGCCAGAAAGTAGCCATGTGCGGCATGAAGTTGAACAACGGCAAACCCTGAAGCAGAGGCCACAACCGCACTCCGGATGAACCCATCCCGAATGCTGTCAATGGACTGACCAGATAGCGAGTTCATCTCCTTCTGAGCACCATTCACGACATCCTGAATGGATGCCGCTTTCCAATCCTTCAGGGGGGCATGAGCGGAACACCTGGCCCCTACCTGCATACCGGGGAGTGACCCGGCAGCGCGAATACGTGCTGCCAAGTTTGTCCACTTCTGATGGGGGCCAGACAACCAAGGGGTACCTGCATTCGTTACGTACTCTTTGCCTATGGCTGTGTTTCCCACAAAGGTAATACCGATCCCTTTGCCTGAACGCGCCACGTAGAAGTCCTCAAACTGCTTTGAAGGAATCCCCCGAACGGCATAGCCGGTGTTAATTGGCGCCAGGAAGAACTTGGAGGAGATGCCTTGCCCCCGGATGACCACTCGTTCACTTGTGAGTGCCCGGCTATCGTCTGTGCGCTTAACACTTCGTATGGTGGCACCACAGTTCATGCGCAACTACTTCCGCCTCAGGTTCGTTACCAGGTAGATCACGAGTTGCGTTAGCAGGTTGACGACAATTCCAGTCATGGCCCCGACGAGTACTGCCGCAGGGTTCCCGCTACCGAACTTCGTGACCCAAATGCCAATCGCAAACGCCAATAATGTGACAATCAAGAGGAGACGTTCATACCTGAAGACTCTATCCAATACCGTCTTAACATACGGTCCGTGTATGCTGCCAAATTCCTGCCACGCCCTTCCAACCCGCGGGTCCTTGGCTAAATCCTCCGCGCTCAGAATCAACTCCTTCCTGAACGGCCATATCTTGGTCTCGTACCCGTGCTGGCCTGAATATGCCTTGGCAACTGGTCCTGAAAGACGAGAGAACTCAATCTTGGCAATAGGTTCCCCGTCTTGTATTCGAATGTAGTTGTTCGAGGTGTTTGTGAGGACTATGCCGAGCCTTCCCGAGAACCCAGGATCTGCGTACGTATTAACAGGCACAATGCCGAGCGAGAACAGGCTCCCCTTCGCTAAGATGCGTCCCAGCATGCTATCTGGAAGGTCGATCTCCTCCTTAACAATCACAGCAACAGAGTGACGTGGTTTCAGAAGAATGTAGCTCCCATGCTCAGATCCGGCATCCCGTCTGCTCTCTGGCTCGTCCGAGGAAAGATCATAGTAGATCGGGCTCGCCCGGAGTTCATAGCACGCCTGCTTCAGGCGGTCAGAGTCAAACCCCTTTGTTATCAAACGCCCACTCTCGGCGAGTGCTCTAACTTCGCTGTCAACCAGTGTCCCTGCCGTGGCTTCTTCACGTTTGCCCATGGTTTCTCCTCTATCCCGCGTGGTGGTCGCTCGTGGGCGGCTCTTGCACGTCCGCCGCGGCTGGCACTTCTTCAACCATCCATCCCAAGTCACTCAACCTGGTTCTATCGCGATCCTCAATATGGCCTTTGTGCATTGCCAGACACACCAGGTGGCGTGGTCTGGTGATGCCGACAAAGATGCGTTTGAGGTGCCCTTTCGGAGCGGTTGCAGCAGCCGCCTTCTTGCGGCCCGACAAGTACGGGACGACCTTCTCAAGATCATGTGCCCGATGGAATGTTTCGAGTACCAGGGTCGCTGCGTGAGTCTCCCCTTTGACTGCGTGGATCGTCGACACGCTGAATGACACCGTGCGGTGTGTGTCCTCATCCGTGAAGACATACTCATTCACTGACGGCGCTCTCCCCATCGACATACCCGCTCCATCCGTCTGGTCGCCCCATTCCAAGTAGCTCGCCGCCTCCGCCGTCAATGTGGTCACGCCGAGGTGGCCCAAGACATGTCGAATGTTCCCGCAGGCTCGACCCCACCAGTCCGCGGAGAACGGTTGGGAGGAAAGACACAACGCCCCCAGCACAATCCTGTACTTATCCAGCGCACCGGGGGCGCCAGCCTGAAGACGTTCAATAAGGCTTCGCTTGGTGAATCGTCTTCCATCGGCCGCCGTAATGCCTTGCAACACCAACAGCTTCAGGAACGCCTTGATTAACAAGTCAGCACCATCGGCGGTTTCGCCGGACGATGCGATCAGGCCGCGAGCGGCTCTGACAGCATCCGCAAGACGGTCCCCTAACTGGTATCCCCGAGTATGCACCGGCTGAAACGACGGCCAATACTGACCGATGTGCGATGGAAAAGTATCTCCCGAGGCTCCATCCGGCGGGTTCTTCCGAGAGCCAACGGCCTTCGCGACGAATCCGTGAGCACTGACGTCACATTCCCTCAGCAGCAACTTTCCGAATGCAGGGAAGACGTTGGATATACTGCTTTCATCAAACAGGAACACCGTGTGTGCCCTTGCGCCATCACAGCCGTCCCCGCACTCAATGTCCTGCGCTACGATGGCTGTGAGGTTGGAGGCCGCCTTAGCTATGCGGGTGCCGAATCTCTTCGAGTTCCTCACCCCTAGGTGACTTTCTGCGGGGAACCCTGTCTCACTGTCTTTGGATTCGAGCGAGCCATATATCGCCTGATTCACGTCACCAAATCGCTGGACCGTGCTCACGCTATTGAAGCATGCTGCAAGAATCTGGCTCTGCAGTTCTGAGGTATCCTGCATTTCATCAATGAAGACCCAGGGAAAGCGATACCCGAGGGCGGCGGCCAAGCCTGCGCATGTGGCGAGATGCGCTTGGGCAAACGCATACATGTCGTCATACCTGAACACCCCTTGGTCAGATACGTCTCTCTTGACTTGCTCCAACTGCTTGAACGTTGGCGTCTTGGGCGCAACGGAGATGTCGCCCCCCGCGCTGCCGAGTGACAGAGCCGTACCCTCGTACCGCAGTCCCGCAAGGATGCTCGTGCCATTGCGTTGCCTGTCCAGCCATCCGCGAGCGGTCCAGTAGCGACCGAGTCTCTGCTTCGCTCGTTCTGCAAACGTGTCGTTGTCGATCATGCTGGGATCCCATCCGTTGCTGCGCATGTATGGCAGCGCCAGCATCTGATCGACGAACGACTGAATTGTGCCGACGAAAGAGGGATACTGGAGAACCTTGTGTGCGCTTGGGTGCAAGGCCAAGCTCTTCTCGACTTCCCTGCGGGCCACATTGGTATGGGAGAGAACACAAATGCCGCGGTCTTTCCACCGCCACTTGGACGCCAGAATGGCCAGCTTCGCCACTAGCAGCGTCGTCTTGCCGCTACCGGGACACGCTTGCACATCCCTCGTATGGAGGCATTGGAGCACGGCCGACCTTTCGGGATCCGAGAAGGAGTGCCCCATGCATTGCTCGGCAAGGCGCACATCCTCATCACAGATCTTGAGAGACCTTGGCATCAGGCGCCGCCGCCTCCTATCGCGGTCACGTATGCAAGCGACTCAACAATGTACCTCGGCAGCTTAGCAGCCAGTTCCTCTGCGCTGAAGGGGGACATCTCGATTAGTCTGGCCATGCACTGCGCCGTCTCGGCTTTCGACACCTGCTTGCGCCACAAGGGTTCGTAGATTCCTGCCGCGATGGCGTTGCTGGTCAGCCCCTGGCGCCCCCATTCGTCACAGGTTGTCTTCGCGGCGATGAGGAATGCTTTGGCCTCATCGTCTGTTGGGGTCGAATCCTTTTCGGAGATGCTTCTCGCCATCTCAATGGCAGCCTGTAACTCCATCCCAAGGCCGCTCACCGCGAGGTCGTACTCAAACGTCCAGTGATCCGAAACACGAGCCTGAACGCAGCCCCCCTGATATCGTGTGCGACGCGCCTCGCGTGCAGACTTCTCCTCAGCGGGGACTTCTGATTCATAGGTAGGGATCTCGGTTCCTGCTCTGTCTTTCCGCCTGGGCACATATCCATTCGCCTCGTCGGGAGGTATGTCCCTATCGGCGAGGCACGCCACCCTGACGGGAAGTACGCTTCCATCCTTACGTTGGAAGATCCTGGCGTAGCGGAACAGACCCACGTGTCCAACGTTGACGATTGACACACCGTGCTTGGATAGATCCTTCCCCATCTTCGCCGCTATCGCGGGAAGCAGTATATTCTCCGCATCCCCCTCGACAATGAGGACGCCCTTGGCAAAGAACAAGTTGCCCCTTGTGACATCAAGGAAACGTTCGAGGAAGCGGTAGTCTCCAGGCGCAAGTGCTGTCAGCTCCGACCTCAGCGGGTATGCGCGCCCCTTCGAGACCAGTGAAAGCGCGACCAGGTTGATTTTCGATGCCAAATTTGGGCTATGAGTGCTTAGGATAACCTGAACCGACCCCGTGTCTGCCTTGCTCCGCAGGAAGTCGATCATGCGAAGCTGCATCTGCGGGTGCAGATGGGCTTCGGGCTCCTCGATCAGCAGCAACGGCATCTCCCCCTCCGAGCCGCCCCCCAGCAGTAACAACTCAGTTGCCATGAACAACACATTATTCGTTCCCAAACCACGTCGGGTGGGAAGGCCCTGCTCGGGACTGGGCTGAATTCCGAGATCGAGTTTCTCGAGAATCTGTCTCAGGTCGGACTTGTTTCCAACGCCGATCTGGCTGACCAGCGCGTCGCTGGCAATGGCGAAGTTGCTGAGGTAGTTCGTGTTGAGAGTATCAGCGGAATCCGTAATCACCTTGTTGTGCTGAATGCGATGCTCCGCCTGCCTCATGATCCCGACAAGTCGTTGGGGCACCATCGCGGGCTGGGCCTCGTCAAAATCGTTCTCCTTCTCAGCCTCGAAAGTGGGGTGAGCTTGGAGTATCTGCGACAACCTGGAGTTTCGACCACTTGAAAGTTCAGATTCCGCATCACGAAGAGGCCGGAGATATGTCGCGCGGAGGAACTCCCTGATGTCACCTTCTATCGCACGACCCTCTCCTTCGCTGCCCGAGCGGCACACGGACATAACACGCGAACCGCGTGGACCCGTCGGCTTCTCGCTCAAGGATGCCTTCAGCCACACATACAGAGTGGGTTGGCCATTCTCTGTCGAGATCCATTCCAAGAACCGTCCCGCGTCTTGCGTCGTCAGCCCCGAGAACCGGCAACAGAGAGAAAGGCTGCTTCGCCTTGTCCCTGCGGTGACGTGGAAATCGTCCTCCGTCAGACGATTGTATTCGTTGCCGGTGGTCCACAGCACCAGGCGGAGCGCATCAATGATAGCTGTCTTGCCAGCGTCATTCTCGCCCACCAGGGCGTTGAGTCCTGCCGTGAACTCAAGATCGAGCTGCTTTCCGTCTTCCTTCGAACCGAACACTCTAAAGTTCTCGGCGAAGAGCTTGGATAGATACATGACTCCTCTTCTCCTATGCCTTGGCTCGTGCTCCCTCACCGAACACCGTGCGAACCGCTTTTTCGTTTCTTAACAACCATTGCCCGTGCATCGCTGTCGTCCCTCACGCATGCGTCCGTCCTTCGTGCGTAATCGCAGACCATCATTACGAACCTGCCGCACCTTCTCCCGCCAGCCATTCAGTCGGGACCAACGACCGTCCACCTATCCATTCTTCGACTGTATTCACATTCTCCAGATTTGCCCATAAATGGGTCGGCGCATGATCCATGACGATGATTTGAAAGCCAATTGGGTGGATCCCGGTCAAGAAAGCCGACAACGTAGCGAAGATCTTCCTAACCGCCTCAATGTCTACGTCTTTGCCGACGTGTTCTCCCGTTTCAGTACTGCCGTTTCCGCTCGGTGGAGTCTTCGGGAAATAAACCTGGCTCGGTTGGTCATATATCTGAAAAGATGGCACCGGGCATCTTGGGGTATTCAGGAAGTGCTGATGCAAGGCGAGCGTCGCGGCGATATGGTAGGAGAGCCAATTGGACCCGCTTCCCATTTCCCAGAGATAATCGTGCCGCTGCATCTTCGTGATGCGCACGGTCAGGTCGTCTATCATCACTTCAATCGGTGCGTTCGGCCATTCCGAGTCGAGGCCAGTAATGATTCGTCCCGCGTTGCTGTTGACCTGTTGGAGCGCCCTCTTTGTCCGTTCCTTCTCGTCTGCCGCGTGAATCTGCGATCTCAACGCGGAGACTCGTTCCTTCAAGGCGTTCACTTCGGCAACAAGTCCAGCATCCACGCCAATCTCTTGATACGTCTTCAGTCCCTCCTGAAGCGCACCCACAAAACGGTAGCGTTCTTTGGAGGTGTAAGCGGCGTGGCGAGCCGCTTCGGACGACTGCTCCAGGTCTCTTCGGCGTCGCTGTATCACGGCAAGTTCTTCAGTAAGGGCCTTCAGCTGCTCCGTAACCGCTAGACGTTCACGGTCCATTATGGGAGGCACCTTCGCTAGTTTTGCAGCTTCATGTCCATACCTGCGGGCCGATTCGGCAAGCAGTTGAAGTTCCTGCTTCGCCCGTTCTGATGTCTCTCCGCAAAAAGGGCACGGTCGATCAGGTGCAACTCGCTCCGCCAGCCAGTCGGATAAAGCAAGGCGGTCTGATCTTGTTTGGAGACTCCCCAGGTACTGCCCAATACTGTCTCCCAGAGTCGCCATGCTGGAAAGCCGTGACTGGAGGGTCCCGACCTGATACGAGACGGCAGCTTCCCGATTGTGGAGTTCACGGAGTCGGCGTGCTGTTTCAGTGATGTTGCTCACGGCTGTTGCATTGGATTCTTCAATCGCCGTAGCCGCAACATCCTTGAGCAGGCGCACCTGCTCTGCCCAGGATCCTGGCAATGGTATGTCCGCATGCAGCAACCCGTATTTGACCGCTTGATCGAGAAGACTCGCTACCTCGCCACGCCAACGCACCGAAACCGCAGTGACTGTCTTGAGTTCGAGCTCCTTCCTCTTGAGTTCCTTCTCCAACTCGACATGCTGGTGCATGAGAACGAGCGTCTGGGCATTGATAGACCCCAGAGCATAGGGGAATATCTGCTTCAACCGCTGACGGTACTCTGTCTGACCGGTTTTGAAGAACAGAACGTCCGAATTGGCTACGACATTCTGCGGCTGGAAGACGAAGGACACGAGATCGCGGAAACTGGGGCGTGACCCCTTGATGAATCCCTCAGTGCGTTGCGCCATCGGAAGATCGGTCAATCCCGCGAGTTCGTTCAATGACTGCTTCATGGCATCCGCAGTTGTGTTGCCACTGGCAATCACATCGGGGATAGAAACGGAAGCGCCACTCTCCACAAACATTTCGCCCGTGGACTCGTGCTGATCCGGGCCTTTCCGTGCAAACAGCCACTCCGCGCCTTCGACCTGCGCAAGCACCCCAAACCAACAGCACGCATTCCGAATCGTGTCGACCGGGATAGCGCACTTCGATGCGCCAAGGCAGTAGTCAATGATCGGAATAACGGCCGACTTCCCGGTTCGGGATTCCCCGGTAATCACGTTGACCGAGTTCTCCCTGAAGGAAACGATTCTGGGGCCGAAGTCCACTTTCTTCGGCCATATGATCACTTTCTTGATCTGGAATTGCATTCTATGGCTCCACCTTAAGGGCCTGAGTTAGTTCTTGCATGGACAACCTGGCGAACCACGCCCCGAGTTTGGTGGCGCCCGCCCCCAATCTCTCTACGGAGTCAGGCAATGATGGCAGCAGAATGTCGCCGTCAACCCCAACACACCGCTGGCGATCATCGCTGAATGTTAACAGCCTGCACTGCACGGCGGCGAAAAGTGCCTTGCACGTGAGTTCTCGGAAGTCCACAACCGCACCGTCCACAGCCAGAAGTGCGTCCGGGCCTGCATCTTCATCGCTCGGAGACGATCCGCCGCGTTTCTTCACTTTCTCAGCAGGCTTCTCGACGCGAGCAGCTCGGCGTCCGTCCTTTACCTTTGCAAGCGCCTTGTGCAAACCAGACGCTACCTGAGTGCTGCAAATGACATCAGCAATGTCCCGATGCAGCATCAACGGGAGTACGTAGAACACCATTGTGGACGGCGACGCTGCCTGCTCCTCGTTGCCTTCTTGATACCCAATGGCATAACGCCACAAGAGGTAGGCGCAGAGCCCTGGGTTCCGAAGTTCCCGTATTTCATCACCAAATGTGTTCACGGTAGTGAGTCCTTACGCTTTGCGGCCTTTGCCTTTAGGTCATGGTAGCCCGGATGCCACCACACGACCTCCGTATCGGCCATCTCGTGGTAACTGCCTGGCACAAAACCCGAAGGCACATCCATATTCTCGATCCGCGTGTGACCATCGGCACAGTCTGTGTAGATGAGCACCCCACGATCTACGTCGCGTAACCCGGCATCAGAAATGCGTACTCGCTCTGTGACATTGTCCCACCGCCTCTTCAGCGAAGCCTCGAAATCCTTAAGACCCTTTGCGTGCACTCTTTGCGCTTCAACCCATTTTGATCGGGTAACTGAGGCACGGAGCTTATCCTCTATGGCCTGCATCAGCCTGTCGCGGGAGAAGTCGATATACAGAAGCTGTTGCACATACGTGCGGGATTGAAGTTCTTGGTTCGTCTCCGATTCCGACGGAGAGTAGTCAAACGCCTCCAACACATGGTGCGCACCTACCCGTTGCTGGTACTGCTTCAGTTCCTCTATGAGTTCGTCACGGCTGATCCGAGCATCCTGATGACCCCCAATGGCGGCGTTGATCTTCTGTCTGATCCAGCTGTCGCCATGGTAGATGAGATCCAGTTCAATCGACGAGTGAACCACTTGGTTCTTGGCAAAGTACTCCTTAATTTCTTTGAGGTGATCGCCACTGCCGCATTCGTAGACGAAATGCTGGATCATCTTGGAGACAAGGTCGCAATGGTCAGTGAAGGCGCGCGCGAATCTCTTGATGTGCTTGCGGACTGTCTCACCAACTTCCGAGAAGCCGTCCTCTGTGGTGTCAACTCCACGCAGTTCATCAAGGATTGCTTGCACTGTCGCCTTGCACTCCTCGGGGCTTTGTGCGTCTCTGAGGCGATCCGCAAACGCGCCTTGGCATGGCTTCGCTATCCACAGAAAGAACGTTGTCTTCTCAGGAGACAGTTGCCCTGAAGACACTGCCTCAGCCCAGTTCGCCAGTGTCTTCCACAGATCCACGCTGCGGTCAGAAACCGGATTTCCGTCCAGCGATGACTTGTCTTGTTCTGCAAGAACCGTCTTGTCGGGGCGCTCAACACCGACATCATCAAACACTTCCATGCTGACGATGCTGCTAGGTGGTGAGGTGAGAAGGCGATAGAAGACACGGTCATACTGCAGCGAATAGCCCAGTGCCTGTCCCGCTGCCGCTGTCTTGGAGATAGGGTCTATGGATGGTTCAGTCATCCGTCTAAGCCTTTCTCCTGGGACTTCACTTGTGCGCCGAACACCGCCCAGGCCCTTCGGTAGTCTTCCTCGCGATCCACCTTGGTGAAGGGGGGATAGAAGGCCTTGGTCACGATCTGGAGGCCGTTGTCGATCGGCCAGGAGACCTCAAACGGGGCGTCGGGTGAGACTTTGCCGCTGGTGATGGCTTCCTGGCGCTGTTGCCAGGCGTCGCGGAATTCGGTGCCCCCGTCGTCTTTTCGGGCGGTATTGGGGATGTGGCGTCCGCGGGTGTCGTATTCGTCCACCCTTTCGTACTGGCGCATGACGGGGAACTGGATTCGGTAGATGTCGAGCAGTTCGTCCAAGGTCAGGCCGATGGCGAGAGCAACGAGCACGTCAATCTCTAGCAGCGCCTGTCGGCGGGCGAAGTCGCTTCGGAGCGGAGTCTTCCAGTCCCATTGCTTCGGGTTGAGGGCAGTCCATGGATGTTCGAACTCGTGGCACAAGCGCGCATCAGCCGTGGTCCAACGTTCCGCTTGCATCGACTCGTCAGCAACAGCCGTCCACAGATCAGCGTAGGCGCGGGTGAGGCAGGAAAGGCGGAGAGCGCGATGACTTGCCCTGGCGGCATGCGGGCCTCCCAGCAGGGGAAGCATGGATGCGACATCGTGACGGCAATGCGTCTTTCCACCAGCCTTTGCCCAGAAATCCAGTACGAGTGAGAACGTCCCCGCAGCAAACTGGCAAAGCAAACGAACATCACTGAAGGTTACACTGAATGCTGCGTCAATATGGGAGCAACCTGGAGGAAGAATCGCGGAGGTGAGCGTCCTTTCGGCAGCAGCACCTACTCGTGTTCGGTTCACGTATCGGGGATAGCTGGTTATCGGTCTTGGTAGCGCAGCAAGATCCACGTCTACCTTCTTCGTTTGACGCGTCGAGAAAGTGGACACTGCGCGACGTATCTCCGCCAGGTCTCTGACATCCGGATGCCCTCGCATCCATGCAACGACTGATGGGATGTCCCCATCGGCTTCGGCAACGCACACGAATCTCCGGGCGGTGCGAGATCCGGGTTTGGCAGGCTCAATTCCGTAGACGTGGGCTGGCTCGCGAAAGAGGATGATCCAGATCTCCACGTCCATCTCGTCCGCAACAGGCCAAAAACCGGGCAATGACGGTTTGGGCCACTCGTCGATAGCGTTGTAGAAGTCTCTGCAATCGTCCCTGTCATTGCCGGGACGGTAGCAGGAACGCGGCAGGTAATGATCTGGGATGACCGTGAGGTCAATGTCGTCGTAGTGAGAGTTCTCCGTGCACCGGGTTCTAGCCGTCTTGTTGAAGGGGGTGCCGACGAAGAAATGGGGGCCGGTGACAATCCAGTCGTCAACTGAGCTTGGCGTCAGACATGGTTGATCTTGACGAGTGATGATGCCGTCATCTTTGGCCGTCTTCTCATTGAACATTTGCGTTGAAAAGTACTGTTTGTCGAGGGTTCCTAATCGCCTCTCCGTTTTGCCCAATTTGTCGATTACCTGAATCAACGTCTGCGCGTGAACCTGAGGCATGCGGGACTGAAGTGGCGGTGTCCCAATCTCTTCCAGCAAGGATGTGAATTGTTCAAGTTCCTTGCTTGTGACGCGCACAACACGTTTGCAGTGGGGCCGGATGTTCCATTCGCCAGCATCGGTCTTGATCCCGGGGACCACTTCGGTTGCGTTCGTATGACTGAGACTCTGCGAAATCGTTTGGGGCAAGAAGAGGTTCGACATGTGTCGAAAGTCTACGATTGTGGCAGGTGGACCATAGAGGTTGATGCTGAACTTTAGGCGGCCATGGTCATTCGTGCCGACAAACAAGGTGAATTCGTTCTCAAATTGGTAGTGTGCGCGGAGACGGGGGTACATCTCTGCCCGTAGTTGTCCCCCTTTAGCATCATCATAAGGGCCCTCGGGATGGAGCAACCCGGCAATGCCATGTTCGTTGAGAATTGCCCAAGAACGGACGATGAAATTCTTGAAGAGATTGGGCCGGATGCCGAGAAGGATCGGGTAGTTCACCTCATCGGCGAGGAAGGAGGAAGATCCTTGCGAGGCCACATATGCCTCGCCGTAAGAGGCGCGAGCTTCCGGGTCCTGCAGAAGAGCGACGCGTTTCCTGGCAAGCTCGGTTGCACCGACATCCTTGACGCCGAGAAGGGGATCGATGTCGTACATCTTGGCGTCTTCAATCCAATCCGCCAAGATCCACGGCGGGTTGCCAACGATGAGATCAAAGCCGACATGCCTAGGTGACGGTCCAAGGATCTCTGCAAAAGCGAGATCCCAGTGGTGAAAGTTCTGCTCCCCGGCGATCGCGTGAGAAACACCGAGCGGCGCGAAAATATCGGCGAGTTGTTCGGCATCGGGAATTCGGCCGCCGGCCACCTTGATTAGAGCATCAACGTCAAATCCCAGGTGAATGCTCATCATGGCGCTGATACTCGGCAGGAGAGCCTGTTTCTCCAGGAGGAGTTCGGCAGCGCAGAGGAACGCCCGGCGTCCGGGCAGGTCGCCCATCCGCTCCAGCGGCCAGAACCACAAGGCACACCAGAGGTCCATGATGCATTTGATTCGCTGAAAACTGCCGCTCTTGGATTCCAGTTCGGCTTTGATGCGTTCGCGGTAGGCCAAACCGCTTTCGCGGTCCTCCTGATGAGCCACCGCGCGCTCGCCAAAGGCTATTTCGCCTTGCACGGTCTTCTCAAAGAAATCGGTCTTTTCGAATCGCACATTCGCGGGACTCTCAGCTCGGCGTCTCTGCGACTCCGCGAGGGCCTCTTCGATTACAGGCGGATTCGGCCAGACGGAGGCGGGCACGGCGGTTTTCTCCAGGGCATCGAGGCGGCGGGCGGTGTATTGGTCCCAGTGGTCATCCAGTAACTCGCTGACGCGCAACGCAATCGTCGCGTCCTCGTTCGTCCATTTCGCCTGAGCTTCCTTCTTCAACCATTCGCTGGCCTTCTTACACTCGGCCGGCCAGAAGCCGCGCATGATCTTGTCCCCGGCAGCGGGCACCATGGCGTCGTTGAACACAAGGAAATGGTAGATCTCATTCTTCTTCCGGCCTTCGCCAGGCTTGAGTGGGCGCGGAGGTACAGCCTCTGCGCCACGATGCTTCCCCTCCATGACCTGTTTGGTCGTCCAGACCGCTCGGCGAGCGCCGATCAGGCTGTTACCGGGGCGGAGGCGAAGCCCGAACCAGGGTGTAGCACATGGAACCGAGGATTGAGACGCGGAAGAGGCGCCAACGGTGAGTTGGTGGACGGAGCCAAGCCAGAGCGTCAGGGAGCCGAGTTCGACAGCGGTGGCGTTCAGGTCCACGCCGTACACGTTACGGGTGGTTATGAAGTGCTTCACGCGCCGCAGTTCTTCCTGGTAGCGCCCCGGGGCAATCCTGACTCCGGTCTGGTCCTGCTTGAGAGCCAGGTAGCGCGCTGCCAATTGGTTGGCCACTTCCTCCAGGAAGGAAGCACTCCCCATTGCGGGCTCGCACACCTTCAGATCGAGAACCTTGTCGGCATCGGCTGGTGTGAAGTCTTTCAGCAGTTCGCGCAGGGCTTCCTCCACCAGGCAGCGGGTCAGCACTTCCGGCGTGTAGTACGATGCGCTCTGCTGGCGATCGATCGCCGACAGATACAGAATGAAGCTGCCTTGCGGATAGATGCGGGGCTTGCCGTTCGCCAAGCGCTCGACCTCGTCCCTATGGAACTCCTCTTGGCGGGCGAGCGACACAAACCACGATTGGGTCTTGCTGTCGCTCAGGTCTTTGCCCTTGGGCTTGACCTGGATCATGTCTTCCGGCGCGAACACGCCCTTGTAGGACAGCAACCCCTCGTAGACCGAGCCCAGTTGGTTGATCCCGAGTTCAGCGTAGTTGACGCGCCCGATAGTCTTGGCTTTCTCGCTGACGCTCAGCGACAGTTTCTTGATGACCTGCTGCAGGCACTGATTGCGGAGGTCGGCCTTGTCGAGCAGAGGCGTGCTGGCAGGATCGAACAGGGTCGCGGTCAGGGGACGGACGGTGAACGTCTGCGTGAGTCCGGCATCGGCAAACGCCAGTTCACCTTCACCGGCGGTATCGGGATGAAAACCCTGGTGGATGATTGCGAACAACTTTCGCAGGTGCTGCTGGAAGTAGGTCCCGTCCTCAGTGGCTGGGGTCAGGGGCACCTGTTCGAGATCCCGAAGCGACTCAAGGCTGTACCCGAGGCGGTAGGCATCGTCATTGATGGGCAGGATGCCGAGTTCCGCCCCCCGCGCCTCAGCATAGAAACAGAAGATGAGCCGGTACACGTATACGAGCGACTCATGTTTCAGGTCCTGGGCAGAGACCGTTCGCTTGCCTGTTCCCGAGAAAGGATCTTCTACCTCCTTGTACGACAGGTGCTTTCTGCGTCGGTCGTCAACCCATTCGTTGGCCAGGAGCTCGATAGCTTCATGCACCGCCAGTTGAAGCGCCTCGGTGACACCGTGGGCGAACTTGTGTGACTGCTCTTCCAGTTTGTCGTGAAGTACCTTGTCGGACTCACCGCCAGGACAAAGCGTTTCAGAGGAAAGAAAGGCGGCCATGCAGTCAAACGTATCCCGTTCCTTGCGCCCAAAAGCATCGTCGAGGTCAAAAGCAAGGTAACGGCCTTGTGCGTAGGTGGTGCGGTCCAGAAGCACGATAGCACTGCCGGCGAGAAGCATCATCCAACGCGGCGCATCCTCCTCGGTGAAAAGTCGGCTGGCCAGGCGTGTCCAGTCGCCTGAACAGAGCTTCACCTGGTGTTCGTCTTCGGTCAATTGGTCGGCAAACGGAACCGTCTCCAGCGGATCTTCGCTGGCCATGCCTTCCTTGAGGCTTGCCTCTGGCCAGCAGAAAGCGGTTTCGCAGATGGCCAGCCACGGCTTGTTGTAGCGGCGCACGCAGTCGACCGTCGGAACAAAAGACTGCCCACCTTCCACAGGGACGTCTTGACGCGCCAGACCAGTGTAGCCCAGCGCCCCCAGGAGCAGGTTGTGCCACTTGGACAGGTCCTCGTACTCGGCGCGGTTTTGCCAGCGTCGTTCGGGGTTGTCCTCCTCCAATGCCTGGCCTTTGGCTCGGAAATACGGTTCTGCGAGGGCCTGCAGCCTGCGAGGCGGCGCCTCAGACCCTCGCTCCTTCCACTTGGCCGTAAGCTCGCGGATGTCCTTCGCGAAGGTGGTATCGAGGTAGTGGGCGGAGTAATACTCGCCGACGTTGCTTATGGCAGTGTCCAGCGGCATTACCTTCCTCCTCCTTCAATCACCAACACAAGCCGCGTTGTCGGCTGGGCGGTCGCATCGAAGTAGGTTCGCTGCCAGTTGTCCTCCCGGTCCTTGGCGTAGGCGTTGATCTCCTCGATCTCTCGCCGCCAGCGCTTGGACGCTGCATCGCCATCGGCAATCAGCTTCTCCAGGAGTTCCACCCGCCGCTTCTTCCAGTTGCGCAAACGCCGGGTTTCCTTTCTCAGGAGGGGCGCCATCTTTGCGTCGCGGTCGTGCTTCACCTGGCGCATGTGCTCCAGACTGGCATCTACCGCAGCCGCGATGAGTGGTTCGGCCGCACCGGACGACTGGAACTCGCCTTTGTTGATGAGGCTCTTGAACTGGGCCGCATCGAGCGCCTCGGCAAGTGACCTGTGCTTGAATACACCCCCCTTTTCAAAGGATATGGCGTGGGCGTCCACCACGAGCGGTGTGCCGGACTTGCTGGACACCTGCCCGATGAAGCAGAAGCAGAGTTCACCGGGATTCAGGCCTTTTGAGAGAATGTGTGGCGCTTGGCCGCGCTTCATGACCATGACCAGACGTTCGGCAACCCATTGCAGCACGGGATTCTGGTCAAGAATCATGTGCACTTTGGCCCAGTGGCCGGCCGTATTCCGGGCGGCTTGGATGGCTAGGTTGGCATGATCGATGTTGTCGGTGAACTGGAACTGGTCGTGCTCAGGCCATGCCTCGGACGGGATCGCTGTGGCCCCAAAAACGACATCGTCACGCATGTTTGGCGATCCGAGTCTACGGCTCAGGTCACCGGGAGCATCGACGGTGACCATGTGTCCATCCTCCCGGATGGGGCGGTAGTCGTGGTTCAGTTCGGCCAGGTAGCGGTATCCCTCGACAAGGAAATCCCTATCCTTGTACAAGCGAAGCCGTGACGTGCACTGCTCAGGCGCTCGCACGGTTTCATCCATGCTGGGTGCTGCAGGCCCTTCGCCCAAGAGGAATTTCAGATAATCTCCTTCACCTTCCTTAGTCGCCGACCGCAACACCTCCTCGAGAGCACTGGCCTCAGCGGACTGGGTAACGGTCGCCGCGCTTTCCAGCACGGCAGTGTTGCCAGCAAGAATCCCTTTCTCCGCGATGTACCGTTCCTCCGCCTCGGGGTCATAAAGCTTGAGGACACTCTCACCTGATCGTGTGGAACGGTTGATCTCCTCCACCTTGGTGATGAGACGGTCGAAAATGTCCCGATCTCCGGCGAGTTGTTCCTGCCGCGAGTTCACCATGAGGTAGCGCAGGCAGGGGGTGTTGCGCTGTCCGAAGCGGTCGATACGTCCATTCCGCTGGATTAGCGTGATGATGGACCAGGGCAGATCGAAGTGGATGATGTTATGGCACTCGTGGTGAAGGTTGATTCCCTCAGAGGCAACATCCGTTGCCACGAGCATTCGCATGGGTGAACTGCCCGTGCCGAAAGACTCGACCGTCTTCATGAGGTGGATGTCCGGGACTCCACCGTGAATAACGCCGATCGCCTGGTCCGGCTGTTGATCGAAGCTCTTGGAGTGCTTGATGTTGAAGTCCCTTACCAGCGCCGCTACCAAGGCTTCCTGGGTCTGGCGGTACTCGGTGAAGATCAACACTCGCGGGCTCTTCTTGCCGCCATCCCACCCGAGTTCCTTCAATTGCTTCTTCAGTAGCTTGTACCTTGTCGAGGCACCGATGGACTGTCCCTTCAAGGCGTCTTGCAGATCTCTCAGGTACGGGCTCTCGTTGCTCTGAGGATCATGCTTCTCAAGGTGCTCCTCGCGTTTGCTTGCCGTTGATGCACAAGCCTCGGGACTCGAAAGGAAGAGCTTGTAGAGGCCATACTGGATGAGGGTGTCAATGCGTTCACCGCTGATGCCGAGGTTCTTGTTGTGCTGACGCATTCGGGCGAAGACATCGAGGACCCTCTCTTCGGCCTCCGATGCTGACTCAGAAGTGGCGTTGAGCGGCACTACATGACGGTCCTTGAAGTTCTCGCCCGCCTCTTCACGGACATCTTCCTTGAAACGCATCAGGAAGAAGTCCTTGATGTCCTCCGGCTCGTACTCCCTGAATCTGGGGTCAGGGATGGCAGAGGGGTCCAGGAGGCTGATTAACCTGCCGAATGTCTCACGCTGGCCGTTGTGAGGAGTGGCCGTCGTGAGCAACAGACTATCCGTGCGCCTGGCCAGGAGTCTCGCAAGTCGGTGGCTGAGGTGTCGTTCCGGGACGCTGGCGCCGGCCACGTTATGGGCCTCATCAATCACCACAACATCCCATCGTGTCTCTTCCAGGAAATGCCGGTAACGGCCAACATCCTTCAGGGTGTCGATGCTGATGATGATGCGGTGGTAGATCTCAAAGGGGTTCTTATTCGCGGGAATACGCAACCTCAGACGGGCGATGCCCAGGGAGTCCAGTCGAACAAGGGGAATTCCGAAGCGATTCCACAACTCCGACTGGAACTGAGTCAGCATGGACTTCTTGGCGAGGACGAGGATCCGGTTTGCCCGCCCTCGTCTCATGAGTTCCGTGATAATCATTCCGACTTCGATGGTCTTGCCCAGTCCCACAGCATCAGCCAGAAGGAGCCGGGGCCGAAGCTGCAGCAGCGCGCGATGGACTGCCTGGCGCTGGTACTCCATGGGCTCGAAGACCCCCATGCGATCGAGGTCCGGGGCGATTCCCGTGACAGGCATTTGACGAAGTTGTGCCTCCAGGAACAGCCTTGCCATGCGGTAGCCGCTGGAACCGTCGGGGACGAGTGCCGTGTTGCGAGGATCCACCGGCTCGATGACATCCAGTTGTTCGAGGAATATCCGTTCCTGTCCGCGTACGAGATCGTCGGCCCCCACGCAGTGGATGGCGTTGTGCCTTCCCGACTTGTCGGCAGGAGACACGCGGGTGACCAGCCACTCCGCGTCTCGGCAAAGCACGCGCATCCCAGCGGCGAACGATGTATTCGTGCTAGACGGCACCCTAACAGTCCTCCGGATTGATGCACAGATCGTCCCGTCCTGCCACGCGCAGGCAGGCGTTGATCACTTCGGCGTCATCGTCAAAGCCGATAGGCGACTTGTGGTCATCCTCTTCCTTGTTGGCGGACGAAAAGTACATAATCATGCCTTTGCACCAACAACGCGCGAACGGGGGAACAGACTCCCATTCCTTCACCACGGTCTCGATACGCCCGAGAAGCGCCTCGGCCAGTGCCAGGTCCAGGAGAGGATACCTTTTGTAGGCTGTCTGAGTCTGGACAACATGCTCACGCGCCTGTGCGAGCAGGGCTTCCACAGGCAGTGCCTCCGCCCGTGCAACGCACTCGTCCAAGTCCCTCATCTCGGTGGGCGACAGCCCCTCAGGCAGGAAACTCGACATCGCCTCACCCTTCCTCGTCCCTGGCGCGGCCTGACTTGACCCAGTCGTTGACCTCCGCGACATCGAACTTCCAGAGCCGACCGACCTTGTGCGCCGGCATTTCGCGCATGCGGATCCACCGATGCACGGTATCCTTGCTCACGCCGAGATGCGCGGCGATCTCCTCCAATGAGTACCATCGCTCAGGCCCAGACATGGTCTCGACCTCCCATCCTATGCAACATGCTTTACGCGCTTATACAGCTTAAACCGGAGTTATTCGTATCACAACGGCCTTCGCGGACAAAGACAAAACGTGCGGTAGCGGCAGATCACGGCCACGGCACAGAGCGCTGGATGTCAAGGGATTGGCCCATTCGGGGGCTCTAGCCGAATCTGCATCTGCTGGATGAAGCGTTCTACGTCGGATGGAGGAATCTGATTGAGGAGAAACGCGAGCATGTCTTCCTGCCTGGGCTGGCCGAAAACCATTCGATAGGCCACCAGCGACCGTTTGAGGTCCTCGAAATCTTGGACGTCCCGGCTCATGGGCAGCATGGGCACGTGCCGTTCAATGAATGCTCCATTCTGAACCGGGAAGACCCAGAAGGGATGAAGATCATTCGCGTCTGCCGGTCGTTTGCTGACCGCAGCTCGGAAAACTGAGTCCCAAGGATCAGGGCTTGTGCCATCAAACGCTGCCTCGCTAAACACGCGAGCCAGATTCTTCCGGACGGCATGTCCTTTGTATCGGTGTATACGCCCCTCCCGCTGCTCAAGGTCCACGGGGTTGGACGGCAAGTTCCAATGCACAATCGCGTGGCAGTACAGGTGGAAGTCGAGCCCCTCCTGCCCTACCGAGGTGGTCGACAGGACGAACGGCCAAAAGGGGGAGTTGAACGCGCTGCGCACCTGATCCGTGCGTGCGACCTGCTCTTCATCCTCCGACCGCTCGGCACCGAAGCGAAGGGCGAATCGCACCCGCATGTTCCGTCGGTCGACGTCAATACCGCCTTCACCTTTGACTCGGATGCGATCAACTCCGACACGCGAGGTGCGCAGGCTCACCGATCCGGCGATCTCTTCAGCGATGTCAGCGCAGGCTTCCTTGAACGGATGGTCGAACACTCCCAGCGATTCCCTCAGTACGTGCACGTACTCGTCGAGCACAGCCTGCAACCCTCCATCCAGGCAGTACTCGGTGACACGTAGCCAGTAAGGTTCGCGCCGGTTCATACCCCTGATGAGACCCAAGCTTTCGGGCAAGTTGAACAGGGACAGGAAGGCGTAGGCGATGGCACCTGCTTGGTTCCGCGCAATGGGTTCGGCGAGCGCATCGGCAGACGCAGAAAGTCGGCCGAGTGCCCGCAGGCAACAGGGGCCAAGGCCGGCAACAGCCATGAGCGCAAGTACATGAGCAAGATCAGCCGGGCGCTTCCCGAGCGACAGGGTCTTCTGCAGGTACTTCTGAACCAGATCGCGAGCCTCTTCGACGTGATCACCCCAGCGGCTTTCCTCGGATTTGTCCTCATCCTGCGTTGAATAGCAGCGCCAGGCTTGAATGAGGTCCTTCTGGGAAAACCAGGCAACAGCAGCCTTCCGATCGCTAAGCAGGTCCAGAAGAATGGGTGCCGCCCAGTACCACCGCTCGTCTTCCGCTCCTGTCGTCGTGGCGCGGACTTTCAGTCTCGCCAGCATCGTCTCAATGTCCCGCTGAACAGAGGCGACTACGGCTCCGGCTGATGGGACACCCCCATCATGGATAAGGGTCGGCACAACTTTCAGTGGGTCCCCGCACCGGGCCAGCGTAATGCTGGGGTAGATCATCCCGAGCACCGCCATACCCGTAAGGCGCTCGTCCGATCTGGCGAAACGTAGCAACGGTCTACGTGCTTTGCGCGCGGCCTCATCATTACTCGCATCAGGCTCAAAAAGCAGAATGCTTTGCCTTTCGGCTTCGTAGCTGACCATAGCCGAAATCACCTTCGGGACGACCTTCCAGCAGGAGAAGACCAGACGCTTAGTGATACCGGCAAGGGCTGGATCTGCGTATGGACCGGCGAGTTGGTAGTATGGCAAAGATGGAGGCATCCAAAGCAGTTTCCACGCCCCTTTGTCAACGGTATCGGCCATCAGGGACCGGAGCCTGGCGTTTCCAGAATCGCATTGGCGGTACTTCGATATTTCACTCCAGCGGAGGAGCAAGTGCTTCCGGTCCGCCAGAAGCGTAGCGAGCCGGTCTGTCTGCCCGGAAGCCACATCACGTAGGAAGTCCCTCTTGAGGACATAATCATCCATGAAGTTCAGCAGGTAAGGTGCAGACTTCCAGTACTCCACGGTCGTACCGTGCGACAGTTCGTCGGCAACCTGTTCATGCCTGATGAATGCATGCAGGTCTTGCGGCGTGAGCGGGACAGGGTCTGCGCCCACCTGTTTCAGCATCCCGTCACGGTCTGTGGTTGCGGCCAGTCTCTCCGTTCGAACCATCACGCGCCTGAGTCGGGTCTCCATCTCCTGCTTTACGGCAAGCAGTCCGCCATCCGGTTCCTGGCCGAGCGTAAGCATGCGTCCTCTGTAGTCGTCGAGGACATCCTTGAAAGCATCGGTCTCGGCCTTGTTGTCCTGGAGAAATCCGAGTGTCGTCAGAAAATCGGCATAGTGGTCGTCCTGTTCCGTTTCATGGCTCAGGGTGAGCATCTTGTAGGGGGTGGCCGAGAGCAAAAGAACATGGGCACGCGAATGGCCGTCAGAGTACTGGAAGAGGTCCTGCGCCAGGATAGCGGCCTCGTTGTCTCCTGTTAGAAGATGCCGAAACCGCTGGAACTCATCCATGATAATCAGATCTGGCTCCAATGCCTCCAGACATGATGATGCGAGAAGAGCCCGAAGCTCACCAATCACGCAGTTACGCTCCTGCCCGTCCTCCCGCGAGATGCGTGCGTCGTGACGGCAGAACGCCTCGCACAGTCGCTCAAATCGAGATCGGATGTCCGGCTTGCCCTCGCGCTTCTCAGTCGCAATTCGATGCTCCAGGTCTTCCAGGAACCCGGCTTCCACAGAGGCGTCAACCTTGGTCTCTGAGGAAAACATGCGCCGGCAGCGGTGGTGGAAGTTATTGGCGTACATCCCACCGCGGAGCACGTTTGCCGGGGCTTTACCTCGAAGATTCCACGGCCCACGCAGGAGGCGGTACAGAAGCGCGCGTTCATCGGATATCCCCATGCTGGACTTCAGATCGAAAGATGTACCCGGAGTGAAGGAAACGAAGTTCAACTTGTTCGCCTTGAGATCATGAATGCAGGTGGGAAGCATTGTGATCCGCGACGGCAGGGAGAAGTCTCTGTCCTTGGTGATGTTCAAGCGAGCGATGTTCTGTCGAGCGATGTCGCCGTTGGAACAGATATAGACAATGTCAATTCGTGGCACTTTGTCCCAGAGGTGGTCAATGGCACGGGCAACGACTCCACGCGCGACCAGTGTCTTCCCCAGGCCGACTTCATCCGCGATGAGAAATCGCCGGGTAGGATCGCTGGGGTTGTACATTCGGTCGAATACGTAGTCCACAGTGCGACGCTGGAAATCCTTCAGGCCGGCAAGCACCTTGTTCACGTCGGGTTTCTCGCGTCGGCGGGTCATTGCTGAAGCTCCTGTCTCACCTGCCAGATGGGCTCCCATGCTCTGATGAACCCCGGAGGAAGCAGATTCATGCCGTCAGGAGTCTTCCCGAGATCGTCAACCAACCTGGCCACCCGGTCAAGTTTCTCGGGATGGCGATGAAGCGTTCGGAGTAGTGGCTCAAGGAGTGAGAGGTCTTGATGCAGCCAGGAAGTGCCGTCGGCATCGTCCTTGCCCACGTTCTTCCGGAAGTCAGCCAGTTTGGAGAACGCATCCGAGTCCTCGTCTGCCAGCAGGAATAGCAGAAAACGGATGACCTCACCGCGATTTCTAAGGAGTGTGCGCACTAGTCGTTCCCTGCGATCTTCTGGCATTCCCTCAACCGGTACGTTCACAACGAACTGCTTGATCGTCGTGTGTTTGCCCACCTTCGCCTTCACCTCAAAGGCAAAGAAAGTGGTGATGGCTTCGAAAGAGATGGCCTCAAAGGTCGCGGAGAAGCCGGATTGGCGGTCAGGGGGGATCCCTGCACTGTCTGGCAGCGTGACAGGCCAGGCCTTCACTTCCACTCCGTCGGGAAAGACGGGTGTTCCTCTCGTGGTCAGCCGGAGGGAGAACCTATCGGCAATGGTCGAGGGACCCACTTTCCCTGTCATCCGTGCGGTTGCAATGGCTGTGCGCGCTGACTCGGCTAGGTCCTCAGCTTCCTGCTTTGCCTTGTCGATTGGCGGCGGTTCCGCCGGTGCGCTGTACTCTCGCAATAAGTCACTGAAACGTGTTTCCCCTTTGACCTGGGCCATGATGGCGTCCACACCACAGAAACTCTTCTTCCCAGTCAATTCCACCATGAACTCGACGTTCCGACGAAAGGCGGCCGTAGTGGCATTTGCCGAGCCAGTCCAGATGCGGGCATTCCATCCGGCATCCGCGACGAACAGCTTCGCGTGAAGCCCCTGGAGGGGGGCATCGCGAAGGTCTTCCGCCGCTTCTGCGTCGTCAGCGTCCTCAATGTCGGCGTCCGGGTCCAGACAGTAGACCTTATGGAAGCACTGCAGGTCCTCTTTGCTCATGGCGTTCAGCACATCGACACGGGAAACGAGCATGTCCCCGTCTTCCGCAGCCGCCAATTCAGGCAGCACACCTGCATCCAGAAACGGCGAGATAATCAGGAGGCGATCCAAGCGACCGTCAGGCTTCCATCGTGACTCGCCCTCAATGCCGATAGCATGGAAACGAAGGTCCGAGAATCCCTCCGGAGGCGCGAAGTTGACCTTCCGCAACTCACGTTCCATGACGGCGACGTGCTGCCGAAGAGAAGACGGCGCCTCCCTGAGCATCATCCCTGGTAGCGAGGCCACAAAGTTGGCCAGGGGATGATTGGCGGCGTAAGCGTTCTTCCGCTCCATCACTTCTCCTTCGAGTGACAGCAGCGTGTCCCAAGAGCGATCGAAGGTGAGGTTGCGGCTGAGGCACAGGACGCGGTACATCACCGGCACGGACGAATCAGAAGGGAGAAAGCGGAGCACCCAGACCTTGGGATGGAAGATGCCATGCTTCCGGGGCGCCGTGACTTCGTGGACCATGTTTTCGAGGTTGTTGAGGAGGATGCGATTCCCCTTCGGGACGGAGATCCCGCCAGCCTGACAGAAGATGTGAACCCTATCCGCATATCGTCGTATGGCTTCCAGGATCGCCAGAGGGTCACCGGTAGGCTTCCCCGCGTCATCTTCCCAGTCGAAAAGCGCAAACGCGAGCGGGACCGTCAAGAGTGTCATAAGGTCCAACGAATAGGTTGTCCCGATGGCGCGTTCAAGGTCATAGCCGACCGGTGGACGAAGGGCTTCAAGCAGGTGACGACGTTCCAAGGGCCTAAGCATGTTTCAGGCCCTCCATGATGTCGGTAACGATCTGGTGGGTCACTCCCCATCGGAAATCCAGGCGCCCGGCGCCGGCTGCGCCAGTCCAGAGTTCGAGAGCCCTCGCATTTTCCAGCCGGGCCAAGGATTTCTTGAGAGCCCGCTCTCGTTCCTTGATGAGTTGCCGGGCCCCAGCGTGTGCTGCCAGCTTAGCGGGGGAAGGCGCAGTCAGAACCAGAATGACCCAGTCTTTCGTGAACCTAACGGTTCTGGAGGGTACTCTCGCCCCTGCGGTATCCAGAATCTGCCAGAATCGCTCCTGATTCCAACCGCGGAGAGCCGCGCCTCGTGCGTTGACCAAATCAGCCCACTGTCGAAACTGTTCGTCGTAGTGATGAATGAGTTCATCATTGCGGCCAAGCTGCGAGAGCATCAGATTATAGAGGAGGGCTGCACCATGGATTGTCTCGGAGAAACACCGCGCGTGGTCCACTTGCTCCTTATTGAGCGAAGGAAAATCCCCATAGCCAGCGTCGGCCCAGCAGAATGGGCTGTCGCTCGGAGAGGTCCTGCGGGAGATCAGATGTGCTAGGAGCGACCTCGGGGCATGAGTCAATACCCGTTCCTGCAAGTATTTGGCCTCCTTGCGGTCCAGTAGGAAAGAAGCATCATCAGGAAATCCTTCGGGCACTGGGGGCAGGCCGGAGTGCCAATTCAGGCCGGCACTTCCAGACACGACATCCCCGTCCTCGCTTCGCAGCATCCGACCCCGTGTCGTGCGCCAGCGGTCGACCGAACGGTGATACTGATCCTGTGATCCGTTGAAGAGACGTATGCCCCAGGCCCCTAAGCCCTGCCAGTAGATGTTGCTCGGCAGCCGCCGTAACGTCTCTCTGGCGACGCGACCGATGACATCCAGGGTTTCCCCTCCCTTCTCAAGACCGTTGACCAGCGCGATCTCGCGTGTCCTCGCCCATTCTGCGATGCGAGCCGACTCGATTCTTCCTTCCTCTGCTGCCCGGTAGATCCATGGGATGAACAGGAAATACCTGGCGCGCGTCTGGACGGTGCCGGTGCCCGGGAAGAGCAGATCAGCGAAGCCGTCGCGGATCGTGCCGATGCCCAACTCGTCCCGAGTGCCCTGCTCACCAAATGCCTCAATGACATCAACCATCTTCCGGCGTTCGTGCTCCGAGTAGTCTAGCCATGTGAAGGTTGATCTCATATTTTCTCGAATGCTAGCGCGCCTAACGCGCGGATATCTGAGGAAAGCTACCACGGCAATCTAGCCGGTTCAAGGTTACGCACACCTCACACACGCACGACCACGCACCTGCTTGGGGATCTTGGCGAAACCGCGCCACACAAGCGTCCATTTGACATAGCGCAGGGTGGCCCCCTATGCTGCCCGCAAGTCATGTGGGGATTGATAATGCGTCGCTACCCAAAGAAGCTGTCTGTTCTGGTCACGAGGCTGTCGAATCAGGAGCGGAACGCCATTGACCGGACTCTGGCCTTTATGACGTACAACCCCTCGATTGGGCGTGTCCTGGAGAAAGGGGGCGTAGGGAAGTTCCAGGAATTTGCGGTAAAGCGCCTTCTCCCCCCGTTATCGAAATGCCAGACCCGTGGAGCCTTTGACAAACATGTGCTCGGATCAATCACGTCCCTGCGGAGGATCCTCAAGACTCACGGCGGCCAGCCGGCCTCATTCGGCCAAGCGCAAAAGCCGGTTACCGTATTCCTCAAGGTCTACTGTGACTGGGCGAATCGCCCCTCACCGGCCATTGCCGAGGTGGTGCGACCATGGCTTCACGTGCCACTGGACAGCATTCTGATGAAATGGCTCCGCCAGAACCTCCGCGCGGACTTCGATGCCAGAATCGCACACATCTATATAGAACACGGGATCAGGCCATCGAAGCTGGATCTGCTACATATGAACCGGGCAATGTACCTCGCCTGGCAGAAGTGGTTCCGCGAAATCCACCCTAAACGCCCCGTTCTACTGGATGTCATCTGGGCCGTGCAGAGGGGTGCCTGAACTGCTTTCGGCCAAATCATCGCCGAACGTCCTGAAGTCTTCGCTCAAGCACCGCCTCAAGGCGCCGCACGAGGTTACTGCGCCACTGAGGGACCATGTCGGGTGGATAGAGCGCAAGCACGTCGAACTGGTTTTCCTGATAGACGCGCAGCTTGTGCCGAGCACTGGCGATGTAACCGGGATCTCCGGTAATGCCGAAGTATTCGATGAGCGGGCCGCATTGAAGCGAGAAATCTGCGTACCATATTTTCGTCTTCCCGGCATCCACAACAGCCGTCGGTTTTTCATAGATGAAGGGAATGCGCCGGCTGTCGAGAAAGTCGCCGATCTGGCGTTCCATGCGGGATTTGTACTCAGGCCTTCGGCCTGTTTGGTAATTGCAATCGTCCATCCCATTGGGAGGGAAAGGTAGTATTTGAAGGTTTCGGTAAGCCGAATACCTGGCCGGTAGCTTTATAATCGAGTGGTGCCTGCATAAAGGATGGCGCTCAACAACGGCCGGATCAAGTGCGGCAAGGGTTCATGCCGACGGACCAAAGATCCCGACTGGGCGGCGGCCGAAAAAGAAGTCGGCAGGATGCTGGCGGAGCTTCTTCTGGATGGCTGCCTTGTCCTGAATGATGTGCCGTTCCCGTATGGCAATCTGGATCATCTTGTTATCAGGCCGGATGGCACCGTATTCCTCATTGAAACGAAGTCCCATCGGGGCAAGGTCACCTGGGACGGTAAACGGCTCTTGATTAACAGGCGCCCGTTCTCCTCAAATCCCATTTGCCAGATTAACCGAAGTATCCGGTGGGTGCGACAGATGGCCAAGCGGCTTTTCGGGCACAACCCCTGGATCGTGGCGATCCTCGCATTCCCGAATGCTCAGGTGGTGATCCGGCGACCCGTGAAACGGATCAACGTGCTCAACTCCAAGGATATTCTCGCGTTCATCAGAGCGTACCGACGTTGATCTCTCCCACCTTCACATCTCACTTGATTCCGCGCTCCCATCCTGTCCCAAATCTTCCCTGCCTGTTCCAGCGAAGCCCATGGACCCGCCGCACCGCACGCACGCATACTGACGAACAGAAACCGTACGCACGGTTTGGAGCTTTGTTCAGCAGGAGGACGGCGATGACACCTGGCGTTACATTCAGACAACTTTTTGAGGTTCTCGAGAAGATCCCTGGATTGCAGCGTACGGACTGGGAGCACAATCAATCCGGAGCGGACAGGGGGCTTGAGAGCGTACTTATTCAGAGAACCACGCGCGAAGTGGCGACGTATGCGCTGGTTCAACTCCGATTTGTGACGATGCCGGAACTGCTGGCCAATGACAATCCCATTCGCGACGAAACACAGACGGCCGAACTACTCTCTTGGGCAAGGAGTCAAGGGCCCGGCGGGTCCATGATGATGAAGGTCGTAACGAACACAACGGCTCCAAGTGATCGGCGTCGGATCGGCGCGCTGGCAGTGCTGAGGTACTACCACAACAGGGAAGATGACAATCCGGTGGTCAAACGCCCATGGACAGACGAAGGCATGAACAAGCTTCCGACTCTCGACGTCAGTAGCCTTTTGGTCTATCCCACGTCTGGCGACTTCTGGGGAAAGAAATTCGAAACCATCCGACGTTTAGCGGACACCGTCCTCAGGATGAATCTGCCGAAGCTGTCCAGTGATCAGGTGCTATGGGACCTGAGAAGCGTCAAAGGGGTAGGCCCACAAACGGCCAGCATGGTCGCTCTATTCTGGCTCGCGAGGCCGATACCAATCATCGACAGCTATCTGACCAGATTACTCGTGAGTCACGGACTCGTGCCTGGCACGTTGGATGGCAGTCTCGCTCAGGATGACCTGAGGCGCCACCTCATCCTTTGGGCACAGGAAATGGCTGTGAGTAGACCTGACTGGCCCGCGCACCGATTACTTAGCGCGCTGTATCTCTGGGCGTGCGAAGTCGGCCGCTTGCACTGTACCTGCGCCAAGTTACCGTCATCGAACTGTCCCGTTCGACGATTGCTGAATCACATCAGCGGGCGGGTTGCTTCTATCCAAGACATCAGGCAATGAGGACACCCACTTCCTCTCGCTATCTGCGTCAATGTGCGTGTAGATCGCATTCACCTCCACGCTGGAATGGCCCATGATGGAGCGGGCAATGGCCTCGGGGCAACCTTGCTGCTTCAAGATGGAGACGAAATTGTAGCGCAGGGAATGAAAGTCGATCTCGGACTTATGAAGTTTTGCCGGATGCTCGGACATGTATTCCACGCCTGTCCTTTCTGCTTGCCGCTTCGCCCTCCTTCTCTTCACGTAGCGCCGGTTTATGTCGTATCGGTTGTCCTTCCTTAAGCTGGCTCTGACAAGCGCCTTACGAAACGCCTCGCTTGCCCTGTGATGACTCTTGTAGAAAGTCGGAAAAACCGGACCACCAAGACTCTTGACCCGGGCATCAATATGAGGTGAGAGCGTACTGTGGGTGTCAGGTAACTCAGTCGCTCTCAATTCGTAGGCAGACTGTAGTTCATCCAACAGACGCGGATGGACGGCAATCTCCATGTGCTTGCCACGCCGCTTGCTCATTCGCCACCGAATGACTCGGTTCTGGAAGTCAACATTTGACCACGTGAGGCACACAATGTCGCTTAACCTCAGCGCCCCGGCATAGAGGCCAATGGTGGCAAGCAGTCTGACATGGCCAGTAAGCGACACGAACAAATCACGAAGCTCTGTCTCAGTGAACGGACGACGTACGGATGGAGATTCGGGAAGGATGGGAATCCCAACTGTGACATCCTGAAGAGCGAAGCCATCACGCACCGCAGATCGGAAGACGCTTCGGAGCCGGCGCAGATAGCCGTTGTGCGTGCGGGCGTTGAAACGGTCAGCGACGTGATCGAGAAAGCACCGAAGCATGTTCCGGTCAAGTTGGGATATGGTCGTAGCATGAGGAAAGTTATGCCTGAGCCAATCAACAAACCTCTTGTCACGGGAGCAATACAACTCTCTCGTCCTTTCCGCCACGTGTTTGCGACGGCTCTCAAAAATGACTTCGACAGCAATTGGACGTATGGTTTCAGACTCGATCGCTCGCGCCAGTTTCTGCGATACGGTGCCGGTCTCGGCTTGCTGTACAAGAACAAGTTCAACTTCGCGAAGTTGAAGCTGCGCCTTCCCCTCGTCGTCAGTACCTGTTGATTTACGGACTTGTTTCCCGCCGATGCTATAGCGGATCCACCAGTTATCAGAACCGGGTTGTTTGAACAGTGTAGCCATGTCGTGCGCCCTTCTGGTGTCTCCTGGCCATCTCTGAACCTGATGGTCCGTTTGCTGAACAATTTAGCATAGTTCAGCATAGCAAGGAAAGCCAAAACGGCAGACAAATGCACTATTTTGCTACATTTGGCCACTTATTTGTTGATTAAGCGTGGATACATCCAGCGTGTAAAGCTGGCGCTCTGCCAATTGAGCTAACCGCCCGTCGGAAGGATCAGGGCAGGCATGATGAGGGATGGGTGGCGGGCATTCAAGGCAGAATCGGCCGCCATCAGACCGATGGCCGCCGCAGTCCCCCGCGCAAACCCCATACGCCCAGGAACAGAGCCGCCACCAGGGCCGCACCCGCGCAAACCAGCAACGGCGCCATCCCGCTGCCCGTCTTGTCCCATAACCAGCCCGTGAACAGGCTGGCCACAATCAGCAGCACCCCCTCAACCATCCCCCAGAATCCAAACGCCGTGCCCCGCTGCCCTTCCGGAACGAGATCCGCAATCACCGCCTTCCCCGCCCCCTCAGTCAACCCGTAGAAGCAGCCGTAGGCCACAAACAACGCCCAGACACTCCACGCCGGCCGGCTGAAGGCAAAGCCCACATAGACCAGCGCATACACCCCCCACCCCGCCACCAGCACCGGCAGCCGGCCAATGCGGTCGGACAACTTGCCGCCCCAGACCGAGGTGCCGGTCTTGATCAGGTGCAACAACGCCCATAGCAACGGCAACAACGCGATGCGCACCCCCATGTCCTGCGCGCGCAGCAACAGGAACGCATCGCTCGAATTGGCGATGGCAAACAGGGACGCCGCCGCCACATAGAGAAAGTATTCGCGCGGCAACTGGCCCACACCCGCAAACGGGTTGCGCACGGGCTTGGGCGCCACCACACGATCCTCCCGGTCGCGGACAAAGAAGACGATCGTGAGCACCGACAGCACCCCCGGAATGAAGGCCCACAGAATCGCCTTGCGCATGGCCGGCAGGTCGCTGCCCAGCCAGTACAGCAGGCCAAACCCGATCAACCCGCCCACCATCGCGCCGGCATGATCCATCCCGCGTTGAAATCCGAACGCATGCCCGCGCATCGACTTGTCCGAGAAGTCCGCCACCAAGGCATCCCGCGGCGCCGTGCGGATGCCTTTCCCGATCCGGTCAAGCACCCGCACGACCAGCACGAACACGGACCCCCGCGCGAAGGCTACGAGGGGCTTGAACAGGGTGGATAACGTGTAACCGGCCAGGACCAGCCACTTGCGGTTGCGAACCCGGTCGGCCAGCGAGCCGGCGAAAAGTTTGATGATCGCCGGTAATCCCTCGGCGATCCCCTCAATGGCCCCGATCATCGCCCGCGACGCGCCAAGCTGCATGAGGAAGGCGGGCATGATCGGATACAGGATCTCGCTGCCCATATCCGTGAAGAAACTGACAAAGCCGGTGGCTTTCACCACACGGTGCAGACGGGGGCGGGCGGTAGTGTCGGTGGTCATGTTTGCTGAGTGTTCGGTGTTCAGTGTTCGGGGGAAATTGTGCCCTCACCCCATGTCCCGGCCCGGGCCCGGCCGGTTCTCACTCCATGAGCCGGTCCGCCATGCGTTCCGCTTCATTGGCCGGTGCATGGCCATCCTTAACCCACAGCTCCGACAGCAACTCGCGGGCATCCTTTCCTGGATGCTCGCGTTGCAGCAGCGCCAGGGCGGCTTTCGCCCCTCGCGCATAGCGCTCAGGCTCGATCCCCGCCTCCAGCACGCGCCTCATCGTTCCCACCAGCCGGTCGTCCCATCCGAGTTTCCGACGCGGATCGCGGATGATGCGATCGACACGGTCACGCAGGTAGGGATTGACCATGCGGATCATCAGGTCGTCGACATACGCGCGATACCCGGCCTCGGTGAACAGGGCATCGATCCCGCGATGCCGCGCCCGCATGGCGCCGCCGGACTCGATCAGGAAGGCATCGCGCACCAGACGCATCAGGGACTCGTCGCCGGCCGCATCGGACATGTATGCCAGGCCGCGCTCGTGGGCCAGGTAGCCCAACAGGGCATGCGTGGCGTTGTGCCCGTACAGTTTCGCCTCCTCGAAGGGCAACAGATCGTCCTTCTCCGCCAGCACGGTCAGCCCCCGCTGGAATCCGGGCAGCGTGATGCGGCTGATCAGGATGCGGTTGAACGCCTCGACCAGGATCGTCTTCGGCATGTCCGGCGTCATCGGCACAAGTTTCACGGCGCCGCCCTCGGCCGGCGTCGCCAGCACCTGGCTCATCTTCCCGATGACTGTGTTCAGGAACTGGACATGAGGACTCAAGTCCGTGCCGCCCGCATGCGCCTGGACCTTGGCCTGGAGAATTTCCGCCGCGTGGTTGTGGTTCTCGGCGGCGTAGACGACGCAGGCCGGTCCGCCACGGCGCGCCTTGAGCATCAGTCCTTCGGCCAGCACGCGCGCCACCGAGGCCGCGCCGCGGTCGAAGAACTCCACGCTGGGCAGGGCCGTGGCGAGTTCCTGCGCCCCGGCCACCGCCTCCACCAGCGCCTGCCTGTCCGCCGGCGTCATGGGATTGAGCATTTCCACACCCGCCACGTCGTGCTGCTCGACACCGCCGGCGGTTGCCACATTGAGGGCGTAGCGTCCCCCCGCCCGACGCAGGCCTTCAACCGTCTCCGCGACGACCTCCGCCACGACAAAGCGTGTGAATGCCCCGGAGCGGGCCGCCTCATAGAGGAACAGGCCGCTTTGGATGGGACCAAACCCGAACCCGACAAATGTGCGTGTGTTGTCCATGGTTCCTTCGCGTTGCTCAGTCACAAGGGTTCAGGGTTCAGGGTTCAACGAGTTGATGCTGCATCCGTCTTCCTGACACCTGAAACCTGGTTTTCTCGACCGTCCACAACTCCATCAGGCCAGCATCACCCGCCCGTCCCATCATCCGGCCCGCGCCAGGCGCCTGACGCGAGTCGCACCCAACCGGCCCCCGGTGATTCATCGTTGAATCGGGGCCAGCCTGCGGCCTGCCGGGCGGCGACAGCCGTCCACGACGGAACGCCGCTGGTGGCGTCAGCCTGTTCGACACTGCAGGCGCCCACGGCCACCGCCGCGTTGACGGCCTGTTCCGGCGTCATACCCGCCTGCACGGCCATCAGGAACCCGGCGATCGTACAGTCGCCCGACCCCGTGGTGCCCACCACCTGTGCCTGGTAGCACGGCGCCAGCAGCCGCCGGCCGAGCCAATCGGGACCCACGCTCCCGCGCCCCATGGCCGCCAGCCGCTGCCGCGAACGCGTGGTGGCCAGGTAGAAGCCGCGATCGCCCAGCTTGAGACCCACGACCGCCGCGCCCCAGTCGAACAGGCGGCCGGCCAGCGTGTCCAGCAACGCCGGGTCCGCGCCGGCCACGATCCGCGCGCCGTGCCGGGCCTCGATCTGCTCATAGTGCCGCCGGTCGAGCATGAAGAGCATCTCATCGAAACTGGGCAGGAACACATCCACCTGGGGCAGCACCCGCTCCAGCAGCGCCGGCCAGTCGACCCGCCCGGCGGGCGAATCGGGATCCGGTCGCGCCATGTCCAGCGACGTGGTGACGCCCGCTGCCTTCACGCGCCTGAGCAGCGTTTCCAGTTCCGCGCCGCCTTGCTCGTACATGCGCCGCATGAGCGGCGGGTAACCGAAATGCAGGAGTTTCAAATCGCGCAACGCGGCGGCATCGATGTCCTCCGGACCGAAGCTGTCGTTGGCGCCGGGGCAGTGCAGGAACACGCGATCGGTGCCGGGCGGACTGATCACCACGGTGTAGGAGGTCGGCTCCCGGCCGACGACCAGTCCCGCCGCCAGGCCGGGCCCCGCCTGTTCGAGCAGCCCGCGCACCACGGCGCCGAGGTGATCGGACCCGGTCTTTCCCATCAGCCGCACGGGCACGCCGAGCCGGTGCAGCGCCAGGCCGGTATTGGAGACCGCGCCGCCGGTGGCCAGCACGGCGGCGCCCACATCGATCAGTTTGCCGGGAATCAGGAACCGGTCGAGAGGCGTCGCCCCCGTGCCATGAATGGTCGGAATGATGTCGAGACAGATATGGCCGGCCACGGCCACGGCAGGATGTGCAGTCATAAAGACCTCGCTCGGAAACGGGCCGCACTATGCCACAGCCCCCAAGGTCAAGTCGAGCCGATTGGCGGCGATTCCATGAGCATCCGGGCCATGGAGGTGGCGGAGAGCACGTCACGGATCGACAGCACACTCATGAGCTTCCCACGGTGGACCACCGGCAGGTGGCGGATGCCGTGCTTCATCATGAGCCCGGCGCAATCGTCCACCGGTTGGTCGGGACGGACCTTGACGATGCGCCGGCTCATGATCGTCCGGACGGGCGTCTCTTTCGAGGTGCGCCCCTTGAGGATGACCTTGCGGGCGTAATCGCGCTCGGAAACAATGCCCAGCAACCGGCCGTTCTCAACCACCATCAAGGCACCAACGTCCGCCGCTTCCATGCGCCGGATGGCCTCAAACACGGTCTCGTCCGGCCCGATGGTGTGGCACGCGCCGCCGATCCGGGTCAACAGGTCATGAATGGTTTCCATGATTACGAATCCAGAATTCAGTAGTCAGTAGTCAGAAGTCAGATGTCAGAATTCAGAATTCAGAAGCAAACCACACCAGCGGCTACCTGACCGGCCACGGTGCGCGTCCCCGCATAGCGCGAATTCAAATGACGTCTTTGATCTGACTTCCGTCTCCTGACTTCTGACTTCTGTCTCCTGACATCTGACCTCTGCCCTCTGCCCTCTGATCTCTGTCCTCTGTCCTCTGCCCTCACCCCGCAAGCTTCTCGAGATACTCGATCCAGGCATCCATGCCCTGGCCGGTCTTGGCGCTCAATTCGAACACATACACGCCGGGCCGGATTCGCCGCAGGGACTCGCGGCACAGGCTCAGGCTCCAGTCCAGATGCGGCGCCAGGTCCATCTTCGTGAGCACCACCACCGGCGCCTGGCTGAAGAGCGTGGGATACTTGACCGGCTTGTCCTCCCCCTCGGTCGTGGAGAGCAGCGCCACCTTGAACGTCTCGCCCAGGTCGAACGCCGCCGGGCACACGAGATTGCCCACGTTTTCGATGAACAGGAGCTTGACCCCCGCTCCCGCCACCTCGGGCAGCAACTCGCCCACCCGCCTGGCATCGAGATGGCACGCGTTTCGGGTTTCGATCTGCCGCACCTCGGCCCCCTTGCCTATCAGGCGCCGTGCATCGTTGTCCGTCCGCTGGTCACCCGTGATGACCGCGCACGCCACCCGCCCTCTCAGGCGTTCCAGCGTACGTTCGAGTAAATAGGTTTTGCCGGAGCCGGGCGACGAGATGAGGTTGATCGCGACGATCCCCCGGGCATTCAGCCAGGACCGATTCTCCTCGGCCTGGGCGTCGTTCTCCGAAAGCACCTTGCGCTCCAGCGTCAGCGTCCGCCGCGTGGGCGTCCCGTGATCGTGATCGTGGGGATGATCGTGATCATGGGTGTGCCCAACGCCATGTACATGATCATGATCGTGATCGACATCGCCGCAACCGCAGTCTTTACACATGGTCAGTTTCCCCTCTTCAATCACGGACCGACGATTCCGAAGCGCGATCAAGCGCATCCACTCAGGGAGGGACGGCGTGTCGCCGTCCGCGGCGCGCAACAGGCGCGCCCTCCCCTGCGGGAACGGGCAGCAGCCCGTTACTCCAACTTAACGGGTCCTGGCTGAATTCACGGTTCTTCATGCGCCTCTCCCGTCTCCGTTTCGATCTCGGCGGATCGGATGTAAAGCTCGCGGCCTGCCTCAATCTCGACCTCATGGCTCCCGCAGGCCGCACAGTAAACAAACGGCGCATCCGGGACGGACACGTCTCCACAGGCCTTGCACCGCACCGAAGCGGCCACGGACTCCACCTCCAATGCCGACCCCGCGAGCAGGGTTTCTTCCGACGCCAACGGAAACACCATGCGAAGCGCTTCGGGATCGACTCCCGAAAGGGCTCCGACCACCACCCGGATCGACAGGACCCGCGTCGCGCCCTGCGCCTTCGCGGCGGCCCCCACCTGGTCGATCAGCGCCTGGGCTATGGAGAGTTCGTGCATCGCAGACTCAGGTGGGGAGGGTTCGGGGTTCAGGGTTCAGGGTGGCCACCGGCTTGTGGACCCTATGGATCGGGACAGGGAGAACGAACGCCCAACCCCGCGGGACGCGGGGCAAGCACATATCCCGCCGGAGGCGGGAACCAACGTCTAACGCCGTACGTCCAAGGGGGAAGTTGCCGCTTTGAGCGTTGGTTGTTGGATGTTGAACGTTGGGCGTTGAGGCTATCTTCTCAGCCCTGAACCCTGAACCCTGAACCCTGAACCCTGCGTATTCGCCGTGCATCAGCAGATCCTCGGCAGCAGTTCGCCGCGCGGCACGTCAACCAGGCGCCGGCCGCCCGTAACCGTCTCCAGCCACACCCGCCCGCCCTGGCGAACGACGCTCCCGATACAGGCGGCACCGCGGCCCTCCTCCATTCCGTGCCAGCAGTGCAGGATGGCCTCCGACACCGATGGCGCGCACACCAGCACCATCCGCCCCTCGGAGGCCACGTGCAGCGGGTCGAGCCCCAGCATGTCCGACACGGCCCGCACGGCCGGCGACAACGGGATCGCCGTCTCGTGCAGCAGAATGCCCAGGGGACGCTCCTCCACGACTTCATTCAGCACAGCCGCCAGCCCCCCGCGCGTCGGGTCGCGCATGAACCGCACGCCGGCCGCCAGCGGTTCGATGGCCTGGACCAGGCGATGGACCGGCCCCGTGTCGCTGACCGGCCCCTGCGTAATCCCGATCGCCTGCCGCGCCGCCATGACCGCCATGCCGTGTTCCGCCAGCGGCCCGCTGACCAGCACGCAATCGCCCTCGACGATCCGGTCGGCTCCCAGCGTAAACGCCTCGATCCGCTCGCCGATGCCGGCCGTGTTGATGTAGAGGCCGTCACATTGCCCGTGCGCCACAACCTTCGTATCGCCGGTGACCACAGCCACCCCGCACGCCGTCGCCGCATCACGCACGGCATCGAGCACGCGGCGCAGCACATCGAGCGGCAACCCTTCCTCCAGGATCAGCGCGAGCGACAACCAGCGCGGCACGCTGCCGCACACGGCCAGGTCGTTCACCGTGCCATGCACCGCGAGATCGCCGATGGTGCCGCCGGGAAACTCAAGCGGCTGCACCACGAAACTGTCGGTCGTAAACACGAAGGTGCGACCGCGCGGCACAGGCAGGGTGGCGCCGTCGGGCAGGCCCCGCAACGGACCGTCGCCAAACCGGCTCACAATCTCGCGCTGGATCAGCTCGCGCGAAAGCCGCCCGCCGCCCCCATGCGCCAGTTGGATGGTTTCAGTGTTCATTCCATGTACTTGAAATACGCCGAGCACGTCCCCTCGGAACTCACCATGCAGGGGCCCACGGGACGATCCGGCGTGCAGGCGGTCCCGAACAGCGGGCACTCCGGCGGACGCAGTTTTCCCTTGAGCACGTCACCGCAGCGGCAGGCGGGGTTCTCACGCCCCAGCGCCACGGTCACGCCGTGCCGACGTTCGGCGTCATACCCGGCCACCGCCTCGCGCAGTCCCAGCCCGCTGGCCGGGATCGTGCCGATTCCCCGCCAGGCCGCGTCGACCGGTTCCAGGTAACGCGCCATTAACTCCTGCGCGCGGGCGTTGCCACACTGGGTCACGACCCGCGCATACCGGTTATCCACACGCGCCTCGCCCACGGCAACCTGCTGCAGAATGCCCTCAACGCCGTAGAGAATGTCCAGCGGCTCAAACCCGGCAATCACGCACGGCACGCGGTAGTGTTCCACAAAGGGGAGGTAGGCGTCAGCCCCTATAATGGCGCTGACATGGGCGGGGCACAGGAACGCATCGATGCGAATCTCGGGATCAGCCAGCAGGGCATGCAGCGCCGGGGGCACGAGTTTGAAGGCCGTAAGCAACGAGACGTTGCGCAAGCCGCGTTGCAGGGTGGTGTCGAGCATGCTGATCACCGGCGCGATGGTGGTCTCGAAGCCGATGGCCAGGAAGACGACCTCGGTGGCGGGCTCCGCCGCCGCCAGCTCGATCGCGCGGGCCGGGCTGTAACACACCTCGATCCGGCCGCCCTTCGAGCGACAGGCGGCCAGCGTCGTCTCCGAGCCCGGGACGTTCAACATGTCGCCAAACGTCACGACCAAGATGCCGCGGCCGGCAAGTTCGACGGCGGCATCGACATATTGCGTGGGCGTGACACAGACGGGGCAGCCCGGCCCGCTGATCAGCGTCACGCACCCGGGCAGGACCTGGCGGATGCCGTAACGCGCAATGGCCATGGTATGGCTGCCGCACACCTCCATGATGGCCACCCGGCGCCCGGCCGCCGTCAACGTCCGGCCGACCTCATCGAGGCGCACACGAATTGCCGCAGCGGCCGCCGGATTTCTGAAGCCTTCGATGTATTTCATCGGCTGAGTTCGTCGAATAACTGCAACACGGCATCCGCCTCAGCCTGGTTCATCTTCTCAATGGCATACCCCGCGTGGACGATGACGTAGGTTCCCAGCATCACGCCCGGCACCAGCGACAGGTCGACCTCATGACGACTGCCGTCCAACTCCGCGACGCCCGTTCCGTCGGCGCGCAGTTCCACAAGTTTCATCGGTACCGCCAGACACATCGTTTCAGCCCCCCGCCACCACCGCCTGTCCCAACGCGATGCACCCGTCCCCCGGCGGCGTGGACCCGTGCCGCAAGACCTCCAAGCCGGCCGATTCCAGGTCCGTCACGAGCAACTCGTTGAGGATGCGGTTCATGAACACGCCGCCGCTCAAGGCCACCCTCCGCTGCCTACAGTAATGACACTTTGACTGTATCATTTGCGAAGCCGCCTTCGCAAGCGCGACGTGGAAGGCTAACGCCCACAGGGGTGCGTGGTCACGCACCGTGGGATCGTCAGAGAGAACACGAAAGGCCGGGGCCCAGTCGACCACCAACAGGCCCTGTTCCTCGCGCGTTTCGAACGGCACGTCGGGCAACCGGGTCTCACGACAGGCCCGGGCCGCTGCTTCGAGCCGAATCGCCGGCTGCCCTTCGTAAGTAATGACGCGGGGCGCCACTCCCAGCGCGACGGCCACCGCGTCGAAGACACGACCGGCCGCCCGCGAGAGCGGAGCATTCACGCCCTGTTGCGCCTGCATCGCCCAGACGCCGGCTTCCATCTCCCCGACGCCCAACGCTGCCAGGCGTTCCGGCACCAGCGGAATGCCCGCGGTCGCCCAGCGGCCCACGAGTTGGCGCGCGGGTTCCCGGACCGCGGCATCGCCACCCGGCAGCGGGACAGGCGCGAAGGTCGCGAGCCGCCGGAACCCCGTTTCATTCACGGCCAGCAATTCGGCGCCCCACACGGTGCCATCGGCACCCCACCCCGTCCCATCCATGACCAGCGCCAGCCCTTCGCGATACCCGTGCTCCGCCAGGCAGGCCACCGCGTGCGCGTGGTGGTGCTGCACCTCGACGACCGGCACACCGCTCGCCCGCGCCAGACGACGGCCGAACGCCGCCGATTGCATGTCGGGATGCGCGTCCACCGCCACTGCTTCCGGCGACTTGCGCAGAAACTCAGGCAGCGTCCGCACCACCGTCTCGAACCCGTCCAACGCCTCAGGGGTGTCCAGATCGCCGATGTGCGGCGACAGCACCACGCGGTTGCCGTAACCCAGCGCGACGGCGTTCTTCATGTCGGCCCCCATGGCGAGGGCCGGCCGACCCAGAGACCAGGCCAGCGCCACGGGCTCCGGCGCATACCCGCGAGCCCGCCGCCAGACCTGCGGCACATCGCCCTGCATCGCGCAAACCGAGTCGTCGTTGCGCAAGGTGATGTCCCGATCGTGCGTCAGCCAGGCATCCGCAATGCCCGCCAGTCGTTCGTGCGCCTCGGCATTCCCCAACGCGATCGGCTCGCCGCGACGATTGCCGCTGGTCATCACCAGCAGGTCGAACGCCGGAGTGGGGTCCCCCGTCAGCGGCTCGGCGAGCAGTCGATGCAAGGGCGTGGTGGGCAGCATCACGCCCAGCGTCCGGGCATCTGGGGTGAGCAGGTCCGTCGGCAGGCGCCCCGCCCCGACCGCGTCCGGCAGCACGTCCAGGATGACGATCGGCGCCGCCGCCGATTCCAGCAGTTCCGCCGCTGCCCGGGGAACCCGGCAGAAACGGCGCACGGCGGCCAGGTCGCGCGCCATGACGGCGAACGGTTTGTGCGGTCGCCGTTTGCAGTCGCGGAGCCGTTGCAGCGTCGCGCGATTGAAGGCGTCGGCCGAAAGCAGATACCCGCCGAGGCCCCGTACGGCCACGATCCGGCCCGCCCGCAGCGCCGCGCGTGCCGCCGGAATCGCCCCGCCGCCCCGCACCGTTGGGTGGGACGGGGCCGCGTATGTCACTTGCGGACCGCAGGCGGGGCACGCCATGCTCTCGGCATGGAACCGGCGATCGGCAGGATTCTCGTATTCCGTCCGGCACGCGGGACAAAGAGGGAAGGCGGCCAGGGTTGTGCGCTCACGGTCGTACGGCATGGCGGTCACCACCGTGTACCGCGGGCCGCATTGCGTGCAGGTCGTAAACGGATAGCCGTAGCGCCGGTCGGCCGGATCGAAGATCTCGCGGGCGCAATCGGCACACAGCCGCAGGTCGGCGGGGATGACGATGTCGGCGGCGTCGGGACTCACGCTCGCCACGATCCGAAACGGCAGGCGGGCGGGCCCCGTCAGGGATTCAGCCGACACGCGGGTCACCGTATCGAGCCGGGCATTCGGCGGAAGGCATGACGGAAGCGCGGCCATGAATCCGGTCACCTGGGACGCAGGCCCGTCGAGCACGAGCCGCACCACGCCGGCACGGTTCTGCACCCAGCCGCCGAGGCCGGCATCGCACGCCAGCCGGTACAGCGCCGGACGGAATCCGACCCCCTGCACGACGCCGCGCAGATCGTAGGTGTGTCTGACGACAGGTTCCGACAATGCTCAACTCCTCGTGATCACTCAGGGTTCGGGGTTCAGGGTTCAGAAAGAGAGCATGACGAATGTCTGGCCTTTATCGCCATCATAGTCGCAATCCTCATGGGCTGCCCCGTAAATTAGGATCGCGATTATGGTTACGATTAGGCCCTGAACCCCGAACCCTGAACCCTCCCTTACCTCGCTAATACATTCACCAACTCCGCCGACAACTGCTGCATGCGTTCGAAATCGGGAAACCGTCGCTCCAGCCGGCGGTAGGTCGCATGATGATGCCGACACCGGACGCCGGATTCAGACGGCACCACGGCATGCAGCATCTCGTGAAAGACAATGTAACTGACGAAATCGACGGGCACTCGCGGGTCGTCCAGCAGCGGGTTGATGCGCACGAGGTCCTGGGACTTGACGTAGGATCCGTAACGGATCGTTCGGGTCCGTGCCCGCCGGCGGCGCCGCCCGCGCGCGCCCCAGCCAATCCGGCACGCCAATCGCCCCTGGAAGAACTCATGGTTCACGCGATCCCGGATCATGGCGAGGTCATGGACTCGTCCGCGCGTCAGCAATTGGCGCGAGGCCGGCGAACGCGGCGCAGGCGTCAGGGTGCCGGCAAAATGCGAGACGATGCGCCAGGCCGCGGCATCCCGCGTGCGCAGGTAACGGCCCAGAGCGTCAAGCACCGTGTCGGGAGCCTGGCTGAAGGCCCGGTCAACACGCAGGCGCACCACACCGAGCGGATCGAAGCGCATGGACACCATGGAAGCGCGGTTGCGGGTGAATACCACCCGGACAAGGCGCCCGCTCTGGGCCGTCAGCCACGCCTCCATCCGTTCCGCCGTCCAGCGGGGCGCGAAAAGGCTTAGTTGCGTCTGGGCTTTGAGCTCCATTCATGTTCCCCAATGGCGCTGGCCGTCCTCCCCGGCCACGAACCCGGCGGCCGTCACTTCGCCGTCGCGATGGACACGCTCCACGGAAGTGCCGGCGCCGACGCCGGCCACACGGACTGCCGGCCGTCACCGTCGGTCGCCTCCACGAAAAACTCCACCGTTCCCCCGGACATCAAGCCGGCGCTCACCCCGCCCGTGTACGACTGGCGAAATCGATGGGTCATCGGTATGGCTTGCCATGCCCGCTGGCCCGCCACGCGCCAGCGGAGAACAACGGACCGGATGTCCCGGTCGGACAGGGCCACCACACGCACCGCCAGATCGTCATTCGCTGCGAGACGGGTGAAGGGTTTGCAGGCAACCACCCGGGGGCCATCCTTCATGCGACCGTACGCGGTCCGGGCCACATGCGAACACGGGCTCTCCCAACCGTCCTGATCCAGCGCGCTGACCGCGTACTCATACTCGCCCGCTGCCGGGGGGCAGTCCACGAACATTTTGCAGCCGCCGGCCAGCGTCGCGCGGCTCACCCGTTTCCAGGTGCCCTTCCCTGCCCGTCTCCGGTACAGGTTCTGTCCGGCCGTGCGCGGTCCCGGGGTCCAGGAAATCCAGACTTCCTTGGCCCCGCCCCTGACCTGCACTTCACGCGGCGGTACGGCAGGCAGGAATTCCTCGAGCCGCCCGATCGTCCGCCAGTAGTACGGCATTTGCTTGACGCTGAACGTCGCCAATGTCCCGAAATCGCAGCGAGTGGTGAGTTTCCGGGCCAGGGCGGCCACGGCGCGATTCATCCCCGCCGCCACGATGTCCCGATACGCCCGGGCCGCCACGGTGGCGGCCCCGGAAGCGTTTCCGCCCTCTTTCTCCCGGGCCGCTTCCGCGAGCGCCTGCTCCGCTGGCTCGCCATCCGCGAGCAACATCGCCGCCCTATCGTAGGCCAACACCATGTCCATGGTCGCGGCGAGGTAGTCCAGCCGCTCCAGGCGGGCCACGCGCTTCTGCCGGCCGTACAACGCCGCCAGCCGATCCAGATCGCGGCGGATCACCCGCACCGCTGCCATGTGCCGCTTGGCGCCGGCATTGCGTTTCAGGTGATGAAGGGGGATCAGGAAGCCGTCAATCGCCTGGTACGAACGGGACGTCATTCCGTGGGCGACCAGCTTCGGCCGTATGGCGTAGACCGACTCCTCGATGTCCGCCAGTTCTTTCCGCAGCCGATCCTCATCGGTCTCCGTCTCCAGCGCATGCAACCGGGCCGCCGCCTGTTCCAGGTCGCTCACGCCGAGCCGGGCACGGTCCTCGCGCACCGCCGCTTCCTGCGCGTCCTGCGGCAGCAGATGGAAGGCCGCCTCGGCATCGGCTGACACCGGCACCTGGGCCAGCGCCTTGGCCGCGGCCTCGGCCTTGGTTGCCAGAAACGCGGCCGCCTTGCCATCCACTTCGAACGGGTAATGCGGGACCCAGCCGCACCAGCGCATCTGACTGCACTCCGCCGTGCCGCGCACGCCGGTCCACCGCGACCCGAGCCGCTGGAGAACCGCGAGATGCCGGCCCATGCGCTTCTCCTGATCGGGGCCGAACGCACAACGGGCAAGACGCCGGTAGAAGCGATCCGGGGTGAGTTTCGTATCCCAGGCGAACTGCGTTATATAGCCCGTCTCCTCCTCCACGTCACGGGTCCGCCACTGAAGCGTCAACAGGCCCTGGCATCCCTTGCTCAGCGCATCGGGGGCGAGCAGGCCGAGCGACTCGACATTCGGCTGACGCACCGCGCACTCGTCGATGTCGCCCTCCACCCAGGGCATGGCCCAGCGTTCGCGCCCGGGCGGAAGTTGCCCCCACGGCGTGCTGACGTTGGGCCCCATGGAGGCATCGATGTTATCGTGGCAGGTGAACGCCACGCCGGCCGGCAACAGCTTGTCATAGCCCAGGCAGTAATCCGCAAACTGCATCCAGCGGTCGCCGCCCCAGCCCACCAGAACGAGCTTCACGCGCGGCGCCTGGCGCGCCAGGACATCGAAAGCGATCTCGGCGAATCGTCCGAACCGGATGGCTTCCCACACTCTCTGCTCGTTGCCCAGGTAGGCGAAGTCCGCGCGACGACCGGCCAGAAGGGCGGCGCCCGGCGAGCCGGCGGGCGGAGGCGGGGTCCCCACGCAGCCGCCTCCCTCGTGCTCCCACAGGGCGAAGCGCGTAATATACGGATTGCGTTCCAGGAACTGCGTGACACGGGCCTTGAACCGCGCTTCGACCTCCCGACAGGCGGGATCCTCGCGCGGCGCCTCAAATCCCGCGGCCACCTCGATGCCCGCGCCCCGGGCATACCGCGTGGCGTCCCGGAACAGCGCCTCCGTGCGTTTGATCTCCGTCAGAAGGTCTGGCAGATCCTCGCCCGCCGGGCTTGAGTAGATCTCCTCATCGAAGAAACGGCCGGCGCCAAACGAAAACTCCGACGTGCGGAGCGAGGCCACCGCGCCCCAGGGTTTCGTCAGGGAATTGGGCGTGACGCCGCCGGTCCTGTATTCGCCGCGCCACTGATAGGCCGCGCCGGGCTCGTCGTCATACCAGTGCATGAGCAGCATATTGCCGCGCATCCGCGCCAGTTGATCGAAGTAGAACTTGTAGTCCGCCGCGCCCCAGTCGGTGGTGCCGCAAAGGAAGTTGTAGTGGAGCATGTTGCCGCGCACCGTGAAGGCCGGACGTTCCACCGCGTCAAGGCCGGCGGGGATAGCGGCGGGCGCCGGACGTTCCGGAAACGTGTCGCCGCCTGCGTAGAACCCCATCCCCAGTCGTTCCAGCAGACCGTACACCCCGTAGAGAATGCCCACCGGCTCAGCCGCCGTGATGAACAGACAGCGCCGGGCACCAGCTCCCACGGTCGCCAGCCGGTATCCCTGCGTCCCGAGAGCCGCCGGATCGGCCTTGACGCCGAAACCCGCGGCCAGCGTGCGGTCGAGAACGACACACGTGCCCTTGGACGGCAAACGCGGCACGACCGGCGAGACCCACCCTGTCAGCAGGTAGAGATAACGCGCCAGTTCGCCGCCGGCAGTCCGGACGACTTCCACCGCGTTCCGGTCCACCACCACCGCGGCGCCCGCCAACGACCACACGGATTTCGCTCCCTGCTTCTGTGTCTTCATCTAAGCCCTCTCCTCTTTGACCCTATGCCCTACTACGCCAAATCCCGTTCGGCCAGTCCGTCCTCACCGAGGCCCAGGTAGTGTCCGATTTCGTGCAACAGGGTGATCCGCACCTGCCGGCGGTACTCGTCCTCGTCGCCGTCGGCATCATCCCACAGGTTGACGAGAAAGAGGAGAATCTCCGGCGGCAAGGCATCGCTGCCGGGGTCCGCATAGGCGTCGCCGACGAAGAGTCCCAACAGATCGGGATCGAGTCCCTCCTCGACCATGGCGCGGCTCGGAACTTGTTCGAACACGATCGGTATGCCGCGGATCCCCTCGCGAATCGCCGGGGGCAGTTCGCCAAGGAGCCGTTGGGTCTCCTCGTCCGCCACCGCCTGCAAATTCTGCCACTGCGCCTTGTCCATGGGACGCCGATTATGAATCCAGAACCTCTACTCCAGCACCAGCAGGCGATAGTCGTGCCGCTTGATGACCATCTCGGCCCAGTCGCTGCCCTTCCGCGCTATGGCCGTCTTCGCCTCGACATCCGTCAGCCTGGCGCCGGCCTGTCCGATAAGCGTCGCGTCGGCCGTGGCCAGGTTGACGGCAGCCTCCTTGTCGCCGGTGTTGAAGACGACCAGCAGCGCCGCGCGCGGGATCCCCGGCAGGGTGCGGCGATAGACCGTGCAGACCACGTCTTTGCGGCCCGTCTTGACGAGGTCGCCGCTGCGCCAGAAGGGCACCCACGCGACGGCCGCATTGAAGTAGTCGAAGTCGGTCAGACACTGGTACAGCCGTGCGTATTCGTCGCGACTCGTCCGGCCCTCCGTTACCCCGATATCCATGAGCAGGCAGGCGCCGTGCACGGAGCGGCTCTGGAAAGGATACCGCTTCAGGTCGGTGTCCAGACCGGGGTAGCCGCTTTCCCAGGTGAGGGAGGTCACCAGCGTGGGGTTGCCGGTGTAGCGGCCGGCCAGCACCTTCATCCCGGCGATGCCGGCATTAAGGTTGTCGAACAGGTCCAGGTCCTTGCCGCGCATATACCAGAACGACTCGACGGCCCAGTTGTACTGCATGAAGGCGCCGATCGGGCCGACGTTGTTCGGGGCGTAGTAGCCATGCCAGGGCCTCACGCCATTGAGTTCCGCACAGGTGGCCATGCGTTTCATCATCTGGCGCATCAGGCCGATGTTGAAGGTTCCCTGCACGGTGCCGTCATCGCGGGTGTAGGCCGTCCCCTTGATCAGGTTGCCGGACGACCAGAAGCGGTCGTGGTCCCACCAGTAACCGTTCAGGTCGCACTGCTTCTGCTGCTGGTCGAAGTTGTGGACCCGGCAGTCCACGGTGGATTGCACCAGGTCGGCATACGCCCGGCATTGCTGGCGCGGCTCGCGGAAGACCGTCCACGCGTTGGTGGCATTGACGTAGTGGGCCTCGGGCTGGGGCTTCTTCCAGGTCGTGCCCAGCCATTCGCCGGAATAGGTGTCGTAGTCCGGCTCAGCCAGGCCCTTCGTATTGGTCGCCACATACCAGCGTGACAGGGGGGCGTGGCGCGGGCCGGGTTTGGCGGTAATGGCACGCCAGGCTTCCGCCTTTTCCTTGCGGATCAGGTCCGCGAACACCTCGAAGTGTTCCGGCTTGTAGAAACTGATCACCGGACCGGTGCCGTAGGCCCAGAAGCAACTCAGCGCGCCGACCTGCCCGTAGCCCCAGGCGCGATAGCGATAGTCCGGCGGCAGCGGCTTGGCCGGCAGTGCCTGCAACATGAAGCGAATCGTGCGGGGGGCCCAAAGCTGGGTCGGCTGGTTGCAGAACCGGGCACGCAACACCACGGCCTGGCCCCGCCGCTCGAGGAAGAACGAAGGTTTGGCGTCGTCGAGCATCCAGCCCTGGTCGGAGTCCGCCGCCCAGCAGAGTCCGCGCTCGCCGTCGCCCACGAACGCAAACGGCAGGAAAGTGCCGACGACGTTGGGACAGGTGGCCAGTTTGGAGGAATCCCAGAACGCGCCGTCTTTATCGGGAATCGCGCCGTACGTGACGTCCCGCCCGGAGCGGTTGAGCATGTAGCCGTCCATGCCCTGCAGGGGGATCTCCAGATCCATCTGGTCGACACGAGACGGCGCCACGGGCGTAAACGTCAGGGCGTACAGCATGGTGCCGTCGTACTCGGTGCTGGCTTCCACGTTTACGGCGAGAGGGCCGAGGCGGTTCTGGGCCGCCAGGGTGCAGGTGTGGCCGGAGCGTGTCGTCCACGTGGGCCAGTTCTGCGGCGTGAGAACCTCGTCCCTGCCGTTGATCCGGGCGGTCAGCGTCGCCGGCCCGGCCAGCATCTCCTGATTCTGCGAGACGAGCGAGGCGGGCAAGGCGTCGTTGCCGAACGTGTAGGTCCGGCCCCAGGCGCTCAGCGACCTGCCGGCCGCCGCCAGGGGCGTGAAGGGGGCGACGACGATCGGTTCGGTGCCTGCCTGGCTGAGCTGCCAGGCATAGGGACGCACGGTGAAGGGATCGAGTTTGGAGGCGAGAACCTGGTCGCCTTCGCCAAGCACTTCCACTCCAGCCTCGTAATCGCCGTCTTCAAGCGCGGGTAAGCCGATCACCAGGTGGCCGGCGCCGTTGGGCAGAATGTAGTCGTGCGCTTCAACCCGGGGCTTGCTCTCGGCCTTGTTCCGGACAAACACGCGGTAGCGGGTGGCGGCGCGGAGAACCGGCGTAATGCCGAGGATGTCCGTGTCGACGAACACCTCCAACTGACGGGCCGTGTGATAGTAAACGGTCTTGAGCTGGGGCTCGCCGGCCTTGCCCTTGGAGGCGGCCAGGGCATCGTACAGCAGCGCTTTCAGGTCGGCGGGCCGCTTGACGAATGGGATCCTGTTTTCGTAGAGCACGCGGCCGTCGGTGGTGGCCGCCTGGTAGCGCAACTGGTAAGGCGCGCCGCGTACGCCGCCCCACTTGAAGACGGGATCGGCGACGATGGGCAGGTCCGCCGTGATGCGGCCCTGGGCGGTCGCGCCCGGCCTGGCCTCCACCTGAACGTCCTTCCGGAAGAGGGGCCCGTTCGTGGCATCGGTTACCTCAACCGTCACCGTGACCGTGCCCGCCTTCGCCGCGGTGACCTCGATCGGCAGATCGAGTTTGCCGTCCATCAATTCGCCGAGCGCGGGCATCTGGACGGCGGGCGCCGTCGCATCGAAGACGATCTCCGGGAACAGATCGAACACCGTCCAGCCGACCGGGACCCAGGCGAAGTAGTACGCCTCGGACGTGGGCGCACTGGCCAACTGCATGAACCAGCGCGTACCGTCCGGCACGGGGCCCTTGTAGCCGAGGTTGCGCAAGGGCACGGCCATCTCGAAGGTCCAGGCGTCATCGGTGACCTTGCTCTTGACCTGTGCGCCCGATTCCCACTCGAAACCGTACCAGCCGACCTTCAACTCCGGCCGGTGATCCACGACGGCCCCGTAGGGGTTGACCATGATCTTGTAGAAGTAGTTGTTGAGCGCCATGCCGCGGTCGGGCAGATTGCAGATCTGGATCTCAACGTGGTCATCCGACAGGATGGCGTCGGGCTCCTGGGCGATGCCGCCGCGGTCGCCGAGCTTCATGGCCGCCTTGATCGCGCCCTTGGGATAGAGCGGATAGCGCTGGGCGACATAGAGATACTGGTCATCGTATCCCATCCACCAGACAGGCTGGAACTCGACCGGCAGGGCGACCCGCATCTGGTAGTCCTGAAAGCCCGTGAAGGCGCTCATCGCGGCCCACTCGCCGGGCTGGATGACGCCGTCCAGCGTTGGCGGCTTCACGACTTTGGGGATGCGCATCCGTGGGATGAAGGCGGGCTCAGCCGCGCTTGCGGCCCACACCGTCGCCAGCAGAACCCCGCCCAGCAGCATCCCTTTCCAGCCTGTGTGACACCGTCTCATGACGTGTTCCTCCCCCAGGGTTGTTCCATTCCGGTACGAGATCGGAGTGCTCGCCGTTGCGGAATCGCGTTCAAGGCAACCCGACAAACGCTGCGTTTTCATCGAGCGAACGGTGCCAAAACAGAACCGGGAACGCAATCCCGATGATGAAGCGTGTCGGTGTCGCCCTTGCCGTACAACTGTGAAAACACACTGACGAGTCCATCGCAATCTCGGCATCCGAGGGTCAACTACCACATTACTTCCAACTCGTGCTGCCCGGACGCGGCAATTCGAACCCTGAGGGCCTGCCCATCGCAACGAAACTCGACCGGCGACCGGTCCACACGCACTTCCTTCGGCGCCCGTTCGCACCAGGCCAGAAACTCGCCGCCATCCCGCAGTTCGATGGCCACCCAACTGCGCCCGGCACGGAGGGATCGGATCGTTCCGCCGCTGTTGATCTTGTCGGTCAGCCCGATGGGAGCGAATCCGTCAACGATCGGCGCAACGGTAAACACCTCGCATCCCAACGGCCCCAGAACGATCGGAGTATCCTCTCCCGCCACCCGCGGAACCAGGGCTCCAGAATGATGCGCATAAACGGCAAACCGGTCGCCCGAGAGCCCCTCCACATCCGTGGGGCGGATCGCGCCGGCGATCTCCTTCCCCGTATCCGGCGCGTGCAAGTTGAAGGCGCCGATCACCCCCGAGAATCCATTCCGGGAAAACACCGTCAGCAGGCACTCATCCCGCGTCGGGTCCAGGAAGAGACATCGCCGCGTCGGACGCGCGGGCCGCAGGGTTCGCGGGACGGTGCCGTCGGACAGAACGAGTTTCCGCAGGAGCGTAAAATCGTGTGCGTCAGGCTTGTCCGACACATAGACCGGCCCACCCGAAATCGCCCGCGCCGCCGCGTGAAAAGCGCCGGATGGATGGCCGGACTGAAACATGTCCCAATCCGGGAGGACGAATTCGCCCATCCAGAAACTTGCCAGCGCATTGGCATAGAGGTGTTTTCCGTGCGAGGACCCATCGTTCGGCGCGAAATCCGTCGAGGACCGGGTCACGGTTGAATTCAGGGCGCTGAAGATCATGTCGTTCGAGCAGGACATGCAGTTGATGAGCCGCCCGCCGAACTGCGTTTGCGCCGCCCCTTCCAAGGCCGCATGATAAACGCGCATCATCGCCACGCGTCCGCCGCAACCCCTCGCGATCACCTCCAGTACGGCCTGGCAATCCACTTTGACCCCGTCCACGCCCTGCAGGCGCAGGTGACGGTGGTAATCCTGGTAGAACCGGAAAATGTCTTCCGGCGCGACAAGTCCGTTGATATAGATTGCCTGCTTCTGACTTTCGCTCAGAAGCGTCTGCATGCCGGCGGAGAATATCTGGTGAATGTCGCGGACACGGTATTGCGGAAACGCCGCCGCGGCAACCCCGCCCCAATATCCCAGAAACGCATGCCACACCAGAAACGACCGGACCCCGAACTCCTCGCGCGCCATGCGCACCGTCGGCCCCAGATCGCCGGGAAACTTCCCGTTCGCGGCGAAGGCCGTCAAACGCGATTCGTCGGTCGGCGACTTGCCGACGGATTGCCAGCCGTCGTCGAGGATCAGGAAGGCCGGCTTGACACCTCCGGCCGTGAAACTCTCCAACCCCAGGCGGACCTTGTCGTGGGTAACGTCCTGGTAGAACGCGTCCCACGTGCACCAGCCGAAGAGGTCGGCGAAATCCGGAACCGGTTTGTCTTCCCGCAGCCGGCCGGTGCGCATGGTCTGCATGACGCTGCGCGCCGCCGCCTCCATCAGCGCAAAGGGATTCTCGCCCACCGCCACGAACAGGGCGGTCGCCGCGTCGCCGGCCACCGCCGGATCGCCCGTTTCGACCGTCAGGACGAGAACGCCGTCCGACCGCCCCTGGAGCGAAGCGCGAAAAGGCCCGTCCAGCAGGGGCAGGAACAGCGCGAACCCGCCCCCGGTCAGTTCGACCAGCAGCGACTGCGTCTCGACCGGAATCGCCGCCACATCGCGCCCGGCCTTGGCGGACATGAAGAAAAGGCAATGCCGATGGGTGCAGGTGAACCGCTGCCAGTCGCCCGCCCGCCCCACTTCGAATTCGTGCCGGGCCGCCGGCTTCTCCGCCGCGCACCGGAGAAACACGCCCGTCCCCAAAGGGTCGTCCTGCTGCGAAACCGACGAGGGCAGTCCGAGCAACACCGTCCTGTCTTTCAAGGTCAAGTCCACACTCATCCTCCCAGGTCTTGCCGACACGGTTCCGCCACGCCGGTTCAGCCGCACAATTCGTGGCATCGTTTGCGATAGTGCAGGTAGCTCCGAAGGGGCACTTCCTCGGGCACCCCATGATCGCAGGTGGGAATAAAGCCGCCTCGGGCGCGCAGCGGCGGGATGATTCGATCCACCATGCGGTCGATCTCCGCCGGCCCCTGCGCCAGCACGCGCTTGTCGATGCCGCCGGCCATGAACAACCCCGGGAACTCCCGCCCGATCGCGACCACGTCGCAGCCCGACGCGACCTCGAACGGGACCATGGCATCCATGCCGATGGCGTCCCGATAGAGAGGAATGACGGGCATCGCGTGGCCGTCGGTGTCAACCTGGACATACAGGTGGCGAGTTCGATCCAGTTGCCGCCGCCGCACATTTGCGAGGAACTGCTGGTAGTAGGGGAACAGGAACTCCCGCATCATGTCCGGCGAACACAGCGGCCCATGGTTGTAACAGATATCCTCCGCAAAGAAGACGACGTCAATCGTCACGTGTTCCTGGTGCCGGGCGGTTACGGCATCGGCCAGTTCGAGCCAGGTTCGCATGCAATCGTGCAGGACCTCCGGCATGTCGTAGAACGCGTAGAACAACGGCTCGGGGCCGATGAGGCTGCGCAGATACATGTAGCCGCCTATGACCCCTTGCACCATCATGGTGCCGGTGGCCGCGACGGCGCGCGCCTGGCTCATGCGCGCGTCGAAATGCTCCCACCGTTGCGGCGTGGATGGGCTCAGGCGCCATTTGCATCGCTCAACCCAGGTCTTCATATCCTTGACGGGATGGTCCAGGTATTCCGGCATGAAACCGTTCCGCCGCCCCTTGAAAACCAGCACATGCCGACCGGCGCCGTCCTGAACGACTTCGCAGTCGCCGCGATCCTCAATCGTCAGGGAATCGAAGGCGGGCGAAAAGGCCGCTTCGCACCAACCGAGGCCTCCCAGCCCGAAGTCGCCTGGCGGATCATAACCGAACACCTTGGCCAGGTCGGCGTCGCGGGCGAGCCCCTCCTCATACCAGCGCTCCAGGCAGTAGAAACCGAATTCGCGATGCAAAATCGGCGCCCCCGGAACGCCCGCATAGAGGTCACGCAGTTTCCTCGCCGAAGGCGCCGTCTTCTCGCGGGCAACCAGCGCCCGCACTCCGTCATCCGACTTGGTTTCGCACATCTTGTCCACTCTATCCTCCCGCTTTCCAACCCGTTCTTCCATGGAAACACTCGCGCGCGATCTCCCCACTCACCCCCCCGCGCCCCATCGGGGTCAGTCGCCCATCGAGACACGCAGGGGTCAAGACACGCAGGGGTCAGGCCTTGATTAGCGATTAAGCACATAAGGTCTTCCGCAAGGCGGCGTACCGGCGGCGCAGACTCCATCGTGACGCCAGTTCGCCTTCCGCCCCCTTCAGTAAACGCCCCAGCCCCGAACCGTCTCCCAGGCCGACATGGCGGCCGATATCCCGTTGCGACAACCCCGTCAATTCCTTCAGCAACAATGCCGCCACCAGACGGCCATCGGACAGACTCCTTCGTTTTCGCAATTCTTCCGCGGCCGTCTTGAAAGCCCGGGCGACCTGGGCCGTCACCTCCGCGGGATCCACGCCCGCTTCCACACGCCGCATCGCCACATCGACCGACGACCCCGCGCGGCGGCGGCGCTGCCGGTAGTCGCGTTCCACTTGCCGGCAGAACCGCCAACCCCCCACCGCCTTGCTTGACCGTTGCATCGCCTCCCGCAGGTCTCCGTCATCCTCGGCCAGACCGCTTTCCACGAAAACGCGATACCCCTCCTTGCGTTCCCCTGCGTACCGGCCTGCGAGCGCGCTTAACGGCCCGACATCCACCCATCCTTCCGGTTTGTGTATGCCGGCATAGCCTCCGTAACTGCTCCACCGGTACGCACGAAGTGCCGTGATCCGCTCCACCAACGGCCGGTCCCGCACGCCCGCAATCTTCACCGGGTTCAGGTGCACATAGCGCGTCAAAGCCAGAAGGTATTCGTCGCCCGACACCACCTTGGCCTTGTACCGCCCGCTGAATACGTGCCCCACGCGGTCATGCCGGACATTGTAGTACATGGTGTAGGACGTATTCAACTGCGGCATGAAGGCGGCCAGGTTGGCCCGCGGCGTCTCCAGCAACAGATGATAGTGGTTGCGCATCACCACGTACGCATACAGTCGGACATGGTGCCGCTCGACGTTCTCGGCCAACTTCTCCACAAACCGACACTTGTCCCTATCCAAGGAAAAGATGTCACTCCGCTCGTTCCCTCGCGAAGTCACATGATGAATCGCACCCTCATATTCCAGCCGCAAATGCCGCGCCATCCCGCACCCTCCTGCCTTCGCCCTACCGCTGACACTAACGCACTCGCACCTCTTCCGTCTACTCGGTTAATCACTAATCAAGGCCTGACCCCTTGGCTTCCTGACCCCTTGGCTTCCCGCTATCTCAAGCGCCCGGCCGGCCGCAACGCCCGCGCACAGCGGTCAGGGCCACATCTCCGCACCGACAGCAGGACCGACCGGAATGGCTCCGGGGCGGAGACCCCGATGCCGGCCGCCAGAACGCGGCCTGTCGCTTGCCGCTCGCCGCCGTCCATGTCCACCACACCATACGTGGCCCGTTCGTCCAGACCGCACAGGGCAAACCGTCGGCGGGAGGTGCCTGCGGCGAGGCGGAACGCCAACAGAACGCCGCTATCGCCGTTCTTGGCCACGTGCCACATGGCCGCCCAGTCGCCGTCGCCGGTCAGGCAGGGGTGCGCGCCGAGCGCATGGGCCTCGCCGTCCCGCAGAAGGGGGCGTAGTGTCTCTTTGTAGAACGCGATGTGCCGGCGCGCCAGATCGCACTCGGCCGCACTCCACCGCTCCAACGGATACCCAAAGCTGATCCCGCCGAGCATCAGCACCCTCAATCGGAAGGCAAGATCGGGCCGTTCGTCAAAAAGGACCGCTCCCCGCGGGTCTCTCGCCGGCCAGTCCATCTGGAAGGCGTTGCGCTGGAGCGGAAGGCTCATCCTGTGCCGACCGAAATGAATGGCCAAGTTCGGCAGCGCCTGGGCGGCATCGGAAAGGGTCATGGTGTGACCTTGAGCGAGAACGGCCTGATCAAACCGTCCCCCGCCCCCGGCACACATTTCGAGAATCAGTTCCGGGAACCGCTCCCGCAGTTCGGCCTGCAAACGGTAAAGTCCGCGGTAGTGGGCCGCCAGCGGGTCCCTCCGCGTCAACGCGCGGGGCAGACCGGGAGCCCAGCCGCCCTGGGCCAGCTCTATATTGAAATCCCATTTCATCCAAGTTGCCCGAGTCTGGGCGAGGATGTCGCCAATCCGGTCCCGCACCCAGGCACGGGCCGCGGGAACGCCGAGGTGCAGCGCCCGCACCCGCCCGCCATACGCCTTGCTGAGGAACCCCGTCTGCGGATGCAGCCATTCCGGATGGGCCGCGCGCACCCAGGCCGATTCGTCAACCGTTTCAGGCTCGAACCATATCCCGAACTGCAGCCCGAGCCCCCGGCAGTAATCGCTGAACGCGGTCAAGCCGTCGGGAAACATCGCGGGATTGGGCAGCCAATCGCCGCGGCTGGTCCAGACGCCACCGCCAGCGCCATCGCGTTGCGTGGTGTACCACCCGGCATCCAGCATGAAGACTTCCAGTCCTATTTCGGCCGCGCGCCGGGCATGGTCCTTCAGCCGTTCCGACGGTGTCGGCGCCGGGCAGACGCCCCAACTGCAAAACTGCGTGGGCAACGGACGTCCGGAGTCGCGTCGCGCCGCCCGCAGGGTTTCGTGCAACCGCCCGGTGGCGGCCTCCAGGTCTCCCGGGACACACCCCAGCAACGCGCCGGGCAACGCAACAGTCTCGCCGGGCGCCAGGGTCTCGGCCAACCCCCACTCGCTGGGTCCGCCACTGACGTCCACGCATCCCGTCCCGATCCGGCGCGCGCTCATCTGCCAGTTCCCGCTCCAGTTAAGCATGGCCAAGTACGTATGCCGCGGACTTTCGAGGGCCAGGTAAGGCGCATAGTCATAGCCCGTCTTGCCATTCCGGCTTTCGAGGACGACCGTCGCCGGCGTCAGGGGCAAACGCTGCGGTTGGGCCTCGCGCCCGTATCCCCCCGCGAGGAACAGCAGCGCGCTCACGTCCGCCGGCAGGCGCACGGCAAAGCTCGTCGCGCCCTCAACTGTATGAAGGCCTGCCCGCCCGGTGTGCCTCACCAGGTTGCGCCGTTCGAGAAAGCCGGTGGCCGGGTCCACCGCGTACGTCAGCCTGGCCTCCAAAGGGTAATCCCGTGCGCGCAGCACGAGTTCGAATCGGGCCGGATCCGTCCGTGCCCCCTCGGCGCTTTCCCACACCACCATCTCGTCGCGGGTGCCCAGCGATATGGTGGCTTCAGACCGGCTCTGGCACAGGGAGTCCACATGTGGCGTTTCCGGCACCGTCACGGGTCCCGGCCGTTGCGGCCCGAAATACAACGACTGCAACACACCGCGGAATAGAACGAGGTGCAGTTCGAGGTCCGCCCAGATCAGTCGCCAGCCGGGGCGGCTCGCATCAAACTCGACGTGCATCATGGCATCCCCCTCCTGCCGAATCCGGCTTACCGGTCTCTCCAACTCGCGACGCGGCCCTCCCTCGCCGCCCGACGCCTTGCCGACATGAATTCAGGCCGCTTCGGGATGCAAACGCTACACTTTCCCCGCGCCGGAACGATACTTCTTTTCCATCGCGAGTGACACGCCCGGACGCGCAGGAAGGAGAAGGAGCATCGGAGGGTTAGCGTGTGTGTGATGCGACGATCACGACGAGCCGCTGCCGTTTCGGCAAGGAAGCCCTGGTTGCGGGTTGACTCCGGCCGGAGGCCGTCCGGTCATCGGCACGGACTCACGGCCTCAGCAGGCGGACCAGCGCTTCGCTACTTCCCCAGCCTGGCTTTGAGGGCGGACAAAAGCACTTGCGGGTTGATCGGTTTCTGGAGCACCCCCGACAGGCCGAGTTGCGAGTAGTCGGTGCTCAGATTCAGGCCGTCGCCCACGGAACTCAGCATGTAGATGGGCGGCGTCGGTCCCAGCGCCTTGATCTCCTTGACCAGGTTCGTGCCGGAATCGACCTCCTCCATCATCAAGTCGACGATCACGAGGTCAGGCCGTTCCGCCTTGTACCGCCGCAGCCCTTCCTCGGCGCTGTTAGCCGTGTCGACGATGTAATTGCTGCTCTCGATGATGATCTTCATCGAATCCAGAAAATCCTGGTCGTCGTCGACACAGAGTATGACGTGTTTGCCTTTCCTCATGGTCATCGCCTCCTCATCGCTTCGTCTTTACCGCAGATCCCCGCATCCCGCAACCGGAAACAGCGGAGGGACTTAGGGTTCAGGGTTCGGGGTTCAGTACGGAGCAGGCTCCACATCCACGCATTGTTGCGCCTGAACCCTGATACCCTGAACCCTGTTCTCTCCCCCCTCGCCACACTCCGCGGCCGCGCACCGGTCCTCGCGCAGCACACGCTCCAGAAAATCCGACGCTGCCGCCAGGTTGGCATGCGCCCGTTCACTCAACCCTTCGCCGAACTCGTTGAACGCATAGCCGCGGATCCCGAGCACGTACGCCTCCGGCCGGGCCCCGAAGATCGCCTCGGCCAGCGCCAGCACTTCCCCCGGCTCGACGCTGTGGCTGCTGAAGCCCGGCGATCCCCGGGGTTGCACCCGCTGGAAATAGAACGGCTCGCTCCCGCCGACCGACGCATCGGCAAACACCACGACCTCCTGCCGGGCCACGGCTTCGGCATCCTCAACGGTCAACTGGTAATCGGAATCGACGCTCACCCCGGGGAGGCCCCGCCCCTCCAGCCAAGCGGCCAGGGCCGGCCCGAGCCCGTCGTCACGCCGGCCCGGGTTGCCGAATCCGATGACCAGTTTCCTGCGCATGGGGAATGCACCGCCCGCCGGTCAGCCTCCGGCGTTCCGAGTCCTCTGCGCGATCACCTGTCCTTCGTGATCGATCAATTCGATGATGAGCGGCATGCGGCCCATCGCATGGGTGGCGCAGGACAGGCAGGGATCGTAGGCGCGAATCGCCACCTCGATATGATTCAGCAGGCCTTCCGTGATTTCCGGCTTGCCCGAGAGGTAGTCCTGGGCCACCCGCTGCACGGCCATGTTCATGGGCGTGTTGTTGTTCGTGGTGGACACGATCAGGTTGGCCATCGTCACCTGGTCATGCTCGTCGACCTTGTAGTGGTGGAAGAGCGTCCCGCGCGGCGCCTCGATCAGGCCCACGCCTTCGCCGCGGCGCTCGCCCTTGACGACGAGATCCTTGCCCTGCAGATCCTTGTCGTGCAGCAGGTCGCGGATCTTCTCGATGGAATGCAGCACCTCGATCATGCGCGCCCAGTGATAGGCCATCGTGATGTTGTTCGGCTTGCCATTCGTCAGCGCCATGAAAATCTTGCGCTCGGCCTCGGCTTCCGGCGTGTCGATGAATGTCGCCGTGTTGACGCGCGCCAGGGGGCCGACCCGGTACCAGCCCTTTTCGGGACCCAGGCTCTTGATGAATGGGAACTTCATGTAGGACCAGTCGCGCACTTCCTCGACGATCTGGTCCTGGTACCCCTGGTAATCGACCTGGTCGAAGATGGTCTTCCCCTGGGCATCGATGGCGCGCAGATTGCCGTGGTACAGGTCCATCGCGCCATCCGCCCGGATCAACGAGAGGTGGTTGGAATCGAATGACCCGAACGTGGCGAGCGTGCTCAGATGCTCGGCCGTGTAGTCCTTGGCCAGTTTGAGCGCCGAGCGGGACCAGGTCATCATCTGGTCCAGATCCTTCAGAAACCCGTCGCGTTCGGCAATCGACAGGTTCTTGTTGACCCCGCCGGGGATCGCCCCGGTGCCGTGAATCTTCTTGCCGGCCGTCGCCTTGATCAATTCCTGGCCGTATTTGCGCATCATCACGCCCTGCACGGCAAGTTCGGGATACTTGCGCGCCACGCCGATCACGTTGCGCACGGCGACATCGGCATCGAACCCGAACAGCAGGTCGGGCGAACACAGGTGGAAAAAATGCAGCGCGTGCGACTGGAACATCTGGCCATAGTGCATCAACCGGCGCATTTTCTCGGCGGTCGGCGTCAGCTTTTCGCCGCCCACGATACGGTCCATGGCTTTGACGGCCGCGAGATGGTGACTCACCGGGCAGATGCCGCACAGGCGCTGCACCAGCACGGGAATCTCCCAGTAAGGGCGGCCCTGGATGAACCGTTCGAATCCGCGGAACTCCACGATATGCAGACGCGCCTGCTTGACCTGGTTCTTCTCATCCAGCAGCAGCGACACCTTGCCGTGGCCCTCCACGCGCGTCACCGGTTCAATGATCACCCGTTTCAATTCGCTCTTGCTCTTCATTCGGCGTTCCTCCGAAAACTCCACCGGCCTCTTCCGCGTCTAACGCGGTCACGACCCCATGGGAGGGCGCGCATGTTGCGCGCCGCGGACGGCGACACGCCGTCCCTCCCCCGCCCCTCAGTCGTACTTGACGAGTTCGTACGGCAGCTCAAGCGGCTTGTTGGTCAACAGCGCCACCAGGGCCTGCCAGATCAGATCGGCCGACGGCGGACAGCCTGGCAGGTAGTAATCGACCTTCACCACGCTCTGGATCGGGTAGACCTTGTCCAGGATCAGGGGCAGTTCCTTATCGTTCGGCAGCACCCGCTTGGGGTTGTAGACGGTCGGCCCGTTCAGGTAGGCCTCATCGAGGCATTCCTTGAGCGGGATCGTGTTGCGCAGGGCGGGCAGGCCGCCCATCATGGCGCATTCGCCCAGCGCGATGAGGATGTCGCAATGCTTGCGGAAATCGCGCAGCACGCGCACGTTCTCCTCGTTGCAGCAGCCGCCCTCGATCAGGCCGACCGCGCAGCGCCCGGTGAACTCCTTGATGTCGTCGATCGGCGATTTGTCGAAGTCGACCAGGTCGATCAGTTGCAGGATGCGGTCGTCGATATCAAGCACCGACATATGACATCCGAAGCATCCTGCCAGCGATGCGGTCGCTACTTTCGGTTTGGTCTTGGCCATCGTTCGTTCTCCTGACTGATTCTGTTCCCGGCGCCCGCGCGCCGCCTCTCCGAAGCCCTGTAGCCGCGGCGCTGTGCGCCGTGTCTTCGCGTCGCGCAGCGACGCGGCTACAGCGGCCGCAGAAATCGCCGATGCGCCCCTTCAGCCCTTGCGCGCCTCGATCTCCGACCCGATGGGCGCCTTGTCGTACAGCCGTTTGCCGATCGGCACGGCATAGCCCACCCGTTTCTTGATGATCGAGCCCACGGGGCACACCTCGGCCGCGCGATCCTTGAGACTGGCCTTGGTTCCGCTCAATCCCGCCGCGGCATCGACCGCAATATGCTTATGGGCGCCGCGGCCCACGAACTCGAAGACGGTCTTGCCGTCGACATCGCGGGAGGCGTTCACGCAACGCCCGCACAGCACGCAGCGGTTGCGGTCAATCAGAAGGTCGGGATGCGAGGCGTCGACCTCGCGTTTCGGGAAGGTGTAGGGATAGCGCGGCGCCAGGATGCCGAGCCGGTAGGCCAGCGCCTGCAGCTCGCAATTGCCGCTCTTCTCGCAGAAGGGACAGAAGTGGTTGCCTTCCACGAACAGCATCTCGACGATCTGGCGCCGGTGTTCCTTGACCGCCTCGGTATCGTTCTCCACGATGATGCCCTCGGCGATCGGCTGGGTGCAGGCCGCCTGCGGCCGGCCGTTGACCATCACCGTGCAAACGCGGCAACTCCCGCGTGGCTTGAGCCCCTCGGCCTTGCACAGTCGCGGGATATAGACCCCACAGTGGTCGGCCGCCTCCAGGATCGTCATTCCCGGCTTGCCCTTGATTTCCGTCCCGTCAATCGTGAAGGTTACTGTGTCGCTCATGATGCATCCCTCTTTCCGCCCGCGTCCGCCACCCCCGCCCCTCGTCTCTCGACCCTCAGTATATCTCCGACGGCCGGCCCTGGGCCTGTTCCGCATCGGCCAGTGCCGCCCGGATATCGAACGCCGGCTGGAAACGCTGCGGGTCGGTCTTGACCAGGGCATCGTACATCGGCCTGAAATTCTTGAGCGTGCTGAGCACCGGGTTGCACGCCGTCTGGCCGAGTCCGCACCGGCTGGCCGTCTTCATGGTCATGCCCAGCGTCTGCAGGTACTCCAGATCCGACGGCTCGCCCTTGCCCGCCGCGATGCGCGCGAGGCACTCCTTCAGCAACGGATTGCCCACCCGGCAGGGCGTGCAGTAGCCGCAGCTCTCCTCCTCGAAGAAGGCGTTGAAGGCGCGCACGACCTCGAGCAGGTTGCGGCCTTCGCGAAAGATCATGAACGAACCGCCTGTGGCCAGGTCGTCGTAGCAGATCGTGCGGTCGAAATCCGCGGGGCTGATCATCTGGCCGGATGGCCCACCCACCTGGATGGCGGCCGTATTCTCGGCGCCGACCAGTTTCAACAGGTCGCGCACCTTGATGCCGAATGGCACCTCGTACACGCCCGGACGCTGGCAATCGCCCGACACGCTGAGCAGTTTGGTGCCGGGGCTGCCTTTCGAGCCCATCTGGGCGAACCAGCCGGGACCCTTGTCGAGAATGCGCGCCACGCAGCAGAACGTCTCGACGTTGTTGACCGAGGTCGGGCACCCCAGGTAGCCCTTCTGCGCCGGGAATGGCGGCCGGTTCTTGGGATCGCCGCGCAGCCCCTCGCATGAACTGAGCATCGACGTTTCCTCGCCGCACACGTAGGCGCCCGCGCCAACCTGGATGCGAACGTCGAAGTTGAACCCGGCCTTGCCGCACACGTTCTTCCCCAGCAGGTTCTTGCGGCGCCGTTCCTTGAGCACGTGTTCCAGGTACGCCAGCAGGTAGACATATTCGCCGCGCAGGTAGAGGATGCCCTGCGCCGCCCCCACCGCGTACCCGCCGATGGTCATGCCCTCGATGATCAGGTCGGCGCACTCGGTCAGCACCACGCGATCCTTGAACGTGCCCGGTTCGCCTTCGTCGGCATTGCAGACCACGTAGCGCGTCGTCCCTGTCGCCTGGCGGGTGAAATCCCACTTCATCCCGGTCGGGAACCCGGCCCCGCCGCGCCCGCGCAGGCGCGAGGTCTTCACATCGCGGATCACTTCCTGGGGCGTCATCGCCAGTGCCTTCCGGAGCGCAATCCCCGACTCAAAGGCGTCGAAGATCACCGGCCCGCGCTGGCGGATGTTGTTCATCACCATGGACCGGACCAGGTCGTGCGCGTTATTGCCGTCCCCGAGCGTCTTGACGAGTTCCGGAGAGGCGCCCTTCTGCCGCACCAGCCGGGCGATCGTGCGTGCCCGGTCGGTGTCGAGGTTGGTGACCACGATCTCATTGATCAGAGCGGCGGGCGCCTGGTCGGACATGCCGATGCAGGGCGCATATTCGAGCGTCACCTTCCCATCCGCCGTCGTTTCGCCGACCTTGATGCCGAGCTCCTGTTCGAATGCCGCCACCACGCGGTCCAAGCCGTTCAACTCGTCGATGATGTCGTTGCACAGCCGGATGACTGTCTTGCCCTTGGTTGTGTCGGAGAGGAAGGCATAGAATGACACGAGGCTCTCCACCTCCACGCGGTGCAGGCCCAGTTCGCGGGCGACCGTGTCCAGGGCCTCGCCGCAGACGCAGCCGCATTCCGCCTGCACGGCGCGCGCCACATCCATGAGCCGGGTGCGATCGTTGCCAACCGCCTTGCAGGTTTCCTTGATAAAACGTTCGAGCGTCTTGTCCATGGCCTCTCCTCCGTGCGGCTCGCCAGGCGGGTTCAAACGGCACCACAACCCGCCCGAAATGATGTTATTAAGTAGACAAGCAAGGCCCGACTCCGTCAAGGGACTTCAGTCCTTCCATCCGTTAATCCGTTAAGCCGGTGATGAGAGTGGACCGAGGAAAGGCAAATGCAGCGCGTCGGGGTGCTTCACAAAGTCGTCCGCGCACAGGGGCAGGTCGCTGGCCGCCATGGGAACATACTTGGCCGCCCCGGTCGCCAGCACCACGCCGGCCTCATCGACGATCCGACCCTCGGTCACGGCCAGCCGTGACTTGCGCTCCACCGTCCACCCCTCGACCTGAATCGCCCGGCCGGTCTGGACCGGTTGCTTGAGGCGCACGGTGATTTCCGCCGCAACGCAGGCGCGCTGCAACGCCAGGATCGCCGCCCACGTCATCACCTCGTCCATCAACGTCATGGATAGACCGCCATGGACGATGTGGCGCCAGCCGAGATCGGCCTCGCGGGGCGTGTAGCGAATCACCACCCGGTCGCCTTCGATGCGCGAACGCAGATGCAACCCGTGCGGGTTCGCCTCGCCGCAGACGAAGCAGCCCTTGGTCCACGGCAGCCAGCCTTCGGGAGTCATTGCTTTACTCATGCCATCTTCTCAGAACCGGTCGATGCGCCGGAACAGTTGGACGGAAGCCATCAACCGGCCGGCGGGCCGATCCAGCAGGGCGTTGAAGGTATCCGCCTGCCGGTTATACGCCTCATGCAGCAGGTCGATCCGGGCATTCAACTCACCCAGCCGCGCGCGCAACGGCTTTAGCGTGGCATTGGCGGCGACGGTCTGATCCTGATTGAGCTGGCCCGACAACCGGCTCAGCGCGGCGCCCAGGCGCGCCTCGGCCTGCGAACTCTCGCGCACCCCCTCCACGTTGGCAGCCAGGTCGCAGGCATTACCGATCACATCGACCAGCGCGCCTTTGCCCGGGTTGGCCGTCGTGACCAGATAGGGGATCATCTCACGCCGCCCGGCCAGTTCGGCCCGCAGTTGCCCCCAGGAATCCATGCACTGCGCGCGACAGAACGTCAGGGCGCGCCACGCCTGGATCAGCCACAGGGCGAACCCCAGACCCGCCACGACGCCCAGGATGATCAGGATGGATTGCATGGACTCACTTCAACCAAACGTCGCCCGAAACGGCATACCCGGTCGGCAGCCGCGCTTTCAACTCGTCCGCGCCATTGGCATACACCGGGTCGATTTCGAGTTTCACCGTCAGTTGGCCCGCCGCATCGCGCGGCACCGTCACGCCGCAAGCGTCCAGCCAGCGGGCGGCCTTCTCCATCATGGCCGCGCGTGCCGTCGCGGGAGAATCGCTGCCCTCGGCGTTCTTGACGGGCGCGAACTCATCCACCCGCGCGAAGGCCAGCACGAGCGGTTGGGCCGCGTCCGGCAGCGCGTCGAAGATGAATTTTTCGAACTTGTACGCGTTCGCCGCCGCGGGTTTCACCGTCACGCCGTCATCGCCGCAGGTCGGCACCTTCTTGTGGGCCTGATGAAGCGGCAGGCCGGCCGCCGTCTCCCGTTCGAGGAAGGCCAGGGAAAACACGTGGATGGCGACGCTGCCGTACTTGAACAGCAACTCCCCGTCCGGCCGGCGCGCGTTCTTCTGCGCCTCGGTCAGTTCGGTGTACTCCACCACGGCGTGACGCCCCCCGCGCTCGACAACCACGCCGAGTCCCTCGGACGGATCGCGCTTGGCGCACACCTTGATCGACATTTCCGATCCGCGGCGCAGGTGCAACCCGATGAACGCGGGGGCCGCGATGTCGACCATGGGATTGTCGACCTGGAAATAGAAGAGCGTGGTCAGCCCGCGCCGGCGCATATCGGCCAGCATGCCCGTGCGGGCCAGCGCCGCCAGCACGCCGCCATGCCCGTCCGGCGCCGTGAACAGGCGGTCCGGCGCCTCAAGCACCATGCGTCCGTCCGGATGAAACGCGGGCAGCATGCCCTGCGGAAAACACTGCACGTGCTCAGGGTTGAGCCCGAAATGGCCGTGTTGCGCGAAGAACCGCCGCGTATCGGCGTCGTTGGCCCGGCTCGTCATGATGTAAAAGGGAACGGCCGCCCCGTACCGGCGTTCGAGCGCCAGGATCTTGCGCGCGTGGATCTCGAACAGCGAGGCGCCGCTGACCGGCGCCAGGCCGTAGGTGCCCTTGGGCCCGTCATACCCGAGTCGCGTGCCCTGGCCGCCGGCGACGAGGATCACCCCCACCTGGCCGCGGCGCAAGGCCTCCACGCCCGTCGCGTGCGCGGCCGCCTCGTCGGCGCCCGTCAGTTCGACCACGGGCGCCGGGACGATGCCGCCCGCCGCCTGGGCCGCCGCCGCGGGATTCGCCAGCAGGGCCCGAATGCGCCCGATGGCGTCAACATCCAGTTCCTCGATCTGCCGCAGCAGCGCGTCCCGTTGCGCCGCCTTCAAGCGCGGCCAGAAGCCAAGCACGTGCTCCTGCCCGTGCGTTTCGAGGCGTCGTTTCGCCGTATCGTAGTCCATGAGGATGCTCCTCTTCGACGGCCCGGCCTACGGGCGACGAATCAGTTTGCGCAGTTCTTCGCGATCCGGCAGCGACAATTCACTGCCGCGCGCCAGCAGGGCTTCGGCCAGGTCAGCCGCCTGTTTCGCCTCCCCCTTCTTCGCGTATAATTGCACCAGGTGCACCTGCACGCCCAGGTCGTCCGCGTACAACGACACCGACTTCTTCAGCGCCGTCTCGGCCTCGCCGAAGACGCCGCGCTTCATGAGGATCACGCCCAGCGTGTCCCACATCGAGTGCGACATGTCGTTGGCCTTGATGGCCTCGCGGGAGAGCGACTCGGCCTCCTCCAGCGACCCGCGTTCCTGCAACACCCAGGCCAGGTCGTTCAGCGCCTCCGGCGTGCGCCGGTGTTCCACGCTCTTGCGCAGGGAGCTCTCCGCCAGGATGAATTCCTGTCGCTTCAACTGCAGCGACCCCAGAACCTGGTTCGCGAAGGGGTGATTGGGGTCAATCAACAGGAGGCTGCGCACGTGCATCCCCGCCAGATCCTCGCGGCCTTCCAGGATATCGAGCCCCAGGAGCTGTTCGAGGACGAGCGGATTCGAGGGGCGCAGCGCCTGGGTCTTGTCGAACAGCACGCGGGCATTGACGTAATCCGCCTTCCGGACCGCGATCTGCCCCAGGACGAACAGCACGATGAAATCCTTGTCCTTGATCCGGTCCAGCTTGCGTTCGCATTCCTCAAGCGCCTTGGTGTCCTTCTGCTGTATCAGCACGGCGGCCAGCATGGCCCACGCCGTGGAGTGTTCGGGTTTGAGTTCGGTGATTTCCTGCAGCACGATCCGCGCCCGCGGCAGGTCGCCGGCCGCCAGGTGCAGGGTCGCATACTCCATGGCGATGCGGTCCTTGGACACGCCGGCTTTGCCCGCGCGGTCCAGCAGGACGCCGGCTTCCTCGTATTTCCCGCCCAGCGCCAGCAGGCGGGCCAGGCCCAGCAAGGCGCGGGTGTCGGCGGGATTCTTCTCCAGCAGGCGCCGGTAGAGCGTCTCTCCTTCCTGGGCCTGATCCTGCGCCAGGTAGGCCGCCGCCAGGCCATAGGTCAACTGGTCCCGCGCGCCGGGTTCCAGTTCGATGGCCTTCTTAAAACCCGCCACGGCCATGCCGGGCTCACCCGAGAGCGCCCAGACCATCCCCATGTCCGCATACGCCTGGGGCATGCGCACGTAGCCATAGGTGCGGGCCAGGGCCCAGACCTGGATCTTGGACTTGAGGCCCTCGATCATCGTCTTCAATTCCGCACGGATCCGGTCGGCGTCCGGCGTGCTGTAGCCGCGGTCGATCAGGGTCGCCTCGTTGAGCATGGCGCTGATGTTGTCGCCGTCCAACCGGCGCGCCTGCCCGTAGGCCTCATACGCCTGCTTCTGCCACCCCAGATCCTCCAGCACGACGCCCGCATTGTTCGCGACCATGCTGAGCTGCCGTAACGCGTGGCCGGCCAGCGGGCCGACCGTCGGATCCTGGCGGGCCGCACGGAGATCGGCGATGAAGGGCCGGGCCCAGAAGGCCTGGTGTGTGTCCCAGAAGGACTGCGGATCAACGTCAGACCCCTGTCGCACCCCCCTGAATAGCGCGCCATTGGGGATCGGCTGGTACCCGGCCGACAACCACAGGTCCGGCAGGACCATGAACGCCACCTGCTCAGCGAAACGGGCGTCGGTGGTCATCCACTCGCGCAGGAAGGCAAACAGGTCGACCGAGGCAAGGCTGCGCAAGCGGGGATCGTTGAACTGCCGACCGATAAGGCCCAGGTAGGGCCCATGGTTGGTATACCGAAGGTTGATGGTATGCAGCGGTTGGCCGGCTTCACGCGCCGCCACCAGGAAGTTATCGTCGAACACCCCGTCCGTCAGCAGCCAGGTCCGCTTGCCGACACTCTCGACCACGGCGCGCGCATACCCGTTCACCGCGCCGGCCGCCCGCGCGTCGGCCGACTTGAAATTCAACACCCCGGCCGCCGCCACGGCCGCCAGAAGGAGCACGGCGGGAATCCAGCCGATCCGTTCCCGCCAGCGGATATGCAAGGGATCGTCGTCGTCCTCCATGTACATGCGGGGCAGCAGGAACCAGTAGGCCGTCAGGTAGCCGAACACGAGCGCCAGCAGCAGGTAGGGGGTCACGATCAGCCGCCACTGCCCCATGAGCGACCAGGGGGCGAAAGGCGCGTTGAACAGCACAGACAGCGTGACGGCCGTCAGCATGAGATGCAGGATGTACAGCCCCCAGTCCTTCTCGGCGTTGAGCCCCCGTCGCCCGACCATCAGCATCGCCAGCCATGGCACGATGCCGACGATGATGACGAGCAGCCACCCGAGCTGCGGCAGGCTCCGCGCCACAAGCCCGTAGTGCATCCTCAGCACCATGTACAGGGCGCGTCCGTAGCCGGAATCCACAAACGTCATCGCGAAGACATCCGACTGCTGGAATCGCCAGGCCGTCACCCCATAGGCCAAAAGGCCCACCAGCAACCCGCCGGCGATCGGCAACACCCGGCCCCAGCGCCATTCGCCGTGCGCCCACAGCGTGAGGAGAATGCCGATGAGCGCCACCGGCCCGAAAACGACCAGGGAGGGAAATTCCACGGCGCCCAGGCCGTAGGCCAGTCCCAGCGCAAGGCCTTTCCAGCGGGACGGGGCCTGCATGAAACCGAGCACCAGATGCGCCAGCCCAAGCAGCAGAACCAGATCGAAAGCCGCCACATGAAACCGGTTGGCCGCATACCAGAAGGGCATGCTGATGGCGAGAAACAGGCCTGACGCCAGACCGCCCAGCCGCGCCGCCCAAGCCGCCGCCCGGCGATTCCGGTCGTCGATCTCGATCGTGATGAAGATCGCCGTCGCCGCCAGCCGGACCAGCAGCCAGAGGGCGCCGGCCGCGCAAATCGCGCTGGCCACATTCAGCCGCATCGCGACGGAACCCAGCGGCACCCTCACGACCGCCCGGCACACCCAATCCCACAGCAGATGCAGATTGAAGGCCAGCGGACTGACACCCAACTGGCTGGCCATGAGTTGGGCGGACTCGCCGGGATAGGGTCCCTGGCTCAGGGTCAGAAGGTAGAGGGTCAGTCCGCCCAGGGCTACCAGCGGAGCGATCCATGCGGCGTATCGTGGTGAAGCAGTCATGGCCTATACATTGTCGGTTTTCGAGGGCGGGTGCAAAGGGAAAAGTGCGCCCCTCCCTACGGCGGCGGGAGGTAGCCTTCCTCCACCAACTGGGCGTCGGTTTCGGGCGTCAAGGGAATGGCGAGCGGCGTTTTGCCGCTTCGAATCAGGCTCTTCTGGTATTCCTGCAGGAGCTGGGCGATTTCCGCCGGCGTCAGTTCCTCCTGATTGGACAGCGACTGCGTGATCCGTGCGACCTCCACGTCGTCGCCTGCGGGTGCCCGGGAGCCGGTCCCCGCCTGCCCAGGGCGCATCACGCCCGGCACGGCGTTGGTGCCGCGCCCCTCGACCGGGCCGCCTTCCGGCGCCGGTTCCTCCGCCCGGCGCCGGGCCGCCTCGCGCTGGAGCCGGCGCAACGCGTAGGAAAGCTTCTGATCGCGTTCCCCTTTGCGCGCGGATCGCGGCGAGCCCAGGGAGAGGGCGGGAGCAGGCAACGCGGAGGCGGCGCCCGAATTCGTCTCCGGCCCCGCCCCCCGCGTCTCGCCCGCCGATTCCCTCGTCACCGCCTCGAACCGGTTCGACCCCCCGAACATCGACACCCAGTAATCCTCGGGGCCGCGCCGCAATCGGGCGCGCTCGAGTTCGTAGTCCGCCGCGACCACTTCCATGTCGCCCAGCGACTCGCCGATCCCCAACAGGTAATTCCGTTTCTCCTTGAGGTCGACAAGGCCCACGCGCAAGACGCCGGCCTCGTCGCGGACCACGGCCGTCATCTTGACCTTGTTGACCATCGACTCGCCCGGCGGAATCACCGGAGCCGGCGGCAGCGCCACCACTTCCTGACCAAAAGGCTTACGGTCGAGAATGACTTCATACCGGGAAAAAAGGTCGGCCGCCGTCGCACATCCCGCCGCCAGGCAGGCCAGAATCAGGGTTCTGAAGCGGAGAGTCATGTCCATCCCATAGCATAAAGAGGCGCCCGGTCAGAAGATAGAACTTATCGACACATATCATACACCTTGTGTATCATTTGAGCGTGAGAACCAATATTGAGATGGATGACGACCTGCTCGCCGAGGCGGCTAAATACACGTCGACTCGAAGCAAGCGAGGGTTGGTTCAGGAAGCGTTGTCTTTGTACGTGGCCACCAAACGCGAGGAACGGCGTCGGATGACTTATCGGGAACGCCTGCAAAAAGTTCGGGCCCAAACCGAGCGCCTGCGCGGCCATAGCGACGCGCACGATCTCGTTCGACGGGACCGCGACACACGATGAGCACCTATATCATCGACACGAGCGTCACCGTCGCGTGGTACCTGGAGGAGCGCTTCTCGGCGTCGGCAAGAACCTGGCAGGATCGCCTGCTCAACGGCAAGGTGCGACTGCTGGTGCCGTCCTTTCACTACTGGGAGTTCGCCAATGTCCTGCGTACGCTGGTGACGCGGGGCGAGATCGGTCAGGATCTCGCATCGGATATCTTCGATCTGCACCTCGACGCGCCCATGGAGGTAGCCGAACCGGAGCGGCGTGTTGTGTTGAGCACGGCCCTGGAATACGGCGCCACCGCGTACGATGCGGTGTTCATCGCACTGGCCGTCGCCAATCAGGCGCCCCTGATCACGGCAGAACGCACGACCACGGGCTGGGTAACGAAGCTCGGCGCCTTGATCGAGCCCGTCCGTTGACGCAAGTCAAAACGGCTGACCTCATAACGCTGAACGCTGCCCGATGCCTCACCCATCCCGTTCGGGACGCGGGTCGCGGGTCAGCAGCGCCTCCACGGCGGCATGGGGATCCTTGCCTTCGTGAAGCACGGCATAGACTTCCTCGGTGATGGGCGCGGGAATGTCGCACTTGCGGGCAAGGGCCCGCGCTGCCGCCGCATTGGAGACGCCCTCCGCGACCTGTTTCATCCCGCCCAGAATGGTGGCGATGGACTCGCCACGCCCGATTCGCTCGCCTACCGTGTGGTTGCGGCTCAGACGGCTCGTGCAGGTCAACACCAGGTCGCCCATGCCGCTGAGCCCGGCGAAGGAGGCAGGGTGCGCCCCCATGGCCACGCCAATGCGGGAGATTTCCGCCAGGCCGCGCGTGATCAGCGCCGCGCGGGCGTTGTGCCCCAGGCCAATGCCGTCGCTGACCCCCACCCCGACGGCGATCACGTTCTTGAGCGTGCCGCCCAGTTCGACCCCCACCACGTCGTCCGAGGTGTAGACCCTGAACCGGCGCGTGTTGAACACCGCCTGCAACGCCTCTGCCAGGGCGTGGTCGCGCGCGGCCATCACCACGGCCGTCGGCGCACCCGCGGCCACTTCGCTGGCGAAACTCGGCCCGGACAGGGCCGCCACGGCGCCATGTCCCAGCACCGCTTCAGCCACTTCCGTCATGCGCTGGCCCGTCGCCGGGTCCAACCCCTTGGCCACACTCACCACCTGCGCCCCGGTCGGGATGAGGGCTGCCGCCGATTCCAGCACGCCGCGGAAGAAATGCGTCGGTGTCGCCAAGACCACCACTTCGGCCCCCTTCAGGGCGACGGCGCGATCGGCCGTGAAGTCCAATTCCGGCGGCAACGCGACCCCGGGCAGGTAGTCAAGGTTCTCGCGGGCCGCCGTCAACCTGGCAATATAGTCCGGAAACGGCCCCCAGATGCAAACTCGGTGGCCCGCCCGCAGGAGCGTCAACCCCAGCGCCGTCCCCCAGCCGCCGTCCCCCATGATGGCAATACGTTTCATGCGCTCACCCCGATTTCCTGCCGAACCGATGCTCGGTGCCGACGCGCAGGCGCTGGAGGTTTCCGCGGTGCCGCCAGACGATCAGCGCGCCCAGCAGCGTCAGCGCCACGGGCAACACCAGGGAGGCGTCGGGCTTATGCCACCACCAGGCCGCGGCAGGCACCGCCACCGCCGCGGCGATGGACGCCACCGAGACGTAGCGGGACACCCCGAAGACCAGCACCCACACCAGCACCCCGAGCCCGACCGCCTTGGGGGCAATCCCGATCAGGGCGCCCGCACTGGTGGCAACGCCCTTGCCGCCCTTGAACTTGAGATACACCGGCCAGGTGTGACCGGCAATGGCCAACGCGGCAAACAGGACGCCCAGCGACGGGTCGGCGGGGGCATGCCCGGCCGCCGGAACCCAAAGCGGGAAGAACCACGCCGGCAGCCACCCCTTGACCGCGTCGCATACGAACGTCAGGACGCCCAGCGGTTTACTGACCGACCGGAACACGTTCGTCGCGCCGATGTTGCCGCTGCCGACCTGGGTGATGTCGACCCCTTTGAGACGCGCCACCAGCAGGCCGAACGGCACGGCGCCGATCAGGTATGACGCCACTGCCAGCCCGGCAACAACCGCCCATTCGCTGAGACTGTTCATCCCCGGTCCTCCGGTTCCATGCGAACGCGATACGCGGCGCCATGGACACACCACTGCACTGGCTGCTTCTCTGGTAGGGCCGGCTTTACGCCGGCCATGCGCATAGCCGGCATAAAGCCGGCTCTACCTGTCGTTCCGTCTTCGCATCATCGTACCGCTGGCACCGCTGTTTTGGCCATCCGCTTCTGCCTCAGGAGCTGGACGATCATGAGCACCTGGTTGGCGGTCCAGTACAGCACCAGCGCCGACGGCATGCTGTACAGGAACATCAGCATGATCAACGGCATGAACATCATCATCTTCTGCTGCGCCGGATCGCCGCCGGACGGGGTCAGGTGCTGCTGCCAGGCCTGGGTGGCCGCCATCAGCAGCGGCAGGATGTTGAGCGTCCAGCCGCCCGGCAGAACCCCGGCCAGCAGCCCTTCCGGCGCGCTCAGGTCGGGGATCCACAGGAACGGCGCAAATCGCATTTCGATGCCGCTGCGCAACACGTTGTACAGCGCGAAGAAGACCGGGATCTGGATCAGCATCGGCAGGCAGCCGCCGAGCGGGTTGATCTTGTGCTCGCGGTACAGCGCCATCGTCTCCTGCTGGAGCTTCTGCGGCTTGTCCTTGAATTTCTCCTTCAACGCGGTGATCTTCGGCTGGATTTCCTGCATCCGCTTCATGCTCTCCGTGCCCTTGTGGGTGAGCGGCCAGAAGATGATCCGCACAATGATCGTCAACAGGATGATCGCCACGCCATAGTTGGGGATGAGCCCGTACAGGAAGCTCAATGACCACAGCAAGCCTTCGCACAGCCAGCGGAACGTGCCGAAGTCCATGACCTCGGACTGGTGGTTGCCCAGCGGACGGAGCGACGCCAGTTCTTTCGGGCCGACATAGTAGCTCATCGATCGCGTGTAGGTCTCGCCCGCCGCCAGCGGACGGGGTGCGAACCGCGCGGCCGCCGCCACATGCCTGGGCACCGCCACAGGATCCCAGGAGCGCGAATCCGCCGCCGTCTCCCCGGCCGACCGGGTGCGCTCCGCGATCAGGTCGATGCCGGCCGCGCCGCCGGCCGGCGCCAGGATCTGGACGAAGAACTTGTTCTTCACCGCCACCCAGTCCATGTCACGCGCAATGCGTTCCCGGATTGAACCGGGCAACGGACGCGTCATGGCCGGCTTCCCGACGCATCCGTGCCCGACCCGACCCGGTTCGTCAAAATAACCCGCGATCGTCACGTCGGACGAAAAGAACCCTTTGCGCGCCCAGAATCGGACACGTTCGCCGCCCGTGGACGGCAGCGAATCGATCCCCAGGTCGTCCATGCCGCTCACCGCTTTTTCACCGTGCAGCAAGCCCATCGAGCCCAGCGTCACGGCATGCGCCGGCAGGATCGCCGGGGCCGCGCCGTTGATGAACGCATCGTCCACCCTGACCTGGTACCGGTCCGTCAACGTGATCGTGCGGACCAGGCGCAGTCCGTCCGGGGTTTGCGCTTCCAGTCGGGCCGCCGCGCCGTTCGATATGACGGCAATCATGAAATCGCTCCCCGCATCCAAACCCGGCAGGGCCTCGTAGGTCAGGGCCGGCTGGTTGGTGAAATCGAGTGTCACCGGACCGCTCCCGGCGGTGCGCGTCATGGGATAGCGGCTCAATTCCGCCGCCGTCACGCCCGCCCCCCAGGACGAGACCGTCAGGCGCATGACGCCGTTGCTCAAGGTCACCTTCTCCTCGGGCGCCGCATGCGTCACGACGGCAGGCGTCGCCGCCTGGGCTGGTTCGGCGAGTTCACCACCAACCACTGACGACGCAGGACTGGTGGCCACCAGGGCCACTTCCGCCGTGCGACTGCCGGCGGTGGCCACCTCATTAGTCGTGGCCATCACCCGCGTAACGGGCGCCGGCGGCGGAGCAAGGAATTTCTGATAGAACGGCCCCCACCCCATCATCAGGGCGAACAGGGCGGCGATGATCAGCACATCGGAACTGGGACGTTTGAACTTCTTCATAGTGGATCGTGTCTTTCGGACAAAATGAGCGTCCTTTTTTACCGGAAGCAGGCGACCGAGGCAAGACAGATGAACACCCAACGTCCAACGCCCAGTAAGCGCATCGCATTCCTTTGACATTCTGTGTTGGAGGTTGGTTGTTCGTTTAGTCCTGAACCCCGAACCCTCTTTCCTCAGCCCTTTCTCCCGGGCACGGGATCCATGCCGCCGCCATGCCAGGGGTGACACTTGGCCACACGCTTGATCGCCAGCCAGAGTCCCCTGAAGAAACCGTATGCCTGAAGCGCTTCGATGGCGTATTGGGAACACGTGGGCTGAAAACGGCAATGACCGCCCAACACCGCTGCCAACGTGCCCTGGTAGACCCGGATGAGGCCCACCAGCAACCGGGTCATCACGTCGGCGCCCCCTGCCCTCCCGTTGCCGCAGTCCGCTGCGGCCCCGGCAAAGGCGAGGCCCCCCCCATCTCCGCCTTCATCAGCCCGCTCTTGCGCGCCAGGTAGCGCAGTTCGCCGGCGACATCATCCCAGGAAGCCGTCAGGAGGGGGCGACGGGCAATCAGCACGACATCATACGTGCCGGAGAACTGGAAACGATTCAAACGGAAGGCGGCGCGCAGACGGCGGCGCGCGCGATTGCGCTGGACGGCGTTCCCGACGGAAACACGACTGGAGACAACCCCCAACCGGAGCGCCGCCCCCTCCCCCGCCCTCAGCAACAGAACCATCAATCGTCCGCGCCAGGATTTATTCTGGCCGAAAGTCTCCTGAAACGCAGCCGACGACCGGAGGCGCTGAGTCCGTCGAAGCCGGGTATCAGGATTCATGTCGATCGTCAGCCGGGCATGGGCGGCCTTATTCCGACAGTTTCACGCGCCCGTTGCGACGGCGATTCGACAGCGTCTTGCGGCCGCCGACCGTTTTCATGCGGCCGCGAAATCCGTGCTTGCGCTGGCGCTTCTTTCTCGAAGGCGTATACGTCATCTTCATGGCTAGTCTCCCAACAAAAAGGGGGGACAAGGTACCATTTCTGCCTTTCCTGTCAAGGAAAGGGTCGGTATATTGTTCTGTCTTAATGGGCAACGCCCATTTGCGGCCTCTTTGGGAGGTAGGCGTGTCGCCGTCCGCGGCGCGCAGCATGCGCGCCCTCCCATAGGGTGTGGACGATCTGATTTTCGCGCCTTTGGCGTATTTCGTAGTTGGAATTGGGGCGCTTGAGCAGCCACCACCATGCAACCGATCTGGATTCAAAATGGCCGCGTACTCGATCCGGCGACCGGCCGCGATGAGATCGCCACCCTCTGTATCGAGGATGGCCTCATCGTGAGCCCGCCGAAAGCACCGCCGGCCGGCGCCCGCGTGATCGACGCCCGCGGCCTGGTGGTGGTGCCGGGACTCATGGACCTTCATGTGCATCTGCGCGAACCCGGCAATGAGGCCGCCGAGACGGTGCTGACCGGCTGCCGGGCGGCGGCCCGCGGCGGGTTCACCACCATCGTCGCCATGCCCAACACCAAGCCCCCCCTCGACACGCCCGATGAAGTCCGCGCCCTCGCCCGCCGTGCCGACGCGGCCCGATCCATCCGCGTCCTGGCGGCGCCCTGCATCACGAGCGGGCGCGCGGGCGCCGAAGTGGCCGATCTCGAGGCCCTCGCCGCCGCCGGCGCGGCGGCGTTCACCGATGACGGGTCCACCGTGCCCGATGCCGCCGTGATGGCCGCCGCCATGCGGCGGGCCGCCCGGCTGAACCTCACGGTCATGGACCACGCCCTGGATCCCGTGCTCGCCGGCAACGGTCTCATGCTCGAAGGCGCCCGGTCACGCCGCCTCGGCCTACCCGGCCTGCCGGCGTCCGCCGAAACCACCATCGTGGAGCGGAACATCCGGCTGGCCGCGGAAACCGGTTGCGCAACCCACATCCAGCATGTGTCCGCCGCCGAATCCGTCCGCCTCATCCGGGACGCCCGGCGCCGCGGGGTGCGCATCACGGCCGAGGTCACCCCGCACCACCTCGCCCTCGTGGATGACGACGTGCGGGCGGACGATCCCGGCCGGTTCAAGATGAGTCCGCCGCTCGGCTCGGACGCCGACCGCCGGGCGCTGCGCGAGGCCGTGGCCGACGGTTCCATCGGGGCATTCGCCACTGATCACGCGCCTCATACTGGCGAATCGAAAGCACGCGGTTTTGCGGGCGCCCCGTTTGGCGTGATCGGCCTTGAAACCGCCGTGGGCGTCACCTACACCATCATGGTACGCCACCACCGCATGCCGCTGGCGGCCTGGGTCGACCGCTGGACCGGCGGGCCGGCGCGTATCCTCGGGCGGCCCGCGCCATCCCTCGCCCTGGGCACCGTCGCCGATGTGACGTTGCTTGACCTGGAACACGAATGGATGGTGGATCCATCGGTCTTCGCCTCCCTCTCCCGCAACACCCCTTTCGACGGCTGGCTGCTTCACGGCCGGGCCATGGCCACACTGTGTGGCGGAACGGTCGTGTGGGAGGCGCAACTGTGAGCCAACGCAACATCATTCTCATGGGATTCATGGGAACCGGCAAGACGACGATCGGGAAGAAGTTGGCGGCGCGGCTGGGGCTGACGTTCATCGACATGGATCACCGGATCGAGGAACGCGCCGGCAAACCCATCTCGCGCATCTTCGCCGAAGACGGCGAACCGCAGTTCCGCCGGATGGAACGCGAACTGGTTCAGGAATTATGTGCCCGCGAAGGGCTGGTTGTCGGTTGCGGCGGCGGCGTGGTGCTCGACCCGGACAACGTCACCGACTATGCCCGCACGGGCCTGGTGGTGTGTCTCACCGCCACCGCCGAGATCATCCACGAACGCACGGCGCGGGCACGCCACCGACCGCTGCTGGAGGAAAAGGACCGTTTTCAACGGATCGTCGATCTGCTGGAGAAACGCCGCGCCTTGTACGCCGCCCTTCCCAACCCGATCGACACCTCCACCCTCACGCCGGACCGGATTGCCGACCGGATCGAGACGCTGTATCGCACTGCGTAAAGACGGAAACCCTGGCTCCGGCATCCTGAGATCCATCGCCCGCCAGAGGGCTTCCTACACCCGTTGTCTCGAACACCACCGCCCGCCCGTTCCCCCGGCTCGTCGCATGGCACTTCGCCCCTGTACACCGAATTCTCCACGGCCTTGGCATGCCCCCACCGTCCCATGTCCACCCGGGCCGTCAACCCACTTATTTCTAGTTTCTAGGTCTGACCCGGATTGGACGAACCGTCTGCCCGGCGACTCCTCATGCGCTCAACGCCTGCGCGGGCACGACGAAGCGTGCCCCTCCAGAGGAATCCTCTCGCAGGTCTCGATGACGTTTTCTGGAGGGCGCCGCTTCGTCGGCGCCGTGCCTATGGGCCGCCAACCCTGCGTCCCGTGCCCCGTCCGAAGGCTTACGCGAGGATCAGGGTGACGTGTCGAATGCAAGAGGGGAATCAGGGAGAAACCCATCGCCTCTCGTTCGATAGTCACGCGGACTCATTCCCGTGACTTTTTTGAAAAGCCTGCTGAAGTGGAATGGATCGTCATAGCCAACCTCGCCCGCGATCGCTTTCACGGCAAGCTTGGAAGACAACAGGAGGCGCCGGGCCGCCTTCATTCTCAATTGAATGAGATAGTCGATAGGGCCACAGCCAAAGGCTTCACCGAAAAGGGATCTGAACCTCGGCTCAGAAAGTCCGACAAGGTCGCAGAGCTGTGCGTTTGCGAGGCGATGGCGCATGTTTTTCTCCATGTGCTGAACCACAGGCTGCAGCCGCTGTGTTTTTTTAATCGCCACACCGGCTGATTCATGGATACAGCATTGTCCAAAACATACTTTTGCCAGATCCCATTCCAATTGTTTGATGCGAAAAACCCTCGCATCGAAATGAGTGGCTTCAGGGTCGGCTCGAAGCTTCAACAGGGTCCGGTTACACACGGCAAACTGGGTGGCAGCCGCCGCACGCATCCGAAGCGGAACCTCGAACAAAGCGAACAGGTCCAAGCCGCCGAAAGCGAAGCAATTGAAATGCGCCCACACACACCGCAGCTTGCCAGCCGGCTCAAAGTGCAGCTGGTGGGGAAACCCTGGCGGCGTGAGCAGCCCCTCTCCTGACGCGATGATGCTCCGCTTAGGTACGCCAGGCCCCGACACGATGATGCGGCCGGATTTGACCCAGGCCGCCACGGCGTGCGGGAATTGACGCCGCCCTGTACCCAGCGGCGCGGCAAGCTCATACTCGCCGCCGCCACAGTACTCGAACGTCATCGTCGATAGCAGCGCATCCAGCGTTGACGCTTTCAGTCGCGACACTTCCTTCATGGTGAAGACATCCCCACGTAAAGTGACTGCCTGCGCATGCTGCCGTTGATCGAATAGTGCATGTGATTGATCGTTGTCACGATTCTCCTCCCAGCCTTTATACCATAAACTTCACATCACAAAACCCAAAACCCATAACAGGAGCGTAGGCCATGACCCGACGAGAGCGATTCTTTTCTTGCGTACGACGAAACGGCTGGGATTCGATACCCATGAAACATGAATATGGCACCCAGGAATTCCATGCCAAACTTTACAAGGCGATCAACGGCGACCAAAAGAAGTTTCGAGAGCTAAACGGCGATGTATTCGGCGGAATTGGCCCAAGCACAGGGCCACTCCACCCCGACTTAAAAAAGGACTATCGGCTGCGCGATTTTCCTCCGGGCTCATCCTTGGGGCGTTGGGGAGAGGTGTATGCACCGCAATCATACGGCGAAGGCGAAAACGCCGGAACGTATGGCGAGGCAATCGGCCTGCCATTCGCCGGAATAACAGACGTTTCCCAGTTGAAAGGCTATCCCTGGCCATCGCCCGATTGGTTTGATTATTCGAAAGTAAAAGCCAATTGCCACGAAATGAAACAGGTGGGGCTTGCAACCCTGTACAGACCGTTTTCTTTCGACTTCATGAACAATATCGCCAGAACCCGCGGCGTCGAACAGGTGATGGTGGACATTGGGCTCCGCGACCCCGTTTTTCTCGAACTGGTGGAGCGAAGGTTTCAGTTCCATTACGAGACGGACCGCCGCACGCTCGAGGCGGCGGCAGGAGAAATCGATGTTGTTCACTTCTGCGAGGACCTGGGAAGTCAGCGCGGCCCCCTCATCGGCCTTGAAACGTTCGACGAGCTTTTCGCCCCATATTTCAAGAAGGGATTCGAACTGGCCCACAAGCACGGCGCGTTGACGATGATGCACGTCTGCGGGGGAGTTCGTCCTTTGATTCCAAGGTTGATTGATATTGGGCTCGACATACTCGACGTGGTCCAAGTCTCGGCAGCGGGCATGGCGATTGAGGGATTGAAGAATGATTTCGGCAAGGATCTTGTCTTTTGCGGCTCGATGTGCGTTCAATCTATTCTCGCTGACGGCACGCCGTCTATTGTCCGGCGCGAGGTCGAGCGGCGGCTTACCCTATTTAAGGATGGCGGTTTGATTTTGGGTCCAACTCACTGCATACAACCACACACCCCCGTTGAGAACGTCCTCGAAATGTACAGGGCCGCGGGATATCCCCTCACGACATAGCAATCGGGCAATCTGATAAGCACGCACGCCATCACCAATGCGCTGTCGCCAATGCGCTTGCCTATGCTGCTTGATGTGCTAAGTTGCCGTGCGCTAATTTGCCGTCCGAAAAAGCGCGAAAGATCACTCGTCGCAAATTCAGGCGAATTATGTCCACTCAACAGAACATTCCCAAAACTCTCTACTTGATTCCCATGGCCCACACGGACATCGGCTACACGCACGATCCCGTGGTCGCCTGGGAGATCCACGACCGCTTCCTAGACCGCGCCCTCGACTTCTGCGAGACGACGCAGGACTGGCCGTCTCCCTGCCGCTTCGCGTGGACCGTCGAGTGCTTCGCCAGCCTCGAACACTGGGTGGAGCATCGCCCTGCCTCCGAGCACGCCCGCATGGTTGCCGCCTTCCAGCGCGGCCAACTCGACGCCGGGGCCCGTCGATTCTGCGGTACGTCACACAACACGGCCGACGACATCCGCTGGGAGCTCGACCGCCTCGCAGCTTTTGAACGGCGCTTCGGAGTGACCCTGACCAACGCCATGTCAAACGATGTCAACGGGTTCTCCCTGGCCTATGCCGAGGCGATGCGCTCGCGCGGCGTGGACGGCCTGTGGATGGGCATCAACAACAACGCTCTCGGAACCAATCCATTCCCTCATCCCGGCGCCTTTCGTTGGCGGATGCCTGCCGACCGGGACATTGTCACATGGAACGCAGGGCTGTTGAACGTGTCTCGATTCTGTCGCTGGGATCGTCTCGCCGAAGAGCTTCCGGCCCACCTGTCCGACCTTTTCACCGGCCTGCCGCACGAGTACCCTTTCGACTTCGCCTGCTCGTTAGTCTGTACCGTCGAGAATATCGGGCCTTACACCTGCGTCGCCGAGCAGGTCCGCCGCTTCAACGAACGGAATCTTGGGCTGGAGCTTCGCCTAACCACTCTTTCCGGATTCATGAATCAGGTCAAGGCGGCGCGCGACCGCCTGCCGTCGTATGAAGGCGACTGGGTGGATGCGTGGAACTTCGGACAAGGCGCCTTGCCCCAGGAAGTCGCCGCCGTCCGACGCGCCCAGCGCCGCCTCGACGCCGTCGAGGCCATCCGCCGCCACGGGTGGGCTAATGTCTCCGGTGGAACTCTTACCATGGACCGCGCCCGCGCCGAGATTGCCCTTGCCTGCGAACACACCTTTGGCAGCCACTCCAGCGTTGGCAACCCCGAGTGTACCGATACCCAGCGGCAGTGGGCCCAGATTCGTATCAACCACTGGACGGCGGAAGGCATCAGCCTGGCCCTCCTGCGCGATCACCTGACCGCGCTGGCCCGGGGCGCGACCCCGTCCGAGCCTTCGGTCCTGGCCGCCAACCCCTTCGACCACACCATGCCCGCCCGGGCCGCCTGCGAGACAAAGGGCATGGCCCACTTCGCCCGCGAGCAGCATGACGAAATGCTCTATCAATTCGACCGCGAACCGACCCGCCGGGTGTTTGAACAGAACCCTCAGCTTCACGTCGAGATCCCCAGCCTCGCCGCCGGAGAGCGCCGCGTCGTCAAACTAAACGATCAACCGCTCGCCTTGACAACGACACCACTTGCCGCGGATGCCCCGGTCGGCCTGGCCAACGACCGGCTCTCCGTCGTCGTGGATCCGAATCGCGCCGGCGTGGTCTCGTTGCGTACACTGGCCGACGGGCGGGAATGGGCCGATCCCCGGGAATACGCCCTGGGCGCGCCGGTCCGGGAATACCTGCCCCCGCCACAGACGTTCACCCGCTTGGACGCGAGGTTTGAATCCGTCTGGCTGGACGAGGCCTTTGAGCGATCCCTGATGGGGCAGCCGGCAGCGGTCGAACGGGTCCACGACCTGCGGGGCGAGGCGGTAGTGCTCCATCGCACCGGGTCGCCACTGAGATCGCTGACCTTCCGCCTCGACCCGCTCCTCCCGGATGCGCTGGAGGTGGAAGCCGACTACTGGCTCGAGGCAGACTGCACCCGGAACCAGGCCTTCTATCTTGCTTTTCCGTTCGACCTGGGTGCGGGAGAGGACTCCTTCTATTACCATTCCACCGACCGCTGGCTGATGGCCGAGCGCGACCAGTTACCCAACTCCTGCCGCAGCCACTACCTCGCGAACCACGGCGCCGCCGTCGAGGGTTCCGCCGGCAGCGTCGCCATCATTGCCCGCGACACGGTCCTCTGGCAGTTCGGCGGGTTCACCTTCGGCGACCCCCGCCGGCCGCTTCGCCGCGACCGAGGCTTCGTCGCGTCCTGGGTTTACAACAACTACTGGTTCTGCAACTTCCCGGCCTGCGCGCCCGGCGGATTGCGGATTCGCTACCTCATTCAGCCCCGGCCCGGCCCGTTTGCCCCCCGGGCCGCCGACGCCCTGCACTTGTCGTTCCTCCGGGACGACCTTGTGCATCCCCTCTGGCCGAAGGGTCTTGAGCCCGCCGCGCCCGGCCGCATCGTTTTCGATCCCGAACAACCCCAGGCTCGGCCTGTCAATTGAGACTGATTTGCATTGCGCTGCCGAAGATTCGTGGGCGCGCGGCATCGAACAGAGAATGCGGCAGGCCATCTATTATTGGGAAAAGTGGCCGAGCGATAACCCGGGCGGATACTTGGACGCCACCTGGTTATCGCCGACATCGCCGTCCGCGTCGGTGGCCGCGTCGGTCGCATTGTTCACCGCCAGGCCGTA